>DATAES010000001.1:0-3692 GCA_036257895.1 Acidimicrobiales bacterium
GCCTGGTGCCGCCACTGCGTCCGGGGATCAAGTGTTCGAGGATCGCCATCACGGCGACACGCTATCGAACTGGTGTTCGGTCGTCAACCGAAAATTGTGCGGTCCGATTGACGAGCATCGGCCACCATCCATCGATGCCGAGCGTCGCCCCGCCCACCGATCGGACTCGAGTACGCCGGAAGGCGGAGAGGGGACGCTACGACCGAGCAACCGTCCACGCGATCCTCGACGAAGCACTGCTGTGTCACGTGGGATTCTCCGTCGACGGACGGCCGTGGGTCGTGCCGACCGCCTTCGCTCGCGTCGATGATCACGTCTACGTGCATGGTGCGACCGGCAACTTCGCTCTGCGTTCGCTCGCCGGTGGAGCCGAGGCGTGCATCACGGTGACGTTGCTCGACGGTCTGGTGCTGTCGCGTTCCGCCTTCCACCACTCGATGAACTATCGATCCGTCATGCTCTTCGGAACCGCCGAGGCGGTGCGCGATGAGGACGACAAGCGTGCCGCCGTGATGGCAATCCTCGAACACTTGATCCCCGGGCGGAGTGGCGACACCAGGCCGCCCACAGCCGAAGAGTTGCGAGCGACGCTGGTGGTGCGACTTCCGATCGATGAAGTGTCAGCGAAGGTCCGCACCGGTCCGCCCATCGAGGACGAAGACGACCTCGGGCTCGAGCACTGGGCCGGCGTCCTCCCGCTGGCACTCACGCCGGGGCCGCCGGTCCCCGACGAGCGAGCGGCAACGCTGCACGGCGACCAGAGCCCCGCGCACGTGAGAGCCTGGCGCACCCTGTAACCTGCGAGGGACGCGCGATCGGCGGCGGGCGTGATGTCACGCTTCGTGAGTGTCCAACCACTCTCGCGTGGAATGTCGGAATTCGTTGGGTAAGCGTTGACAGGTCGTTGGCGCGAGGGTGATGTCAACGCGGCCAACATGATGGAGGTGGCAGGACGAGTGCTCCGCCGGAGAAAGCCCTCTCACGGTGCTCATAGCGCCGGCGCGAGCGCCGGCAACGGCAGGGCCGGGACGGGCCCGTCCGAAGGCGCGGCATCAGTCGTTCCTGATTCACCGGTCGAAAAGGACGCCAACCAGCCCTACCTCGGCGAGATCCTCCTCCGCGACAACGCGGTCGACGAATCGAGCCTTGAGCAGGCCTTGGCGGACCAGGCGGCCAGCGGGGGGCGGCTGGGGCAACTGCTCATCGACCGGGGACTCATCAGCGATGCGGCGCTGGCGAGAGCCCTAGGCGAGCAGCTGGGGATCCCGCTGGCCGACCTGGCACACGCGCACCTCGACGCCGCCACCGTCGCGCTCCTTCCCGAGCACGTCGCCCGTGCCGCACAGGCGGTTCCGCTCGCCGCCGACGACGACGGAGTGGAGATCGCGCTCTCGGACCCGACCGTGGAAGCGCGCAAAGCTGTCCTTCAGGCCCTCGGTAGGCCGGTCAGGTTCCGGATAGCTCCAGCCAGCCAAGTGCGCAGAGCCCTCGACACCGCGTACCGAGCGACGGAGCACGTCGACCGGCTCGTCGCTGCCTTCGACGCGCAGCGTCCGGTGCGTCTTGCCACGAACGACGGTGCCCTCACCAATGCCGCGGCATCAGCTCCCGTCGTGCGGGTCGTCGACTCGATCGTGACGCAGGCGCTACGCGACCGTGCCTCCGATGTGCACCTGGAACCGCAGGACGACGAGATCCGGGTTCGTTATCGCGTCGACGGCGCACTGCACGACGCACTCTCGCTGCCGGCCCACATCGGGCCCGCCCTCATCAGCCGCCTCAAGATCATGGCGGGCATGAACATCGTCGAACGCCGACGTCCACAAGATGGACAGTTCACATTGAAAGTCGACGGTCGCGATGTCGACATCCGCACGGCGACCGTCGCCACGATCTGGGGCGAGAAGATCGTGTTGCGTCTCCTCGACAAGAGCCGGTCGCTCATCCGGCTCGGCGAGCTCGGCATGCCGGACGACACCCACATAGCGTTCTCTCGCCTCGTGCGCTCGCCGTTCGGCATGGTGCTCTGCGCCGGACCGACCGGTAGCGGCAAGACCACGACCCTCTATGCGTCGCTGGCCGAGATCAACCAGCCGCACCGCAACATCATGACGATCGAAGATCCGGTCGAGTACGTGTTTCCGTCGATCAACCAGATCCAGACGAGCGAAGCCGTCGGCGTCAACTTCGCCACTGGTCTCAAGTCGATCTTGCGGCAGGACCCGGATGTGATCCTCGTCGGCGAGTGCCGAGATCCAGAGACGGCGCGTATCGCCGTGCAGTCCGCGCTCACCGGCCACTTCGTGCTGTCGACGCTGCATGCCACCGACGCGGTCGCCGCGCTCCACCGGCTGCTGGACATGGGTATCGAATCGTTCCTCGTTGCCTCGTCGATGCTGGCGGTCGTCGGGCAACGACTCGTCCGACGTATCTGCGACAACTGCAAGACCCAGTACACGCCGACGGCGGAGGAGCTCGCGTTCTACGTCGAGTCCGGCGGCGCCGACCCCGAGCGCGACGTCTTCTGGCACGGCGCCGGCTGCAACTTCTGCGCCGATACCGGCTACCAGGATCGCATCGGCGTGTACGAGTTGCTCCACATCACCCCTGAGATCAAGCGTCTCGTCGTCGGCTGGGCCACGCAGGAAGAACTGCGCCGGCTGGCTGTCTCGCAGGGGATGCGCACGTTGCAGGAAGAGGCCGTGCGATTGGTCGACCGCGACGTCACGACTTTGTCCGAAGTCATCCGAACTATCTACGCGCTGTAATCCCGAAAGGTTCGGACCGCATGCCGAAATACAGCTTCACTGCGCTCGCTCTCGACGGGACGCGCGTCGCAGGTACCCAGGACGCCGCGACGCTCGGCGACGTCCACCTGCACCTGGCGGAACGCGACCTCCTCCCGATCCAGGTGGCAGAGAAGAAGAGCGTCCTCCAGTACGAGATCACGAAGAAGAAGGTCAAGGCCCGCGACCTGATGCACTTCAGCCGCCAACTCGGTGTCTTCATCCGGGCGGGCATCCCGATCATCACCGCGCTCGAGGTCATCTCGTCGGAGATGACCGACAAGGTATTCCGGCCCGCTCTGGACGACATGATGGAAATGCTGCGGAGCGGTTCCACGTTCTCCGCTGCTGCCGCCCGTCACGAAGAGGTCTTCCCTCCGTTCTATCTGGGGATCCTCCGTTCAGCCGAAGTCACAGGAAACCTCGACGTCGCGCTCGACGAACTCGCCGACTACCTCGACCGTGACATCGACGTGCGCCAGAAGGTGAGGAGCGCGCTCGTCTACCCGATCATCGTTCTCGGGATGGCAGTCGTAGTGGTGCTCGTCCTCACGTTGTTCGTCCTCCCGCGGTTCGAGACGTTCTTCCAGAGCTTCAACGCAGAGCTTCCGCTCCCGACACGCATTCTGTTGTCGTTCTCCCACTTCATGGGTCGGTGGGGTTGGCTGATCGTCGCGGTCATCGTGGCGTCGATCGTCGCGACAATGCTCTACTTCCGGACCCTCAAAGGGCGAGCGAAGAAGGATCAGTTACTTCTCCGACTACCGGTCGCCGGTGACCTCATCGAGCACGCCATCGTGGAGCGCTTCTGCCGCATCCTGGCGTCGATGATGAACGCCGGCGTGCCGGTGCCGGAAGCCCTCGCGGTCACGCGCGACGCCACCAACAACTCGGTCTTTCGCGAAC
>DATAES010000002.1:0-3911 GCA_036257895.1 Acidimicrobiales bacterium
CAGGTTCGCTGTTCGTCCCGATCCTTGCGGAGCGAGACGGCCATGCGTTCATCGCGGATGCCGTGCGGGCCGGCGCGGTCGCGTATCTGACTTCGCAGCCGTCGCGAGACGCGGCCACTGCAGCTGTGGTCGTGGCCGACACGGCAACGGCGCTGCTCGCGCTCGGTCGCCACGCGCGTACGCGGCTGCCAGACCGGGTCATCGGCATCACAGGTTCTGTGGGCAAGACCACCGTGAAGGACCTGACCCGCGCCGCACTCGCGCCGCGGTACTCGGCTCATGCCAACGATCGGTCCTTCAACAACGAACTCGGCGTGCCGCTCACGCTCGCGAACGCGCCCGACGACACCGATGTCACAGTGGTCGAGATGGGAGCGCGAGGCCGCGGGCACATCGCGTTTCTCTGCGACGTCGCGCGCCCGACGATCGGCATCGTCACTGCGGTAGAGCTCGCGCACACGGAGTTGTTCGGCTCGCTCGAGGAGGTCGCGGCTGCGAAGAGCGAGCTCGTCGAGGCACTGCCCGGCGGCGGCGTGGCGATCCTCAACGCGGATCGCCCGCTGGTGCTGGCGATGGCGTCGCGCACAGCGGCCCAGGTCATCACCTTTGGCATCGATGCGACCGGCGTCGACGTGACAGCAGCCGCGATCGAGGTCGACGACGAGCTACGGCCATCGTTCGAACTGCGCTCGCCCTGGGGCAACGCGTCTGTGCGCTTGCCGGTCGCCGGTCTCCACCAAGTGAGCAATGCGCTCGCGGCGGCGTCCGCCGCGCTCGCCACGGGCGTGACGCCGGAAGAGGTGGCCGCGGGATTGGCAACGGCGTCGATCTCACCGTGGCGCATGGAGCTCCGGCGCGCATCCAGTGGTGCCATCGTGATCAACGACGCCTACAACGCCAACCCTGCATCGACCGAGGCGGCGTTGCGTTCACTCGCGGCGCTGCCGGCTCGCCGGCGCATCGCCGTGCTCGGCGTGATGGCCGAACTGGGTGAGGCCGGTCCCGCCGAACACCAGCGGATCGCGAGGCTCGCGAAGGACCTCGGTATCGATGCACTCGCGGTCGACGCGCCCGACTACGGCGTGCCCGTGGTCCACGGCATCGAGGGCGTGCTCGCCGTTCTGCACCCCGAAGACGGAGACGCCGTGCTCGTGAAGGCAAGCCGGGTCGCGGGGCTCGAGGTGTTGGCGTCCGCGCTGTCGAACTGACGCCGGCGCTCCTGCTGCCAGTGAGTCAGTCGGCGGGCGCGACCACGAGGGCGGGTGCGCCCGCGGGAACCCGGACGTCGGCGTACCAGGCGAGCACGACGGCGACCGCGGCGTTGACGAGCAGCACAGCCGTCACCGAGGTCGCGTCGATCACCTGACCGGCCACGAGGTTGCCGAGCCCGACAGTGCCTCCGAAGCCCATGATCCACAACGCCAGGACCCGACCGCGCACACTGTCGTCGAGTCGTTCCTGTAGCGCGGTCGACAGCGACGTGACCATCGCGAAGTAGAAGAAGCCGAGTACCGCGACCACGAGGAACGCAGGCCCTGGCGAGCGGAGCAACGCGAACACGGCCAGCACGATCGCGTAACCGAGCAGTCCCATCCGGACGAGAGAGTTCAACGGACGGCGGGCGAGCACGGTCCCGATCGACAGCGCGCCGAGCGCGGCGCCGACACCGAACGTCGCATACAGCAATCCGTAGCCGGCCGAGTCAGCGAGGATCCCGAGGTTCTCCTCGGCGACGACCGACAACTGGCCGACGAACGTCAACGCGAAGGCCGAGAAGACGAAGATCGTCACGAGGCACCGGCGGACGACACGGTCGGACCGCGCCACCCGAAATCCCATCGTCAGCTGCCGAAAGCCGCTGCTGCTCTCGGCATCGAAACCGACGCGCGGCGGCAGGGTCACGACCGCCATCGCGGCGATCACGAACGCGTATGTGGCCGCGTTCCCGAAGAAGACCCAGCTTGCGCCCACCGCGTGCAGCAGCAGACCACCGATGGCCGGCCCGATCACGCGCGACCCGTTCATCTGCGCCGAGTTGAGCGAGATCGCCGCCGCCAGGTTCTCCCGCTCGACCAACGACGGCAAGAGGGCGCTGTATGCGGGCGCGAAGATCGCCTGGCCGATCCCGATCGCCAGCACCATCAGGAACATCAACGTAAGCGACGGGTCGCTCGACCGTACGACGAACCCGAGCGCCACGGAGAACAAGGCCTGCTCGACCGACACCCAGATGAGGAGCATGCGGCGGTCGACGAAGTCGGCGATCCAACCGCCGACCACCGACAGCAGCAGCAACGGGCCGAGCTGCGCGAAGACGATGAGACCGACGTAGGTGGCGCTGTGGGTGAGCGTGTACGCGTAGCCCATGAGCACCGCGTTCTGCATCCAGGTCCCGATGTTCGATGCGAACGCGCCGAAGAACACGACACGGAACACCCGGTTGCGCAGGACATCCGATGCCGTGCCGGGGACGAACGGCCGGTCGGCGTCGAGGAGCGCGTCCTCGCTGTCTTCGAGCGTGAAGTGCTGTCCCGTCGACTTCATCCGGATCGCAACCCGAGTGCGTCACTGACCTCGACCGCTTCGATGCCGAGAGCTTCGGCGACTGCTGGATGCGTGACCGAGCCGCCGTACGTGTTCACGCCGTGCGCCAACGCCGGGTCTACGCGGGCCGCTTCGGCAGTGCCGTGTACCGCAAGCGCGACCAGGTACGAGAGCGTGGCATTGGTGAGCGCGTACGTGGATGTGTGCGGTACGGCGCCCGGGATGTTGCCGACGGCGTAATGGATCACGCCGTGGCGGACGTAGATCGGGTCGGTGTGGGTGGTCTCGCGGATTCCCTCGACACAACCGCCTTGGTCGATTGCGACGTCGACGAGGACCGAGCCGGACCGCATTGCTTCGACCATGTCTTCGGTGATCAGTCGGGGCGCGCGGCCGCCGGGAACGAGCACCGCGCCGATGAGCAGGTCAGCTTCTGCGACGGTGCGCTCGACCGCTCCCTTGTTCGACGCGAGCGTCAGGATCCGGCCCTTGTGGATCTGATCCACCCAGCGCAGCCGGTCGATGTTCCTGTCGAGGAGCACGACTTCGGCCTCCATGCCGGCCGCGATCCATGCTGCGTTCCATCCGACGTTGCCGGCGCCGAGCACGACCACCCGGCCGGGCCGCACCCCGGGGGCGCCGCCGAGCAGGACGCCACGTCCACCGCTCGCCTTCTCCAGGTAGTGCGCGCCCGCTTGGGTGGCCATGCGGCCCGCCACTTCGCTCATAGGTGCGAGCAGCGGCAGCGCTCCGTCGGCGGTCTGCACGGTCTCGTACCCGATGGCTGTGCACTGTGAGCGCAGCAGCGCCTTGGCCACCTCGGGATACGCCGCCAAGTGGAGGTACGTGAAGAGGACGAGATCCTGCCGCAGGTAGGCGTACTCGGACTCCTGCGGCTCCTTGACCTTGCAGACGAGATCGGCGTCCGACCAGACCGTCGCCGCGTCCTCGACGATCGTCGCGCCCGCGGCGCGGTAGTCGGAGTCGACGATGCCGGCTCCCGCGCCGGCGCCGGCCTGCAGGAGCACACGGATCTCGTGATGGGACAACTCGCGCACGCCGTCGGGGGTGATGGCGACGCGGTGTTCGCTGTCCTTGATCTCTGTCGGGATCCCGACAGTCGACGTCATCCGAGCCATTCCTTCTGCGCCTCGGTCAGCACGGAGCGCAGGATGGATTCGATCTCCGCGAACTCCTCCGGCCCGCACGTGAGCACCGGGGCGAGCTGCACGACCGGGTCGACGCGGTCGTCGGAGCGGCAGATGAGACCCGACTCGAACAGCCGTGGGGCGACCAGACCGCGCATCAGCCGCTCGCGCTCATCGGGCGTGAACCGTGTGCTGTGGTCGTCGGGGTCCTTCACGAGC
>DATAES010000003.1:0-10755 GCA_036257895.1 Acidimicrobiales bacterium
GCGTGGCCGGGGAACGCAGTCGCGGCCTGCGTGGCCGGGGAACGCAGTCGCGGCCTGCGTGGGCGGGGAATGCAGTCGCGGCTGCGTGGGCGGGAAATGCAGTCGCGGCTGCGTGGACGGGGAACGCAGATCACAGCCGGAGGTGCGTGCGGGCCGAACCGACCACGTACAGCGAGCCAGTGACGAGGACGGCATCTTCGGGCTCGGCGAGCCGTCGCGCCCGATCGAGGGCCCGACCGACGTCAGGCTCCTCGATGACGTCGGCGCCGAGCGAGCTCGCGGCAGCCCCGAGCTCCGAGGTCGAGATGGCACGAGGCGAATCGGCGAGACACGCGACGACGAGTGTCGAGTCGTCGACGTCGAGAGCTTCGAGAAAGGCCAGGGGATCGCGCGGCTGCAGCATCCCCGCGACGATGATGCGTCGGCCTTCTTGCATGAAGTCGTCGCGCAACGTCGCAGCAGTGGCGGCGGCGGCTTCGGGATTGTGGCCACAGTCGAGAACGACCAGGGGCTCACGGCCGACGATCTCGAACCGTCCGGGCATCGAGACCGAGCCGAATGCTTGGGCAACGACGTCATCTTCGAGCGGTTGCAGGAAAAATGCTTCGGCCGCCGCGAGCGCGCATGCCGCGTTGTCGCCTTGGTGCGCGCCGTGGAGGGACAGATAGATCTCCGACAGCGTGTGTTGCGGCGTCCGCAGCTCGAGCAGGCGGCCGCCAACTGCGAGCTCGTTCGCCTCGCACGCGAAGTCGCGGTCTCGTTCCCAGACCTCGGCTGCGCCCGCACGGTAGAAGATCGGAGTGAGGCGCTCGTCCGTCTCGCCGAGCACGAGCGTGCTACCCGGTTTGACGACGCCCGCTTTCTCCTCGGCGATCCGGGCGCGCCAATCACCGGTGAGGTCCGTGTGGTCCTGGCCGACGTTGGTGACCACGGCGACCGTGCCGTCGCAGACGTTCGTGGCGTCGTAGCGACCGAGCAGTCCGACCTCGACGACCGCGACGTCCACCGCCACGTCGGCGAACCAGCGCAGTCCGGCTGCCGTCAGCAACTCGAAGTACGAGCACCTCCCGCCCACCAACGGCTCGAGCTGTCGCAGGTCGGACAGCACCTCGGCCAGCTCGTCGTCCGCGATCGACTCGCCACACCGGGAGATGCGCTCGTTGATCCGCTGCAGGTGCGGGCTGGTGTAGGTGCCGACGGTCAGGCCGGCTTCGACCAGCAGTGCGGTGACGAGGCGGGCCGTCGAGCCTTTGCCGTTCGTTCCGGTGAGGTGGATGACGGGATAGGACTTCTGCGGATCGCCCAGCACGTCGACGAGCGAGCGCATCCGCTCGAGGGACAGGCCCTCGATCCTGCCCGCCCGAGCCTCGAGATTGACGTGCTCATCCAGCCAGACGAGCGATTCGGAAAGGGACGCCACCGCGTCCCGACGCTAGTTGGACGTCAGTTCAGGCGGCGATGCGTCCGTGGATGTCCTCGATGTAGGGCTTGGCGGCACCTGCCGCGTCCTCGATGATCGGACGGGCAGCTTCGGCGGCCTGCTCGATGACGTCGAGCGCGGCGTCGCCGACCTTCCTGGCGTAGGCCAGCGCGACCGGCACCGCCGCCGCCTTCGCCGCCTTGCGGCCGCGGCGAGCGAGCAGCAGTCCGAAGAACGCGCCGATCGCAGCACCGCCGGCCACCGCCGGAGCCATCGACGACGAATCCTGGTCGCCACTGCCGCCTTGCAACTTCGCGACACAAGCACCTATGGCACCACCCAGGAGGGCAAAGATCAGCAGTTTCTTCATGCCCGCGACCGTACCCCCGACCGGAGCCTGCAAGTCGAGCCGGTGGGCTACGACGCGGCGCGGCGGGGGCGGGTCTGGCGCGGGGTCTCGGCCCGCGGCACGAGCGTCGGGTTGACGTTCTCGAGCACGACCTTGCCGTCGACGACGCAGCGACCGATGTCCGAGCGGCTCGGGAGGTCGTACATGATCTCGAGCAACACCTCTTCGAGGATCGCTCGCAAACCACGCGCACCCGTGCCACGGAGCAGGGCCTGATCGGCGATCGCTTCGAGTGAGTCGTCGGTGAACTCGAGCTCGACGTCTTCGAACTCGAAGAACTTCCGATACTGCTTGATCAACGCGTTCTTCGGTTCGACGAGGATACGGATCAGCGCTTCGCGATCGAGATTCGACACAGCGCCGATGACCGGAAGACGTCCGATGAACTCGGGGATGAGGCCGAACTTGAGCAGGTCCTCCGGAAGGACCTTCTCGAGGATGGCGCCGATGTCCTTCTCGTCGGCACGCCGGATGTCGGCGCCGAAGCCGACCCCCTTGCTTCCGCTGCGGCTCTCGATGATCTTCTCGATGCCGGCGAACGCACCACCACAGATGAACAGGATGTTGGTGGTGTCGATCTGGATGAACTCTTGGTGCGGATGCTTCCGACCGCCCTGTGGCGGTACCGACGCGGTGGTGCCCTCGAGGATCTTCAACAGCGCCTGCTGCACACCTTCGCCCGAGACGTCGCGCGTGATCGACGGGTTCTCCGACTTACGGGCGATCTTGTCGATCTCGTCGATGTAGATGATCCCCGTCTCAGCCTTCTTCACGTCGTAGTCGGCCGCCTGGATCAGCTTGAGGAGAATGTTCTCGACGTCTTCGCCGACATAACCGGCTTCGGTGAGCGCCGTGGCGTCCGCGATCGCGAACGGCACGTTGAGCATGCGCGCCAGCGTCTGCGCCAGCAGCGTCTTGCCGCAGCCCGTGGGACCGATCAGGAGGATGTTGGACTTGGCCAGCTCGACGTCGGCATCGGTTCCCGCGCCGAACTGGATGCGCTTGTAGTGGTTGTAGACCGCGACGGACAGGATCTTCTTCGCGTGGTCCTGCCCGATGATGTAGTCGTTCAGGAAGTCGTAGATCTCACGCGGCTTCGGCAGTTCGTCGAAGTGCAGCTCGGTGGTCTCGGACAGCTCCTCTTCGATGATCTCGTTGCAGAGATCGATGCACTCGTCACAGATGTAGACGCCTGGACCGGCGATCAGCTTCTTGACCTGCTTCTGCGACTTACCGCAGAACGAGCACTTCAGTAGTTCGCCTCCGTCGCCGAACTTGGCCACGATCTTCCCCCGATCCTTGCCTGTGCTCTAGCTCGCCCGGATGGCGCCGGAGTTGTCCGCCAACTCTCGCGCCGAGATCACTTCGTCGATGAGACCGTATTCCTTGGCCTCAGCAGCTTCCATCACGAAGTCACGGTCGGTGTCCTTGTGGATCTTCTCGACTGGCTGACCGGTGTGGCGCGCCAGGATCTCGTTCAGCAGGTCACGCATCCGCAGGATCTCGCGTGCCTGGATCTCGATGTCCGCGGCCTGACCGGCCCCGCTTCCCCATGGCTGATGGAGCAGCACCCGAGCATGCGGGAGCGCCAGCCGCTTTCCCTTCGTGCCGGCTGCCAGCAGGACCGCTGCCGCCGAAGCGGCCTGACCGAAACAGATCGTGCTGATGTCCGGCTTGATGTACTGCATCGTGTCGTAGATCGCGAACAGTGCGGTGATGTCGCCACCGGGGCTGTTGATGTAGAGGCTGATGTCGCGATCGGGGTTGTCCGACTCGAGATGGATCATCTGCGCACACGTCAGGTTGGCGATCGTGTCGTCTATCGG
The DNA here is from genome assembly GCA_036257895.1 of Acidimicrobiales bacterium. GTDB lineage: Bacteria > Actinomycetota > Acidimicrobiia > Acidimicrobiales > JACDCH01 > DATAES01. The sequence goes on from DATAES010000003.1 coordinate 3,656, forward strand.
CGTGCCGATGAAGATGATGTGCTCCTTGAGGAGCCGAGAGTAGAGGTCATACGCCCGCTCACCACGGTTCGTCTGCTCGACGACCGTGGGGACCAGGTAGTTGTAGATCGGGTTCACGGGGGATCCTGTTCTGCGGTTTCGTCGCCGGCTTCGACGTCGTCGACTTCGATCTCGCCCACTTCGATGTCGTGGTCGTCGTCGGTCTGCGCTTCGAGCTCATCGAGTTCGAGTGCTTGGCGATCGACCGGTTGACCATGCTCGTCGACCAACTCGACGTGTTCGACCAACCAGTCGAGTGCCTTGCGCTTTCTGATGTCGGAGCGTACCGCGGGGACCTGCTCGGCGCGCTCGAACTCCTGCCGCACTTTGTCCGGATCCTGGTCGAGTCGCTCTGCGACGCGTGCGAATTCCTCGTCGAGCTCCTCGTCCGTAGCCTCGATCGCCTCGGCATCGGCGACGGCCCGAAGCCCGAGGTCGACCTTCACCGCTTGGGCAGCGAGCTGACGGAGCTCGTCGCCGAGCTGTTCTTGGGTCTGACCGGTCGCTTGCAGGTACTGCTCCGCGGTGATGCCTTGGGCAGAGAGGCGCATACCGAGATCCTGCAGGCGCTGCTGCATCTCGGCGTTGACCATCGCCTCGGGCGGGTCGTCGTGGACGAGGTCGGCCAGCGCGACCGCAGCCTTGTCGCGCGACGCCATCTGCGCCTGCAGCTTGCGCACGCGGGTGATGCGCGACGCGAGGTCGCCTCGCAGTTCCTCGACGGTGTCGAACTCGGACACATCGTTCGCCCACTCGTCGGTCACGTCGGGCAACACCTTCTGCTTGACGTCCTTGACGATGACACGAAACTGCACCAGGTCCTCGTCGGGATCCGCCGGCTGCGCATCGAACGACAGGATGTCGCCCACCTTGCTGCCGCGCAGGTGCTCGTCGAGCTCAGAGGCGATCGACCCGCTGCCGACCTCGTACAAGTAATCGTCGGCCTGCAGTCCGGCGATGTCCTCGCCGTCGCGACTGCCGTTGATCGTGATCGTGGCGTGATCGCCGTCGATCGCGGGGCGATCCACCGCCGTCAGCTCGCCGAACTGGTCCCGCAGACGGTCGATCTGCGCGTCGATCTCCTCCTCGGATGCCTCGGGCCGCGGGATCTCGACGCGGAGTTCGTCGTATCCATCGATCGAGATCACAGGACGCACTTCGACGATCGCGTCGAACGTCAGCGGACCTTCGTCCTTGCCCGCCGTGATCTCGATCTCCGGTGCGGCGATCACGTCGACGTCGTTGTCGCGCACGGCCTGGGAGTAGTACGTCGGAAGCGCCTCTCGCAGCGCCTCCTCGCGGCCGACATCCTTGCCGAGCTTCGCTTCGAGCAGGCGGCGTGGTGCCTTGCCCGGCCGGAAGCCAGGTAGGCGCACTTCCCGTGAGATGCGGCGGAAGGCGGCATCGAGATCTCGCTCGAACTCGGTTTCGTCGACCTCGACGGAGACCTTGACCCGGTTCCCCTCGAGGGGCTCGACGACAGCCTTCACAGGGGCGTGAGTGTACCGGCGACCCCTCGGTGACTTGAACCATGTTGTCTACGCTCGCGTGACCTGGCGAGTGTCCGGGGAGTAGCGCAGCTCGGTAGCGCACCTGCTTTGGGAGCAGGAGGTCGGGGGTTCGAATCCCCCCTCCCCGACTGTTTTTCTGCTCGGCTCCGAGCGCTCGCTGCGCTCGCCGTAGCGGAGCCCACGCGGCGTAGTACAACTCTTGTGCGCAGGTCCCGCGGGTGTAGCTCAATGGCAGAGCACCAGCCTTCCAAGCTGGTGACGCGGGTTCGACTCCCGTCACCCGCTCCGCCCGCCTGTCGAACTTCGGGTCGCCGTGGCCCGTATAGGGGCCACGGCGCACCAACATTCGCTCTCGAGGTGCTGTCAGCGGCGGAGGCGGACACGGCGCACGAGATGGTCCGGTCCCTTCTCGAGCACGAGTCGCGCCCGGGCCCTCGTCGGCAGGATCTCCTCCCGGAGATTCACGCCGTTGATCGTCGACCACACCATGCGCGCGAACACCTCGGCTTGCTGCTCGTCCATCGACGCATATGCATGGAAGAACGACTCAGGGTCAGCAAACACCGTTGCGCGCAACGTGAAGAACCGATCGATGAACCATCGCTCGATGTCCTGCTCCTGTGCGTCGACGTAGATGCTGAAGTCGAAGAAGTCCGAGACGTGACGTGACACACCACGCGATGTCTGCAGCACGTTGAGACCCTCGACGATGACGACATCGGGGCTGCGCAACACTTGCTCTTCGCCGTCGAGGATGTCGTAGCGAACGTGGGAGTAAACGGGTGCACTCACCTCCGGCTCACCACGCTTCAGCGCGGACAGGAACGCCACGAGCGTGGCGGTGTCGTAGCTCTCCGGGAAGCCCTTGCGTTCGGTGAGCGCACGCGCCTCGAGCTCCCGGTTGGGGTACAGGAAGCCGTCGGTGGTGACGAGCTCGACGCGCGGGTGCGCCGGCCATCGCGCTAGGAGTGCTTGCAGGATGCGGGCGGTTGTGCTCTTGCCGACCGCGACGCTGCCGGCGATCCCGATGATGTACGGGCGCGGCGCGGGAAGCACACCGAGGAATGTGTCCGTCACCGAGTCGCGATCGCGGGTGGCGACTGCGTGGAGACTGAGCAGCCGCGACAACGGCAGATAGACCTCGGCCACCTCGTCGAGGTCGAGCCGTTCGTTGATGCCGCGCAGCTCGGCGAGATCGTCGTCGTCCAGCTCGAGCGGCGTGCTCGCCCGCAACGTCGCCCACTGCGTCCGCTCGAAGACCAGCTCTTGGTCAGCCATCGCCGAGATCGTTGCCGGTCCGAGGTTGTCGTCTCGCATCCGGCACGATAAATACGAGACGGTTCCGTTTCGGGTTTGGGAGGACGATGGTGCGCGCCAGGTTGAGGGATCCCCAGTACGTGCACCAGCGGCGCTGGTTCACGTTGCTCGTGTTGTGCGTGAGCTTGATCGTGATCGTGCTCGACAACACGATCCTCAACGTCGCGTTGCCGACCCTCGCCCATCCGGTGGAGAACGGCGGACTCGGCGCGACGGGTAGCCAGCTGCAGTGGATCGTCGACGCCTACACCATCGTGTTCGCAGGGCTGTTGCTCACGGCGGGAAGCCTCGGTGATCGGTTCGGTCGCTACAAGGCACTGACGTTCGGCCTCTCCGTGTTCGGTATCGGCTCGTTGCTGTCGGCGTTCGCCACCGACGCCGACGTCTTGATCGCGACGCGTGCCCTGATGGGTGTCGGCGGTGCGTTCATCATGCCGGCGACGTTGTCGGTGCTCACCAACGTCTTCACCGAAGCACGAGAACGCGGTCGCGCCATCGGCATCTGGGCCGGCGTGTCCGCGCTCGGCATCGGCATCGGCCCGATCAGCGGCGGCGTGCTGCTCGCACACTTCTGGTGGGGATCGGTCTTCCTCGTGAACGTCCCGATCGTCATCCTCGGGCTCGTCTTCGGCTACCTGCTGATCCCCGAATCGCGCGACCCCTCCGCGCCTCGACTCGACCCCATCGGTGCGCTGCTGTCCATCGTCGGTCTGACCACGTTCCTGTGGGCCGTGATCGAAGCACCGTCGCACGGATGGGCCGCGCCCGACGTGCTCGCCGGGTTCGCGATCGGCACCGCGCTGCTCGTGACGTTCCTGCTGTGGGAGTTGCACACACCGAGCCCGATGCTCAACATGCACTTCTTCCAGAACCCACGATTCAGTGCCGCCAGTGGTGCGATCACCGTCGCGTTCTTCTCGCTGTTCGGGACGCTGTTCCTGATGACGCAGTACCTGCAGTCCGTGCTCGGGTACTCGACGATCAAGGCCGGTGCCGTGCTGCTGCCACAAGCAGTGACGATCATGGTCGCCGCGCCGCTCAGCAGCGTCTGGGTCCAGCGCTTCGGCAACAAGCGAGTCGTCGCCGGTGGATTGCTCGTCGTCACCGCCGGCTTCCTGGCCTTCCTCACACTGCAGCCCGACTCGTCGACGCTGCATGTCATCCTGGTCACGTGCGCGCTGGGCCTCGGGATGGGCAACGTGATGGCGCCCGCCACCGACTCGATCATGGGCTCGCTCCCCCGAGCCAAGGCCGGCGTCGGCTCCGCGGTCAACGACACGACTCGACAGGTCGGCGGCGCGTTCGGTGTCGCGGTCCTCGGTTCGATCCTGTCGTCGCAGTACGCGACGCACTTCACCTCGCGCGTCCCCGACGGCGTTCCCGCGGACGCTGTCGACGCCGCGAAGGACTCGGTGGGTGCCGCACTCGGTGTCGCGAACACGCTGCCGTCACAGTTGCAGCACCTCGCACCCGGCTTGATCGACGCGGCGAAATCGAGCTTCGTCGACGGCTTCCACCTCGCGGCACTCATCGCGGCCGTCCTCGTGTTCGGGGCGGCACTCGGCGTCCTGCGCTTCCTGCCGGCTCGCGGGACTGACGAGGAGCCCGCCGACATGCCATGGCTCGAGGCCGAGCCGGTCGCAAGCGCCGACGGAGACGTGGAGCTCGTGCCGCTCGACGCGGCTACGACGTTGGCGGAGGCGGAGACGTGACGCTTGCGCAGCCCGAGGTTCCCCGGCGCGCCGGACGCCCGCGATCAGAGGAAGCCGACCGTGCCATCCTCGACGCTGCGCTCGAGGCGCTGGTGCAGGACGGCTACGCGGGCATGTCGATCGAGGGCATCGCCGCCGCGGCGGGTGTGGGCAAGGCCACGATCTACCGCCGCTGGCCGGGCAAGGCCGAGATCCTCGTGGACGCGTTGAGCCGGCGGGCCTGCTTCGACGTACCGCTCGTCGACACGGGCGATCTGCGGGCCGATCTGCTGACGATCCTGCGTGCGGTGCACACCAACATGGTCGGGGTCGCGGGTCCGTTGATGGCGGCATTCGCGGCCGAGAAGTTCCGCTACCCGGAGTTGCGCGAAGAATTCGACCGAGTCTTCGTCGCCGAGCGTCGCGCCCATCTCCGACGGTTGGTTGCATCTGCCGTCGACCGGGGCGACCTTCCTGCCGACACGGACGTCGAGCTCCTCGCGGAAGCGGGGCCGGCGTTGCTCTGGCACGCGCTCACCGTCCGGAACGATCCCGGCGACGACGACCTTCCGGATCGCATCGTCCGCCAGCTGCTGCGCTGACCCGGACGTGCGACGCGTCTCGGTCGAGCAAGCGGCTCGCAACAACGCTGCATGGTGCGACGCGGTGTGCGCCGCGCACGGACTCACGGCGTCCTTCGACGATCGCGTCTGGTCGTGCGCGAGTCGCACGCCACCTCTCTATCCCGACGCCGTGACGCTCGACCCGACGGCATCGGCCGATGACGTTCTCGTCTGCGTCGACACCACCACGCCTGGATGCTCCGTCAAGGACAGCTTCGCCATGCTCGATCTCCGCACCGCTCGCTTCCGGGTGCTGTTCGACGCGACGTGGATCGGACGTACGAGAACGAACGAGGCGACACGGGCCTCGGACACGTGGTCGCGCGTCGTCGATCCCGCGGAGCTCGAACGGTGGCGGCGCGCTTCCGATCTCGAACTCCGAGACGAGCTCCTCGATCGTGAAGACATCCTCATCCTCGCCGGCCGTCGTTCATCGAACGCAAATGACGACGACAACGACATCGTGGCCGGCGCCGTCCTCAACCACAGCGACTCTGTCATCGGCATCAGCAATGTCTTCGCCGCCGGCGGCGTGCTCGACAGCGTGTGGTCGGCATGCGTTGGTTTCACCGACGATCAGTTTCCCGGTGTGCCTCTGGTCGGCTACGAAGCCGGCGCTCCGCTCGCGGCCGCGCTCCGGCACGGCTTCGAACCCCTCGGACAGTTGCGCGTGTGGATCGACGCCGACGCGCAGTCACGCGCCGATCGGAACCCGTCGCCTATCGCCGAACACCTCCGACCCGCGAAGATGAAGAAATGACTGACACCATCGACGTGCCCAGCTCACAGGACGAGCTGATCGACGAGCTGCGGGCGTGGCTCGAGGCCAACTGGGACCCCGATCTCTCCGTGCGGGACTGGTGGCAGCGGCTGGGTGATGCAGGATGGTCGGCGCCGTCGCTCCCGTCGAACGCGTACGGGCGAGGGTTGTCGCGCAACGACACCGTTCGCGTGCAACAGGAGATAGCCGACCATGGCGCGCTCGGCGCGCCGGCTGGTCTCGGGCTGCTGTTGGCGGCACCGACGATCGCCACGCACGGCACGCAGGACCAGATCGATGTCTACGTCCACGACATCGTCACGGGGGCGAAGGCATGGTGTCAGCTCTTCAGCGAGCCGGGCGCCGGGTCCGACCTGGCGGGGCTCACCACTCGTGCCGTCGAAGACGGCGACGAGTGGATCGTCAACGGGCAGAAGGTCTGGACGTCAGGTGGTCAGATCGCCGATCTCGGGATGTTGATCGCGCGGACGAACCCCGAGGCCCCGAAGCACCAGGGAATCACGTGGTTCGCGCTCGACATGCACCAGCCGGGAATCGAGGTCCGCCCGCTGCGTGAGCTCACCGGGCACGCAATGTTCAACGAGGTCTTTCTCAACGACGCGCGCGTCCCCGACGCATCCATCATCGGCGAGCGCAACAACGGTTGGGCGGTTGCCAACACCACGCTCATGCACGAACGTGCGGGCCTCGGCGCCGGTGGAGGCAGCGCAAGCGTGGGGCTGGCGTTGCCGGGAACGGTCGCCGGCCAGCTCGACCAACGCGCTGGTGACTTCGTGCCGAAGGAAGGACGGCCCCGGCGTCGCGCCGGAGGCGGCAGCGGCGGCTTGTTCGGTGCGAGCAGCAAACTGCTCATCGATCTCGCCAAGGGCAACGGTACGGCGAAGGACCCCGCTGTCCGTCAGGACCTCGCCCGACTCCACACGATGGGCGAGCTCGGACGGTACAACCAACTCCGGGTCAAGGCGGCCAGGGCTGCTGGTCAGGACATTCCCGGCATGCCCAACTTGTCCAAGCTCGCGATGAGCGAGATGGTGCGGCTCTCTCGTGACCTCGGGCTGCGCATCGTCGGCCCGGCGGGCATGCTGCACGCGTACGAGGCCAGCGAGCAGCCGGTGCTCGACAAGGCGACCGGCAACCC
>DATAES010000004.1:0-13269 GCA_036257895.1 Acidimicrobiales bacterium
AAGAAGACCTCAACTGTCTGCAGGGTGCGCCAACACCGAGGCAGCCAGGCAAAGGTCGGCTACGAATGCCGCCATGGCCTTCTCACGGTCTTTGGGATCACCGCGCAGGATCGACGAAGGGTGCACCGTGGCCATGACGTGCGGTGCCAGCGACGAGTCCAACAGCCGCCCCCGGTCGACGGTCACCTTGAACGACGAGCCGAGGACGGCCTGCGCCGCGGTCGCGCCGAGAAGGACGAGCACCGTCGGTCGCACGACCGCCAGCTCCGAGTCGAACCATGGTGCGCACGCGCGCACCTCTTCGCGATTTGGTTTCTGATGGATGCGTCGCTTCCCGCGCGGTGCCCATTTGAAGTGCTTGACCGCGTTCGTGACGTAGACGCGGCCGCGGTCGATGCCCGCCGCTTCGAGGCCGTCGTCGAAGACCCGGCCGGCAGGGCCGACGAACGGGACGCCCTGCCGGTCCTCCTGGTCTCCGGGCTGTTCGCCTACGAACATGGCATCCGCCGGCACCGGACCTTCGCCGAACACGGTCTGGGTGGCATTGCGCCACAGATCGCAGTTGCGGCAAGCAGCAGCTTCTTCCGCCAAGTGCTGCCACTCCTCGACGGGTGTGGGCATGCACGATTGGTACCCCGTCCGGACAGGAAGCACCCGACGGCGTGGAAGTCGCTCGACATTGGTTCTCCTGGCGCGTCGTCGGGTAACGGGGGAGAGCGGGCAGTGCACGAGTAGGGAGGAGAAGCCCGATGCCCCGAAGAGGAACGAACCGCTGGAGCGCCAAGCGCGAGCGCCAGTACGAGCACATCAAGGACGGCCTCGAAGAGCAGGGCCGCGGCGAGGACGAGGCAGAGGAGATCGCGGCACGAACAGTGAACAAAGAGCGGGCTCGCTCCGGCGAGGCGCGCCAGAAGAGCCGGACGTCGACCAAGGACCTGTCGTCCAGCCGTCGTGGCGGCCTTCGCTCTCACAAGGGCCCGGGCGGGCGCACGTACCGCCAGCTCTACGCCGAGGCGCAACACAAGAACATCGAGGGCCGCTCGAAGATGACGAAGGCGCAACTCGAGCGCGCCGTCGGCCGCTGACAAGACTGCCGTCGAGCCCGCGTCCGAGGTCTCGGGCCGGGGCGTGCCGATCGAGGTACGTGAACTCGGGGTCGCCGTGGCCCCGATAGGGGCCACGGCGCACCAACATTCGCTAGGTCGAGACGCGGACCCAGTCCTTCGACGCCCGGCCCGGGGCGTACGTGGAGGTCGTGCGCTTGGCGATGAGGGCGTCGACGCCTTGGGCACGGGCGGCTTCGAGCAGCACCGCTCCGTCGCCGACGTGGGCGGCGGGGACCGACCACGCTTCGCCTGACAGACCGAGCGCGTCGAGTCGCTCCCGCCGCGCCTTCCACGGCTCGTCCAGCAAGGACTGACCGTCGCACCAGAGCACATCGAACGCGATGTACGACGCCGGGTGGTCGCGCGCCAGACGGCGAATGGTGCTGTCCGACTTCGCCGCCAGCCGGCGGCCGATCGAGTCCGGGTCGCCCGCGGTGATCACGCCGTCGAGCACGACTTCGGTCGCGCCCAACGCTCGACCTATCCGGCGGATCTCGGGGAACCCCGCGGAAACGTCGCCGGCGTCCGCGTCCGTGAGCAACGTGAGCCCCGGTTCGTTGATGAGCAGCGCGCGGCAACCACGCCACTCCACCTCGAACGCCCAGCCCTTGGTGGTCGGAAGCTCTCCAGTCGCCGCGGTCATCGGACGCAGGTCCCGCGGCGGCGGCCGGTGATCCGGGTCCGCGGGCGGATCCATCCGATGGATCATCCAGTCCTTGCCGCGAGTCGCGAACAGCGCGTACTTGCCTTCGACGCGCTCGCCGTGAAAGACGACGACAGCCTTGCGGTCCTCCCACTCCTCGGTCTCGTAGGTCCCCCGGTCCCAGATCATCATGTTGCCGGCGCCGTAGCTGCCGTCGGGAATGTCGCCGTGGAAGTCGAGGTACTCGAGCGGATGATCCTCGGTGTGCACCGCGAGGTGGTTCTCCTTCGGGTTCCAGGGCACACCGCGCGGCAACGCCCACGAGACGAGCACACCGTCCCGTTCCAGTCGAAGGTCCCAGTGCAGCCGCGTCGCGCTGTGCTGCTGGATCACGAACCGGGACTCGTCGGCCTTCCTGCGCGGCTTGCGCCCGGCTGGTTCCGGCGTCGCCTCGAAGTCGCGCTTGGCCTTGTACTCCTCGAGCGGGCTCACGCGCTCTTTCGGGCGCGTGACCGCGACTTCGTCTTCGACCTCCCGCCTCGCTGCTTGCTCGCTTCGATGCTGGCCTCCAGCGCCGCCATCAGGTCGACGACGTCGGCGGACTTCTCGTGCTGGGGCTCGGTCACGATCTCCTCACCCTTGGCCTTGCGCTTGATCACATCGAGCAGTCTTTCGCGGTACGTGTCCTTGTAGCGCTTCGGGTCCCACTCGACCGTCAGCGATTCGACGAGCTGCGACGCCATCTTCAACTCGCGCGCATCAGCCTTGACCCGCACGGGCAGGCCGTCGACGTCCGACGACGCAACGATCTCGTCCGGATACAGCATGGTGTGCAGCGCCAGCGCGTTGTCCACGGGACGGAGCATCACGAGGTGCTCCTTGGTACGCAACACGAACCGAGCGATGGCGACGCGATCCGTGCGATCCATGGCGTCGCGCAACAGGGCATACGCCTTCGGCGCACCCTTCGCACCATCCGGCGCGACCCAATACGTGTTGACGTACTGCAACGGGTCGACGTCGTGGAGGGACACGAAGTCCTCGACGTCGATCGTGTGCGTGCGCTCCGGCTCGACTGCTTCGAGCTCTTCGTCGGTGACGGGCACGTACGCGCCCTTCTCGAACTCGTAGCCCTTCACGATCCGTTCATTCGGAACTTCACGTCCCGACGTCTCCGACACTCGCCGGTTCCTGATGCGCGCGCCGGACTTCTCGTCGAGTTGGTGGAAGTGCACGTCCTTCCGCCGGACCGCCGCGTGCAACTTCACCGGCACGTTGACGAGCCCGAAGCTGATGGACCCGGACCAGATCGCCCTGGCCATCACGCCCCCCGACGTTCGATCTGGTGTGGATGATGGCGACGAAGCACAGCCACCGCCTGGGCCGCGAGGTCCGAGTCGTCCACCCGGACCTCGACCGCGATGCCTTCAGGATCGGTCGGATCGACGGTGTACGTGTCGTACGCCGCTTCGTCCACGGGCATGTGCCGCGCTGCGCCGATGAAACCACCCATCAGGAAGCCGGCAATCGCACCGGCAAGCGCCCCGATGACAGCGGCCGTGCCGAGCGGTTGGACCTGCATCAGCATCAGCACGGCGATGAAGAGCGCGGCGCCGATGCAGGCGCCGAGGATGCCGTTGCGGGCGTAGCTGTCGACGAAGCGCCGAGAGACCGCCAAATCCGCCTGGAGACCACCCTCGGCGGTCGGCACCGAAGGAGCTTGCTCGAACAAGTGGATGGCATCGGCGTCGATGCCCTTGGCCTCGAGGTCCACCATGGCCTCCCGCGCAGGAGCCGGATCGCCGAAGCGTGCGACAACGGTGTGCGTCGTTCCCGCCATCGTCCCTCCTCTGGTCTTTCTACAAGAGAGGTAACCGCAGAGGGCTTCCGTCAAACGGAAGTGTCCGTCCAGGGCGATGACGACTCCCTCGTGCCGGTTCGGGGTAGTCCGACGGCATGACCGAAATGAACGAGGACGAGCTACAGGACGTCCAGAACAAGATCGACGAGGCGCGCCACAAGGCCATCGACCATGGCGTGCTCCCGGAGACCGATGAGCGCGAGGAAGAGCAGCGCGAAGACGAGGAAGAGGCGCGCGACGGACTCACCCGGCCGGGCCTCGGATAGGCCGTGGGCATGGCCGCACTCGTGTTGCTTGTTCTGTTCGTGGTCGCCGTCGCGGTCGCCGTCGTGATCGTGCAGAACCGCCGGCGAACCGGCCATGTGATCGCGGCGCGGGAACCTCGCCCGGGTCCGACGGAGCCCGACCGATGACGCTGCTCCTCCGCGCGTCCGAGCTCATCGGCTTGCCGGTGGTGACCATCGACGGCGGGGAGGACATCGCTGAGGTGAAAGACGTCGTGTACGGGTCCGAGCAGGGCCGGGTGCTCGGGTTCACGCTCAACAAGCGCGGGCTTCTCCACGGTCACCGGCGCGAGGTGCTCCCGATCGACCAGGTGAGCGCAATCGGGAAGGACGCAGTGATGATCGCGGACGAGCGGTCGTGTCTCATGCGTCCCGACGAAGCTCCCGCCGCCGTTGCGGAACCCGACTCGAATCGCGACGTGCTGGGCGATGCCGTGGTGACCGATGCCGGTGTGAAGCTCGGTGTCGTTCGCGATCTCGTGTTGCTCGTCAGCGGCGACGGAGAAGCCGTTGGCTACGAGCTGGAGCGCGAAGGCACGAGCGAGACGTGGTTCATCCCTCGGCCAGTACAGCTCGCCGTGTCCGGTGACGCGCTCGTCGTTCCCGCCGACGTCGAGCGCTTCGTTCGCCACGACCTCGTGGGCTTCGGCGCCGCAGTGGACGAGTTCCGGTCCGAGATCGGGGGAGCCGACTGATGGTCACGTGCAAAGAAGCCCTCGGCCGGCCGGTGCTGAGCCGCTCGTCCGCCGAGAAGCTGGGCGAGGTCCGCCACTTCGTGGTCGACGCCGGCGCGCAGCGCGTCGTCGAGCTTGTCGTACGCGGCAGCCGCGCCGAAGAGCTCGTCGGCTGGGACGACATCACCGGGTTCGGGCCCGATGCCGTGCTGGTGCGCACGTCGAGTGCGCTGCGAGAACCCGCCTCCGACACAGACAAGGCCGATGCAGCCGGTCGTCGCGATCCGTTGGGGAAGCGCTTGCTCAACGATCAAGGCAACGGGGCCGGCGAGGTACAGGACGCCTCGTTCGACGAGGACACCGGCATCCTGCGCTCGCTCACCGGAGACGGCGTGGAGGTCGACGCGTCCCGCATCCGAGGCATCGGCTCGTATGCGGTGGTGGTCGAAGCGTCGGACGAAGCCCGCGCCCTGCTCGGTTAGTTAGTTCGTGGCCACGGTCGTCGTCGTGGTCGGCACGGACGCGCGAGACGGCACCGAAGTGGCCCCGGCCATCGGCATGCCGGCGGTGAACGAAAGTCCTCCGTTCAACCCGTAGTTGCGCTCGACCACCGCCGGCAACGACGTCTCGGCGATGACGGTCAGATCGGGACGGGTGATGTGCTGACCGAGATCCAGCGCGATGCGGCCGCCCGGTGGAACCTCGGCGTTCTGCAGTCCATCGATGGCGAGCAACTGCCCCTGCGCCAACGCCATGATCGAGACGCGCGCGGTCTCATCGGAGGACGGGTTGAAGATCGCCAGGCTCTCGTTCGAGGTGTTGGCGATCGTGCTCCCGTCCGCGAAGAGCCAACGCGTCGCCAAGAGGGGTGCGCCGATGGCGGGTATGTATCCCTGCCGCCCGGCCGCGACAGTGGTGCTGATCACCCGCTCGGCGACGACTCCGGGGCCGGCCAGCGACCGTACGGTCACGCTGTGGGCGATCCCCTTCGGCACACGGGTCTGGTCCTGCATCGCGACCAGCGTGTACCCGCGGGGTGCGACCGTGGCGGCGATGGGCTCCACGACACCGTTCGTCGCCGGATCGTCGAGCGTGACCTCGAGTTGGACCTGCGCCGGCTCGCCACCGGGGTTCATCACGCTGATCGCCTCGCGGGTGTTGTCGGTCGTCGAGCCCAGTGGGAACGTCCACACCGAAGCCGGCTGGGGTCCCCCGAGCGTGGCCGCGGCCCCGGCCGGATGGTTCGGATCGCTCCCGTCGAACGACTGCAGGCGGTCGACGACGACCTGTCCGGAGCGAGCGGACACGAAGGCCGCCAGCTGCTCGAGCCGAGGGACGTCGGCGCTGACATCCACGATCCGAACATGGCCGCCCGTGATCGGGAGTCCCTGCTCGCCTTCCGGAGCGCGGAAGCCGTCGCTGGTCTGGTACGTGACGTCCACCACGGCGTCGGCAGAGAAAGGATTGAAGATCGCGAGCAGCTCATGCGCGTCGCGCGTTGTCGTGCCCGTCGGGAAGTACCAGCTGGCCGACGATGCAGACGCGCACGGGGCAGAGCTGAATCCTTGCTTGGACACGACCTGGTGCTCGACCGCGACATCGGGATCGTTCGTCTCGACGAGCGCCGACGCGTAGGGCGACTGCTGCACCGAACGAAGACTGATCCAGGCCCGCGTTCGCGGACCGACCGCGACCGGCAGCGTGACCGGCTTCAACGCGGCCACCGCGGCCTCGCCCGCAGTGTCGCCCGGCGCCGCCGCCGGGTACACCGTCAGCGTCGTCGTGATCTGGTCGGCGTTGGGATTGGCGATGACGATCGTGCTGTCGAAGGCGCCGTTCGGTGCTGCCGTGCCGCCGGCGCAGAAGAACGACGAGGACACCGCTTGCGCCGGAGACGCGACCGGCATCAGGCCCTGGTCGGCCACCGCGTCCGCCCGCGACGTACTGGTCTGGTTCTGGTCCGCGACGGCGAGTCCGGCCAGCGCGAGCACGATCACGACGAGCACGGGCCATCGATGCGGCTTCATGTCACCGCCTTCGAGGGACGCCGCGTGCGACGCCAGACGATGACGGCGCCGACCCACAACCCGACCTGCAACACGAGCAGTCCGTAGCGCTGCAACGGCGTCTTGAAGGACAGCTTCGCCGCGCCACCTTGGTCGATCGCGAACACGTTGGCCCATCCGAACGCTTCGGCGCGCGGCGCACTGTGGCCGTCGACCTCCAACGACCAACGCGACGTCGCGGCGTCCGCCAGGTACAGGTTGGTGGCGGCCCCGGTGTCGCCGCTCGCCGACGTGTAGCCCTCGTGGTCGGTGAGCATCGGCGGCGAGCCGGTCAGATCGACGCCCGCGATCACGTCGAAGAACTGGCCGGTCTTGGCCGCCTCGGCCGCGGCCGGGCTCAAGGTCGTCCGGCTCGGTGCCCACGCAACGTTCCGGTACACCTGGATGTGCGGGTCGGCGAGCACCTGCTGGAGATCGAGCTGCTCGGCCAGCGAGCGGTCCACCGCAGGCGGCACGGGACGCGCTGGCTGCACCGCGGGCGCGGCCGCGGACTGCACCACGATGTAGCGCACGCCCATCGGGGCGAGCAGCCGTCCGAGTCGCGAGGTCTCGCGCCGCTCCGCCAGGTGAAAAGCGTCGCCGAGCAGGCTGGTGGCGCCGTCCGACGAGCCGGACCAACGGTTCTCGACCGTCGGCAGACCGTGGTCGGTCGAGGCATAGGCGACGCCGTCGTCCAACTTCCAGCCGGCGAGCGGCAGGACGTCCGGATCGCCGATCCACGCCACTCGGTACGGCCCGACCTTGGCCAGGTCGTCGTTCACGAAGGCGAGAACGGAATCGAAGCCCTCCTCCGGGCCCTTCCATCGACCATCGCCAGCGGCCAAGAGAACGGGGACCAGGCCGATGGCGAGTGCGGCCGCGGCCAACAGGGACGCCGCTTGCCGCCATCCGAAGCGATAGCCCCGGAGGTCGAGTTGGAACGCGGCGAGGCCGAGACCGGCGCTCAACGACAGGGCCGCGGCCGCGGGCGCCAAGAAGGCCTCGGGCGGTCCGAGGGCGTGGCCGAACCACGGCTGTTGACCGACCCACGCAACCGCCCAACACGTGAGGGCGAGCATCCAGGCGCGAGCCGCCCAGGCGAAGCGCCACTCGCGTCCGATGAAGAGCGGAAGGGCGGCGGCCACGAGGAAGGCCCACCCCCACGCGCCGCCGATCGGGCCGGTGCCGAACCGCAACAGTTCGGCCAGTCCGAGCGGCGCGCCGGACTGCACGCCTCCGAAGGCCGACCACTGGTGGCCGGAGCGAAGAAAGTCGAACGACCACGGCACGTGCAGCACCACCGCGACCGCGACCGCGCCGACCGCCGTCACCAGCGGCTGCAGGATGTGTCGCCGTTGGCCGATCACGAGGCCTCCGACGAACAGGCCGACGGCGATGACCACCACGACGGCCAGCACGACAGGCTCGAACGCGCTCAGCACCGCGAGTGCGATGCCGAGGCCGAGGATCGTGTGGAGCACGGACGGATCGCGTCGATCGCGACCGTCCGTTGGGTCCGCATGGTCTGCGTCGTCTGGTCGGTCGAACATCGGTGCATCAACTCGACGCGCGAGCACGAGCACCAACCACGGCGCCGCCGCCCACAGCAGCAGTCCGCCCCACCTTCCGTGGGCCATGGCGTCGTACGGCAGCGGGATGGCGAGGAACGCGACGAGCGTGACGAGGCGGGCGAGCAACGAGCGGGTGCCACGCGCCAGCCGCCAACTTCCGGTCACGCCGATCGGCAACAGTGCGACGAGCATGACCTTTCGCAACACCGACATCGCTCCGAGGAACACGACGCCGAGCGAGCCGAGCATCGCGAACGCGGTGGGCGCCGCGGCCTGCGATCCGAGCCCGGCGTTGCGCCAGCCGCTGAACCACTGTGTGAAGAGCGTCCACGGCCGGGTCGGGTAGTCCGGCAGGTCGGCGAACGCGGGGATGTGCCCGAAGAGCAGTTGCCGGCTCCCGAACACGAGGACGACGGCGACGCAGGCCCACACGATCGCGGCCGCCCGCAGCGGGCCCGATCGCAGCGAGCCCGCCAGCTCGAGGCCGGCACTCGCCACGGGAGACAGCGTCTCGTCGTCACCTCCGACCTGGCCACGTACGAGTCGGCCCATCTGCGCGCTGCCTCGCATCTGCAGCCGCCGCACCTCGCTGTCGGGCAGCTGTCGAATGCGAGCGAGCCGCCCACGATTGGCCCGGATCTCACCGAGCCGTTGAAGGTTCCATCGCCACGCGCGGGCGACATCGCCGGCGCGGCGGCGCTGGCCCGTCATGAAGGAGTAGACGATTCCGCCCGCGGCCAGGACGACCGCCTGGGGCACGACCCGGAGCAGATGGAACGGCCCGTAGCAGGTGAGCAGCGTGCGGATGCGGTGCCGGTCGAGCTGTAACCGACGGTCCGGGATCGGTCTCGGTCCGTCCGAGGCCTGCACGTGGCGCACGACGGCCGCGGGGACCGCGACGACCCGAGCCCCGGCGACCTGCGCTCGCCAGGACAGGTCGAGGTCCTCGCCGAAGATCTCCATGGCAGGGTCGAAACCGCCGAGGACGGCGAACAGGTCTGCCCGGACGAGCGTGCAACCGCCGGGAGCACAGAACACGTCCCGCACCGCGTCGTGCTGTTCCTGGTCGAGCTCGCCGCGCTCGACGATCGCAGCCCGCACTCCCGTCTTGTCGACGGTCTCGCCCACGTACAGCAAGCGGGTCGGATCGTCCCACTCGACCACTTTCGGGGTGGCGATGCCGGCGTTGGAGCGGAACATTTCTTCGACCATGGCCCGCATGGCGGTCGGGTCGAGCGCCACGTCGTCGTGACAGAAGGCGTAGAACGCCGCGCCCTCGACGAGTTCGAGCACTTCGTTGGCTGCGGGGCCGAAGCCGCGATCGTCGTCGAGACGCCGCACGTAGGCGTCAGGGTCGACTGCCGCGACCCGGGGCGTGATGCCTCCCCCGTTGCTGGCGGCGTCGATGACCAGGATGGACAGGTTCGGGTAGTCCTGGGCGGCCAGCGACCGCAGACACTCCTCGAGCCACGGCGAGGGCTCGTGGGCCACGACGACGGCGACCACCGGAGGTGCCTCGACTCTCGGCTCCTGGTCGTCTTCCGTCTCGTCGGATCGGTCGAGGGGCGCGACTGGTTCGGGGACGGAAACCACGGCGGCCGTCAAACTTAGTGGGCGCGGGCGCCGCTCCCCAGGCAGCGGAGCTCACACACTGCTTGCAATAGTTAGCAGTTGTACGATGCAGGGGATCTCATGGCTCCCCCGAACTCCGAGGATCTCTCCAAGCTGGCCACCGACGCCCTGTACGTGACCGTCGGCCTGGGCATGATCGTCGTGCAGAAGGCCCAGGTCCGGCGCCGAGAGCTGCAAGGAGTGCTCGGCCAGCGCCTGGAGGACAGGCTCAAGACCTTCGAGGAACGCTTGCAGGCCCTCAGGTCGCACGGCACGGCGTGACCAGCGAGGGAAGCGCCAGCGACGAGCCGACAGCACGTACGAGCGACCCGCAGAGGAGCGAGTTCGTGTCGAAACATGCGCTGCGGGTCGCGTACGACGTCACGTCCCTCCTCGACGCCCGGACCGGCGTCGGGACGTTCGCGGACGAGGTGCTGCGCCGGTGCGCGGCGATGGACGACATCGACGTGGTCGGGTACTCGGTGTCGTGGCGGGGACGCCGCGCGATCGACGCACTGCTGCCCGACGGTGTCCGGAAGGCGCGCGGTCCGATGGCCGCCCAACCGTTGCGTCGACTGTGGCAGCGGACGGACTGGCCGCCGATCGAGTGGTGGACCGGCCCGGCCGATCTGGTGCACGGACCGAATTTCGTGGTGCCACCGGCAAAGCGCGGAACGGTCGAGCTGGCAACGGTCCACGACCTGACCTGCGTTCGATTCCCGGAGCTGTGCACCCCCGACACGCTCCAGTATCCGGGGCTGATCCGGCGTGCCCTCGCACGCGGCGCGCACATCCACGCCGTGTCGCAGTTCGTGGCCGACGAGGTCATCGACGTCTTCTCCGTCGAACCGGATCGGGTGCATGTCGTGCCCAACGGGATCGATCCCGTGAGCGAGGGGAACGCTGACGCGGGCAGAGCGCGCGTGGCCGCCAACCGGTACATCCTCGCAGTAGGCACGATCGAGCCGCGGAAGGACCTGCCGCTGCTCGTCGAGGCGTTCGACCACCTCGCGGCGACTCAGGACGACGTGTGTCTCGTCGTCGCCGGCCAAGACGGATGGGGGTCGGAGGCTTTCGCCGCTGCCGTCGAGCGCGCACAGCATGGCGATCGGGTCATCTGCACGGGCTGGGTCGACGACCGCGGTCGCGCCGACCTCCTCGCCGGCGCGCAGGTCTTCGCGTACCCCTCCAAGTACGAAGGCTTCGGTCTCGCGCCGCTCGAAGCAATGACAGCGGGGACGCCTGTCGTGACGACTCGCGCGGGTGCGCTGCCCGAGGTGCTCGGGGACGCAGCGCGCTTCGTGGCACCCGGAGACGTCGACGACTTGGCGGGTGCGCTCGCCTCCTTGCTCGACGACTCGGCCGAACGCGAACGTCTGGTCGATGCCGGACGGGTGCGCTCGCAGCAGTACTCGTGGGACGCGTGCGCGCAGGGTGTTGTGAACCTGTATCGACGCCTCTGCTAAGACTCCCCGGGTGCGCGCCCTGATCACAGGAGTCAGTGGCTTCGTCGGACGCCACCTCATCGCGCACCTCGAGCAAAGCGGCGACGACGTCGAGGGATGCGACCGCGAAGACGGGTCGATCGACATCGACGACCGCGCATCGATCGACGGGATCCTCGAACGGTTCCGGCCGGAGGTCGTGTACCACCTGGCCGGCTGGAGCGACGTGGGCGGTTCGTGGCAGGCGCCCGAGGAGACGTTCCGCGCCAATGCGCAAGGCACCCTGAACGTGCTGCTCGCCAGCAAGGCAGTCGGTGTCGAACGCGTGCTGTCGGTCTCGAGCGCCGACGTGTACGGCATCGTGGGCGAAGACGAGTTGCCGATCGACGAGGACGCGCCCCTTCGACCGGTGACGCCGTACGCCGCGAGCAAAGTCGCGGCCGACTTCCTCGGCCTACAGGCATGGCTCGGCTGGAAGCTGCCAGTGGTGCGGGCACGCGCGTTCAACCACCTCGGCCCCGGTCAGAGCCCGAGGTTCGTCGCGCCCGCGCTGGCCGCGCGGATCGCGCGCAACGAGCTCGACGGTGGAACGGAGGTTCCGATCGGCAATCTGTCCGCTCGTCGCGACTTCACCGATGTGCGCGACGTCGTTCGGGCGTACCGGCTCCTCGTGGAGCACGGCGAGGCAGGTGAGGCCTACAACGTCTGTTCCGGTGTGGACGTCGAGATCACGGACATCGCCGTCCGGCTCCTGGCTGGCGCGCGTTCACCGATGAGCCTGCGGCACGACCCGAGCCTCGAGCGGCCGGTCGACATACCCGTGCTGCGCGGAGACAACAGCCGAGTCCACAAGACCACCGGTTGGATGCCGACGATCTCGCTCGATCAGACGCTCACCGACATCCTCGACGAGATGCGAGATCGGGTCAGCCGCGATCGCGGTTGACCCGCACTTGCTTGCGTGCATCTCGCAGGAGCTCGCGCTCGTGCAAGTCGACGTGGTCGTCGTCGATCGACGACAGGCGCGCGTCCCATTCCTCGAGCACGCGTCGTCGATGCGCGTCACCCGTGCGCGCGAGCCACGCAAGATCGTTGTCGAGCAGCGCGAGCAACAACTCGACTTCGGTGTAGCGCGCCGCCGCCACCGGCAGCCGCTCCGCTTTCGCCAGCGGATAATTCGTGCCCGCGACCAACTCGCGCGGCTCCGTCTTGAAGAGACCAGCGAGCAACACGACCGTGCGCTCCCCCGGAACCGTCATGCCCGCTTCGAGATGCGAGACCGCAGTGCGGGAAACGGCAAGCCGGTCGGCCAGTTCCTGCTGCGTCAGGCCGAGCTTGCCCCGCCTCTCCGCAATCCGCCTGCCCAGGTTCTCGAGCTCTTCGCGCACGTGCCAACCCACTTCGCAGACGGGACCGACTGAAGAGCGTAGAACGTCGCCATGGCAAACCGCGCGCTCATCACGGGCATCACCGGCCAGGACGGCTCCTACCTGGCGGAGTTGTTGCTGTCGAAGGGCTACGAAGTGATCGGCATGGTGCGGCGCAGCAGCACGGTGAACTTCGAACGCATTGCGCACATCCAAGACCGAGTCGAGTTCGTAGCAGGCGACCTTCTCGACGAGATCTCGATGTTCAGCGTCCTGCGCGAACACCGGCCCACCGAGGTCTACAACCTCGCTGCGCAATCGTTCGTGCAGACGTCATGGTCGCAACCGGTGTTCACTGGCGAGACCACGGCGCTCGGTGTGACGCGGATCCTCGACGCCATTCGCATCGTCGACCCAGGCATCCGGTTCTACCAGGCCAGCTCGAGTGAGATGTTCGGAAAGGTGCTCGAGGTGCCGCAGACCGAGACGACGCCGTTCTACCCGCGGTCGCCCTATGGCGTAGCCAAGGTCTACGGCCACTGGATCACCGTGAACTACCGCGAGTCGTACGGACTGCACGCGACGAGCGGCATCTTGTTCAACCACGAGTCGCCGCGGCGCGGCCTGGAATTCTCCACTCGCAAGATCAGCCACGGGGTCGC
>DATAES010000005.1:0-4385 GCA_036257895.1 Acidimicrobiales bacterium
GGACGTCGGCCCGCAACGACTTCTTCGCGGCGGTCTTCGCCTTGCGGATTTCGGCCAGCACCGAGCCCGCGATGTCGAACACCGCGCCGTCGGTCGATTCCGTCGGCAGCTCGGAGCGCGCCGGCCAGCTCGCGCGGTGGATCGAACCGTTCTGCCACCACGACCAGACCTCCTCGGTGACGAACGGCAGGAACGGCGCGAACAGTCGAAGCAGGACCGACAGGGTTGCGCGCAGCGTCGCGAGCGCAGACTCGTCTCCGGCGTAGGCCCGCGACTTCACCAACTCGACGTAGTCGTCGCAGAACGACCAGAAGAACGATTCGGTGCGCTCGATTGCCTTCGTGTAGTCGTAGGACTCGAACGCAGCCGTCGCCTCGTCCACCACGGCCACAAGTTGCTCGAGCACCGCGAGGTCCAGTGCTTGCGTGGGGGCCGCGGTCACCGGTGGCTCACCGAACGAGAGCACGAACTTCGACGCGTTGAGCAACTTGATCGCCAGCCGCCGCCCGACCTTCAACTGATTGCGGTCGAAGGCGACGTCCATCCCCGGTCGGCCACCAGCGGCCCAGTACCGCACTGCGTCGGAGCCGTACTCGGTCATCACCGCGTTGGGGTCATCCGGCGAATTGCCTTGCGACTTCGACAGCTTCTTGCGTTCCGGGTCGAACACGAAACCCGAGATGGCCGCGTTGGCGAACGGCAACGCGTCGAACTCGAAGTGGCTACGCACCACGGTCGAGAACAACCACGTTCGGATGATCTCGTGGGCCTGCGGGCGCAGGTCCATCGGAAACACGCGCCGCAGCAGGTCGTCGTCGTCGACCCAGTGCCCTGCGATCAACGGCGTGAGCGACGATGTGGCCCACGTGTCCATGACATCCGGATCGCCGGCGAAGCCGCACGGCTTGTCGCGCTGGTCCGCGTCGTAGCCGTCGGGCACATCGCTCGACGGGTCGACCGGCAGTTGCTCGACGCGCGCCAGGATCGGCTGGTCGTGGACGAGGTTGCCGTCGTCGTCGATCGGATACCACACCGGGAACGGCACGCCGAAGAACCGCTGTCGCGTGATGTTCCAATCGCCGATGAGCCCGTTGACCCAGTTCTCGTACCGGACGCGCATGAAGTCCGGCCACCAGCGCAGTTCGTTCCCGCGAGCGAGCAGCACGTCTTTCGGCGGATAGCGAATGAACCACTGCCGGTTCGGGACGATCTCGAGCGGCCGTGAGCCGTTCTCCCAGAACTTGACTGGATGGGTGATCGAGCGCGGCTCGCCGTCGATGTGGCCCGACTCGGTCAGCAACTCGACGACGCGCTTCTGCGCCTGCTTCACAGTGAGGCCGCTGATCTGCTCGTACGCGGCACGTCCGGCGTCATCGAGACCGGAGGGCGGCTCGAGCGAGAGCCGTCCGTCCTTCTCCACGATGGCGCGCACTGGCAGTGAAAGCTCGCGCCACCATGTGACGTCGGTGGTGTCACCGAACGTGCAGATCATGGCGATACCGGATCCCTTCTCGGGATCGGCGAGCTCGTGCGCGACGATCGGCACCCGCGCGTTGAAGAGCGGCGTCACTGCGTAGCTGCCGAACAGTGGTTGGTAGCGCGCGTCGTCCGGGTGGGCGACCAGCGCGACGCACGCGGCCAGCAGCTCGGGACGAGTGGTCTCGATGATCAGCGGCTCTCCCGCACTCGGTCCGTCGGCCCGGTAGAAGCGCAGCTTGTGGTACGTCCCAGGGATCTCCCGGTCGGCGAGCTCGGCCTGCGCGACGGCGGTGCGCATGTCGACGTCCCACAGCGTTGGTGACTCCGTCCGATACACGTGACTCTGTTCGTGCAGGCGCAGGAAGCCGACCTGGGAGGTGCGCCGCGCGTGCTCGCCAATGGTCGTGTACGACTGCGTCCAGTCGACGGACAGGCCCAACGTCGACCAGAGGTCGAAGTACGCCTCTTCGAGTTGCTCGGTGATGCGGGCGCACTGCTCGACGAAATTCGGCCGGCTGACGTGGATCGGCCGGTCCGGCGGTTTCGCCGGTGGTTCGAAGTCGGGGTCGTACGGCAGCGAGGGGTCACACGCGATGCCGAGCATGAGTTGCACACGGCGCTCGGTGTTCAGCCCGTTGTCGTCCCAGCCCATCGGGTAGAAGACCTCTTTGCCGCGCATCCGCCAGAAGCGGGCGACGAGGTCGGTGTGGGTGAACGAGCAGCAATGGCCGATGTGCAGTTTGCCCGACACGGTCGGAGGCGGCGTGTCGATCGAGTAGATCTCGTCGCGGGTCTTCGTGCGGTCGAATCGATACGTCCCGTCTGCCGCCCAGCGCTCGCGCCACCGGCTCTCGAGCCCTTCGATGGACGGCTTCTCGGGAACGTTGCTCATGTCGAAGTCGCAGGGTAGTAGGGAGGTTGTTGGGCGCTCTAGCGTTCATCGCGTGCCTGACGTGACCGCGCAGATCACCTTCGAAGAGATCTTTTCGCCGGAGACCCGTCGGAACCCGCATCCGCTGTACCACGAGATCCGGTCACAGCGTCCGCAGGCGTACAACCCCGAGACGGACGAGTGGCTCCTCACCCGATGGGCCGACTGTGTCGCGGTACTGCGCGATCCGAAGTGGTCCAGCAATCCCGAGCACCGCGGCGACCGCCCGTACAACGGGCCCCAGGTCCAGGAGTTCGCCGACGTGAACGTGCGAACCCTGCTGTTCCTCGACCCGCCTGACCACACGCGTCTTCGGCGCCTGGTGTCGAAGGCGTTCACGCCCCGCCGCATCGAGCAGTTACGGGAGCACATCAAGGAGATCGCCGACGAGTTGCTGGCAGACATTCGTCCCGGCGAACCCTTCGACGTCATGACGACGATCGCGTACCCGCTGCCGGTCATCGTGATCTGCGAGTTGATGGGCATTCCGGTCGAGGATCGCCACCTGTTCGAGGGCTGGTCGTCCGACGCGACGCGGCTGCTCGACGGCGACATCGACGAGGACACGATGCAGCGGGGTGTCCTCGCCGCGATGTACTTCA
This sequence comes from Acidimicrobiales bacterium, assembly GCA_036257895.1. Taxonomy (GTDB): domain Bacteria; phylum Actinomycetota; class Acidimicrobiia; order Acidimicrobiales; family JACDCH01; genus DATAES01. The sequence goes on from DATAES010000005.1 coordinate 3,013, forward strand.
TCAACTACTTCAACACGCTGTTCGAGGCGCGACGCGTCGAGCCGCGTGACGACCTGGTCAGCGGGTTGGTCGCGGTCGAAGACGCAGGCGACGTGCTCACCGAGGAGGAGCTACGCAGCATCGTGCTGCTGCTGTTCGTTGCCGGGCACGAGACGACGATGAACCTGATCGGCAACGGTCTGTTCGCGCTCATGCAACACCATGACCAGTGGGACCGTCTGGTCGCCGATCGCTCGCTCGTGCAGTCCGCGGTCGAGGAGCTCTTGCGCTACGACGGACCCGTCCACGTCACAGGGCGCCTCGCAACCGAGGACCTCGACGTCGGCGGCCACCTGTTCACCAAGGGCACGCAGGTCGTGACCTTGCTGGCCGCTGCCAATCGCGATCCCGACAAGTTCCCGGATCCCGACGGCCTCGACATCGGCCGGACGGACAACCAGCACCTCGCGTTCAGCCACGGCATCCACTACTGCCTCGGCGCCGCGCTGGCGCGGCTCGAAGGACAGGTCGTCTTCGACGAACTCGCGTCCCGCTTCCCGACGCTACGCCTCGCCGTCGACGCCGACGACGTCGAGTACCGAGAGCACTTCGTGCTGCGAGGGCTGAAAGCCCTTCCTGTCGTGTACTGACGTACGAGCGAAGCGAGTACGGCGGGTCGACCGAGCGAGCGCCAGCTCGCCGGGCGGCGATGGGTATGGGGCGCAGCCCCATCGAAGACACGGCTCGGCAGTACCCTCGGCGCGATGTTGCGCCTGTTCGACACCGCGCGGGGCGAGGTCCGCGTGCTCGAGCCTCGAGAGCCGGGCAAGGTGTCGATGTACGTGTGCGGGCCAACCGTGTACGGCCCGCCCCACCTCGGCCACGGGCGCTTCTCGCTCGTGTTCGACGTCCTCCGCAGATATCTCGAGTGGAACGACGTCGAGGTGCTCTACGTGTCGAACGTCACCGACGTGGACGACAACATCATCAATCGCGCCAACCGGGAGGGCATCCCGTGGACCGAGGTCGCGACTTACTGGGAGCAGGTGTGGTGGGCAGCGATGGACGCGATCGGCGTCAAGCGTCCGAGCATCGACCCGCATGCAAGCGCGTTCATCGAACGAATGGTCGAGCTGATCTCCGACCTTGTCGACCACGGCATGGCATACGAGACCGTCGACGGCGTCTACTTCCAGGCGGGACGGATCGAGGACTACGGGCTGCTGGCGCGGCAGTCCATCGACTCGTTGCGCGCCGGTGCTCGCGTCGAGGCGAACGAAGACAAGCACTCGTCGATCGACTTCGCCCTATGGAAGAAGGCCAAAGTCGGGGAGCCGTCGTGGCCGTCACCCTGGGGCGAAGGCAGGCCCGGGTGGCACACCGAGTGCGTCGTG
>DATAES010000006.1:0-1950 GCA_036257895.1 Acidimicrobiales bacterium
GGTTGGCCGAGGTGATCGGGGGATGACCGGGACATGAACGTCTCGATCGTCGGCGCCGGTCCGGCCGGGCTGTACCTCGGCATCCTGCTGCGCAAGGCCGACCCGGCCCACGACATCAGGATCATGGAGCGCAACCCGCCCGACGCGACCTTCGGCTGGGGCGTGGTGTTTTCCGACGAGACGCTCGGTCAGTTGCGCGACGCGGACCCGCAGACCTATGTCGAGATCACCGACACGTTCGTGCGCTGGGACGCCGTCGACATCCGCTACCGGGGACGGCTAATGCGCTCGCGAGGCCACGCCTTCTCGGCGATCGCCCGCAAGCAGCTGCTCGCCATCCTGCAACACCGCTGCGAGGAGCTGGGCGTCAAGCTCGAGTTCGGCGTCGAGATCGACGATCCGGCGACGGTCTCGGGCGACCTCGTAGTGGCCGCCGACGGCGTGAACAGCGTGTTCCGCCGCCGCTATGCCCATGTTCTCGGCAGCGTCGTGGAGCCGCAGGGCTGCAAATACGTGTGGTTCGGCACGAACCTTGTGCTCGACGCGTTCAGGTTCATCTTCCGCGAGACCGAACACGGCCTGTTCCAGGTGCATGCGTATCCGTTCGACGAGGACACCAGCACGTTCATCGTCGAGTGTCCGGAGCCGACCTGGCGGCGGGCGGGGCTGGACGGGATGAGCGAGCGCGAGAGCATCGCCTTCTGCGAAGGGCTCTTCGCCGACGACCTCGACGGGCACCGCCTGCTGTCCAACCGCTCGATCTGGCTCGACTTCCTGCGGGTGCGCAATCGGAGCTGGCACCACCGCAACGTCGTGCTGCTCGGCGACGCCGCGCACACCGCGCACTTCTCTGTCGGCTCGGGAACGAAGCTCGCGATGGAGGACGCGATCGCGCTGGCGAACGCGTTCGTGCGCCACACCGACATCGATGCTGCCCTCGTCGATTACGAGCTCGAGCGTCAACCGGTCGTAGAACGGGTTCAGCAGGCGGCGGACGAGAGTGCCGCGTACTTCCAGCGGGTCGCCCACCATGCCGATCTCGAACCGATGCAGTTCGCGTTCAACTTGCTGACCCGCAGTGGGCGCATCAGCCACGCCAGCCTCGAGGTGCGCGATCCCGACTTCGTGCGGACGCTCGACGCCTGGTTCCACGGCGCGTCTCGGGGCGAGCCTGGGCGGATGGCCGTCGCGCCGCCCCCCTTGTTCGCGCCGTTGTCCATCAACAGTCTCCGCGTGCCCAATCGCATGGTCCAAGCGGCCAATCGCGATGCCGCGGGCGCCGTCGCGCACGGCGGCGCTGGGCTCGTGCTGACGGGGTTGGTCGCGGTCGCCCCGGACGGCCGTACGTCACCGGACTGCCCGACGTTCCACGCCGACGACTGGACCTCCATCGTCGCGGAGGTGCACGGCGCAGCGGCTCTCGTCATGCTCCAAATCGGACACGCCGGCCGGCGAGGTGCGACCCAACCGCACACACGCGGTGTCGATCTCCCGTTGCGGACCGGTGGCTGGCCGCTGCTGTCCGCGTCGCCGCTGCGCTACGGGCCCTTCTGCTCTGAGCCGAAGGCCGTGGACGATGACGACATGGCACGGGTGCGCCAGGCGTTCACCGCGGCGGCGTCGCATGCCGCCATCGCCGGCTTCGACGCGCTCGAGGTCGACATGGCGCACGGCTTTCTCCTCGCGAGTTTCCTGTCGCCGCTGACAAACCGGCGACTCGACGGCTACGGGGGCTCGCTCGGCAACCGGCTGCGCTTCCCGCTCGAGGTGCTCGACGACGTGCGCGCGGCATGGCCGAACGATCGGCTGCTGGGCGTCCGTCTGACCGTGACCGACTGGGCCAGCGGCGGGATCGACGTTGACGAGGGTGTCGAGATCGCCCGTGCCCTCAGCGAGCACGGCGCCCAGCTGATCCACGTCGAGGCAGGCCAGACCGTGCCCGAGACCCAG
>DATAES010000007.1:0-21510 GCA_036257895.1 Acidimicrobiales bacterium
CGAGGGCGCGCACGGCGGTGTCGCCGGATCCGTAGATCTTCACGGCATCGACACTTCGCGCCGCCGCTGTGATGGTCGCCACCGATGAGGGCTGGGTCTCTGCGGAAGCCATGCGCGCCAACCTACGAATGTGAGCGGACGTGTACAACGGGGGAATACCCCGATGCCGTCAGGGTCACCCCCGATCTCGCACAGAGTGAAGAGGAGGTCACGGCGATGGGCCCCCGTAGACTTGGTCCGTGACGTGCCCGACATGTGGGGCCCCGCTGGTGGAGGGCGCCCGATTCTGCGCGTCCTGCGGCACTCCGGTGCAGCGGCGCTCCGACGAACGGCGTGTCGTCACCGTGCTTTTCGCTGATCTGGTGGGCTTCACCAGCCTCTCGGAGACCCGTGACCCCGAGCACGTGAAGAACATCGTCGACGAGTCGTTCGAGCGTCTCGTGGCCGAAATCGATGCGTACGGCGGCCAGGTCGACAAGATCGTGGGTGATGCGATCCTCGCGTTGTTCGGTGCGCCCCTCGCGCACGAAGACGATGCTGAGCGCGCGGTCCGCGCCGCCCTTGCGATGCAACGAACGCTCGCTGACTGCGACGCCGCGGCTGGGGTGAACGGGTTGCGCATGCGCATCGGCATCAACACCGGCGAGGTGCTGGTGGGCGCGTTGCGAGTCGGTGGTGACTACACGGCGATGGGCGATGTCGTGAACAGCGCGCAACGGCTGCAGACCACGGCACAGCCGGGTCAGATCGTGGTCGGCAACGCGACGCACGCCGCGACTCGCCATGTCGTGCGCTACACCGACCTCGGGCCGGTCAACGCGCGAGGTCGTGACGAGCCGATCTACGCATGGGTTGCCGAAGAAGCGTTGCTGCCGCCTGGCGCCCGGCCCGGGCGCGGCACGGCGCCCATGGTCGGTCGGGACGAGGAGCTCGGCTTGCTCACACGCGCCGTCGACACCGCCGTAGGTCGCCATCGCGCCCAACTCCTGCTCGTCGTGGCCGAGGCCGGCATGGGCAAGACCCGCCTCGCGGAGGAAGTCGCATCGGTGGCCGAGCGCGATCACGACGTGACCGTCCTGGAAGGTCGGTGCGTGCCATACGGCGAGGCGAACGTGTGGTGGCCGGTGGCGGAGGCGCTTCGTACCACGTGTGAGGTCAGCGTCAACGACCCGCTCGACGTGGCGCAACCGTTGGTGGAATCGCGCGCGCGCGTGGGACTGCCGATGGATGCCGACGCAGACATCGAGCGCGTGACCGATGGCCTGCTGCATCTCATGGGCTACGAGGGGCCGCTCGCCGGCATCGATCCGGCACGCGCCCGCGAGGAAGCGCGGCGCTCGCTCTTGAGGTTCATCGACGGCTTCGGGCGCCAGCATCCGGTCGTCGTGTTGCTCTCCGATCTGCACTGGGCCGACGACGCCGTGCTCGATCTCGTCGACCAGCTACTCGAACGACTGTGTTCGCTGCCCGTGGTCCTGATCGGCACCGCTCGCACCGACCTGTTCGATCGGTGGAAGCCGGCGGTGGGTCGCCACAACCAGCTCGTGCTGAACCTCGACCCGCTGTCGCGCGAAGCGACCGCATCGTTGCTCGAAGCGATCGCGGAAGGACCGGTACCCGACGACCTGCGCACGGCGCTGCTCGATCGCAGCGGAGGCAATCCCTTCTTCCTCGAAGAGCTGGTCTCGCTGCTGGCCGAGACCCAGGTCCGCGACGAGGACGCGGTCGTTCCGGCGGCAAGTGGAACACGAGAACTTCCGCACACGCTGCGCGGGCTCGTTGCCGCACGACTCGACGGCCTCACGGTCGACGAGCGGTGCACGCTCGAAGACGCCGCGGTGCTCGGGCGACGTGGCCAGGTGATGGCGCTGCACATCATGGGTGAGGAGGCACACGGGATCTCCTCCTCGGCCGTGTCGGCTGCAGTGAACGGTCTCGAGGCGACGGACCTGATCGTCGTCGAGGACGGGCGCTGGTCGTTCCGGTCGGACCTCGTGCGCGAGGTCGCCTATGGGATGTTGACCAAGGCCGATCGGGCGCGGCGGCATTTCGGCGTGGCGAAGTGGATGGAGAGCCACAACGTCACCAGTCCGGCAGATGTCGACCGCATCGCGCACCATTACGCGACCTCGGCCACGCTCATCGACGAGCTCGGTTACGTCTCCGATCTGCCCGACGAGATCCAGGAACGAGCGCTCACGTGGCTCGACCGCGCCGTCTCGCAGGCCGAAGCAGGCGAGTTGTACCCCGTCGTCGAGAAGCTGTGCACGCACGCGCTCGAACTTCGGCGGGTGCCCCGTGAGCAGCGCCAGCGGTTCTTGCTCGCGCGTGCGACAGCACGCATCAACGTTCGTGATCTCGAACAGGCCTCTGTCGACGTCGACGCGGCCATGGAAGCCGCCACCGACGCGCATGACGATCTCGCTCGCGGCGCCGCGCTCACGGCGCGCGGTGATCTCGAGCAGAAGGTCGGCGACCTCCAACGCTCGTTGAAGACGCTCGAAGAGGCAGTTGCGCTCTATCGCGACATCGGCGACGAGGAGGGTCTCGCGGAAGCGCTCCGGGCCTACGGCCTGACGCGCATGTTCGCCAACGACAGTGATGGCGCGTCCGCGTGCTTCAGCGAAGCGCTCGACCTGTACCGGTCCCACGGCAATCGCCGAGGCGAGGCATGGGCGCTCCAGAACCTCGCCTGGGTCGCGTATACGAACGGCGACGCCGGCAAGGCCGAGGTCTGGCTCAACGAATCCGTCCAGGCCTTCACCGAAATCCGCGACTCGGGCGGCCTCGGATGGGCCACCGGGCTGCTCGCCTATATCCGGTACCACCAGGGCCGCCACGCCGAAGCCGAAGCCATGGCGCAAAAGATCTATGTCGAGGCGGGTCAGCGCGGCGACCGGTGGGGCGAAGGCATGATGCGCAACCTGCTCGCCATGCTGAACCTGTGGGGCGGCCGCGCCGCCGAGTCGGTGCCGCACGGCGAGGCGTCCTACAAGCTGTTCATGGACATGCGCGACTGGTACGGCGAGATGATCTCGGCTGGCGTGCTGGGACGAGCGTTGCTCGCCGTCGGCCGCGTCGACGACGGGTTCATGGTCCTCGACCAGAGCATCCAGCGGGCGTCCGAGTTGCCGCTCGACCAAGCCGAACAGGTGGCCGAGGCGCAGATGACGTGCGCGGCCGCGCAAGCGGGGATGCCCGATCGGGCCGTGCCTGCGCCGCCACTCGGTGACGAGCCGGTCCACGAGATCGGCTGGCTCGACTGGCACGTCGCGACGGCGTTGACCGACCTGCAGCGAGGATCGGTCGGGGCCGCGCGTGACCGGCTCGAACGGCTCGTCACCGGCGACAAGCCGAACGGCTACGCCGCGAGCGCGCTGGCGCTTGCCCGCTCGGCCGACGGTGACGCCGAGGCATCGAGGGCGCTCGCACTGAAGGTTGCCGGGTTCGAGTCGGCCACGTACTCAGACCGGATCATGGCGATGCTCGGCGGTGGTCTCGGCCAAGCCCGCATCGGCGAACAGGACGTCGCCGACGCGTGGCTGCGCACCGCCCGCGACCTCGCCGAGGGCACCGAGGACCGTCTGCTCGCCGCGGTCGTTCGCGTCGCCGAAGCCCACGCCGATGCCGCGCTCGGCCGTCCCGAGGCCGGCGAGGCACTGCACCAAGCCACCGTGGCCCTGGCCGCCATGGGGGTCACCCAACCCGGCTGGGACGCCGCTTTCCGCCTCGCCGCCGGCCTCCCCTGACCGAATGTTGGTGCGCCGTGGCCCCCAGAGGGGCCACGGCGACCCGAAGTTCGCGAGGAATGTGCTTGACAAATCATGCGTGTGCTTGATTTACTATGCACACCCCCCCCTAGCACCACAGGAGTTCAAACACCGATGTCGACCATCACCGACACCATCACCACCACGCAGGATCAGATCCTCGAGGTCATCGAGAGGATCCAACAGCCGGCCGTGGACGCCGTGCGCACCGTCGTCGAAACCGTCGACGGCATCCTGCCCGAGGACCGTCCGACCGTCCCGTTCGCGGACTCGCTGCCGGAGCCCAAGGAGCTCGTCGAGCTTTACTTCGCGTTCGCCCAGAAGGTGCTCGACAACCAGCACGACTTCGTCAAGGCGATCCTCGATGCGGTTTCGCCGCTGCAGCCAGTCCCGGCGAAGGTTGCGAAGCCGACCGCCGCCAAGAAGGCCGCCTGACCGACAGGCTTGCCGTCAGGACTTCTTCTTCGAGGAGCCCCGGGCCTTGTCCCGGGGCTTCTTCGCGCCCCGAGCGGCCGGCTGATCTTCCGTCTCGGCTTGCGGTGAGCCGGCCTCGTCGGTTTCGGCCGCGTTCGCTTCGAGGTACGACTGATAGACGGCCAGCAGCGCAGTCCGCTGCTCCGGCTTGAGATGCGGGTCGTGCTCGATGGCGGCTGCCGTCTCGCCGCTCTCACCCGCGTCCGCCTCGCCTTCGAGCAGACCGGCCTGCATCAGCAACGACTCGGCGGAGACGTTGAGTGCGGTCGCGATCGCCTTGAGCACGCGGACCGACGGCTCGTGCAGCCCGCGTTCGATCTGGCTCAGATACGGGTTCGACACATTCGTGCGTGCGGCGAGGTCACGTAGCGACAGCTCCGCCATGTGTCGTTGATTGCGGATGAAGTCGCCGAGTGCCTGCAGTTGCAGTCGCGCGCTCTCGTCCAGCGATGCCATCAGCCGCTCCGGACCACGTCGGGTTCGAGATAGATGACTCGCGCTTCGGGCACGTCCTCGCGCACCGCCGCCTCGACCTCGTTGATGACATCCGCAAGGGCGCGCGTCGACAGCCCGCCGTCGAACTCGACCTTGGCGGCGACGAGCAGCTCCTCCGGTCCCAGGTGTTCTGTGCGGATGTGGATCACTCGGCACACATTGTTGCCGCCCTCCATCGCCTCGATGATGCGGCGCTCGACATCGGGCGACGCGGACTCGCCCAGCAGCAAGCTGCGCATCTCGACGGCGAGGATCGCGGCGATGACCACCAGCAAAGCACCGATTGCGAGACTGCCGATCGCGTCGTAGGCGGTGTCGCCGCTGACCCCCGAGGCGATCACGGCCGCGAGCGCGATCGTCAACCCGATGAGTGCGGCGAGGTCCTCGAGCAGGACGACCGGCAGCTCGGGCGTCTTCGCGGTACGGATGAATCGCCACCAGCCGACGTTGCCCTTCACGCGCCGCGTCGATCGGATGGCCGTCCGGAACGAGAACAGCTCGAGCACCATGGCGCCGAGAAGGATGCCGATCGCCCAGCCGATGGATTCGAGCTCGTGGGGGTTGAGCAGCTTCTCGACGCCGTCGAAGATCGAGAACAGACCGCCAACTGAGAACAGCAGTACCGACACGACGAAGGCCCAGAAGTAGCGCTCGCGGCCGTATCCGAACGGGTGCTCGACATCGGCCATGCGCTTCGACTTGTGACCGCCGAGAAGCAGCAGACCTTCGTTGCCCGTGTCGGCAACGGAGTGAACCGCCTCGGCGAGCATTGCGCCCGATCCGGTGAACGCAAATCCGATGAACTTCATGATGGCGATGCCGAGGTTGGCGAAGAACGCGGCGACGACGGCGGTGGTCGAGTGTTCGTCAGCCGACATCGACCGGCATGCTACGGAGCGAACTCAGCAGGCGCGGACGAAGGCGTCGAACAACCGCTGCTGGATCGGGTCTTCGCCGGCGGTTGCTTCGGGATGCCATTGCACCGCGACCACCCATCCTCCCGCGAGCTCGAAGCCTTCGATCACGCCGTCGTCGGACCACGCCGTCGCGACCGCCTTCGGTGCGAGCTCGTCGACGGCTTGATGGTGGTGCGAGCGCACGGTGCACCGGGTTGTACCGAGCGCGGTGGCGAGCGTCGTCCCGGGCTCGATGGACACTGCGTGGTCGGAACCTCCGCCCGGTCCACTCGCGGGATCTCCGTGAACGAGGAGGCCGGCGCGGTCGGTGATGTGCTGATCCAGCGTCCCTTCCAGCGCGACGTTGAGGAGTTGGTGGCCTCGGCAGATCGCGAGCACCGGAATGCCTCGATCGATCGCGGTGTCGACGAGCGCGAACTCGAATCGGTCAGCGACCTCATCGATGCCGTAGACGGACGAATGAGGATCCTGGCCGTACCGGCTCGGATCGACGTCCGCACCGCCGCTCAGCACGAGTCCGGCGAACGGCGCGAGAACGCCGGCCCCGTCGTCATCGTCCTCCAAACCTGTGGGTGGGAGGACGACCGGTTGCGCTCCGGCCCGCTCCAACGCATCCGTGTAGCCCCGAGGCAGGGCAACTGCCCCCGTCACCCACGACGAGACACGACCAGGCTTCAGATGCCGGCCGGTGACAGCGACGAGAGGACGGGCCACCCCGTCAGTTCACACGCCAGTGCGATGTGCGCTCAAACACGAGTTGGGAGAGATAGCGCAGGGCCGGTCCCGAAGGACCGGCCCTGCAAGAGGCGCCCGGGCGGGAGGCGCCTCGAGTATGACGCTCTGAACGCCCTATCTCAGCGGCGCGACAGCTTGTCCTTCACACTGTCGACGGCGTCATCGACCTTGTCTTTCGCATCCTCTGCGAACTCCTTGACCTTGGCGCCGGCTTTGTCCTGCTTGCCTTCCCGCTTGAGTTCGTCGTCGTCGGTCAAGTCGCCTGCTGCCTCTTTGGCACGACCCTTGGCCTCGTCGATGTTGCTCCCCACGGAGCCTCCTTTGATGTGTTGCACGTGGGTTCAAGAGTTCCCGGCTGGGTAAGTCCGCAAACATCAGGAACCGCTAACGTCGCCGCGGCCTGTCGTTTCGAACGAGGACGTCGCATTGGACGAAGACCACAACGAAGGACGCATCGAGCTCGTGCTGCCGGCTGACAAGCGGCTGGTGCGCGTCGCTCGGCTGGTGGCGAGTGGCGTCGCGACCACGGCAGGCTTCGACGTCGAAGAGGTCGAGGACCTGCGCATTGCGGTCGACGAACTCTGCACTGCGTTGGTCGAGGGTGGCGACGGTGGCGCGTTGCTGCTCGGCTTCGACTTGGGCGATGGCGAGGTGTCGATCCTCGGAACGACAACTGCCACCGGTGTTGCCGCGTTCGAGCCCGAGCGTCTCGCGCTCAGCCGTCAGATCCTGGCGGTTGTCGTCGACGACCACGACCTGCACACCGATCACGGACAGATCAGTGTGCGCGTGCACAAGCGACGGGCCGATCTCGACAGCGATGCCTGAGCCGACTCCAGACACCGAGAATCGGGCGCAAGGACGACAGTCGGATGAGACGGACGACCAGCGGTTTCGTCGCTGGCGGGGCTCGGGCGATCGAGCGCTACGCAACGAGCTGATCGAGGACCATCGCTGGGTGGCGATCCATTGCGCTCGGCGGTTCGCGAATCGTGGTGAACCGCTCGACGACCTCATCCAAGTCGGCCAGCTCGGTCTGTTGAAGGCGGTCGAGCGGTTCGATCCGGACGTCGGCGTGTCGTTCGCGAGTTACGCCATCCCCACGGTGATGGGCGAGTTGCGCCGTCACTTCCGCGATGCGACCTGGGCGCTGAAGGTGCCCCGCCGCGTGAAGGACCTCCACGTCAACCTGGGCAATGCAGTCGACTTTCTGTCGGGCGAGCGCGGACGGCCGCCCACGCCGGCGGAGCTCGCGGACCATCTCGGGATCAGCGTCGAGGACGTCCTCGAGGCAATCGAAGCCGGAGGCGCGTATCGCGCCGCACCACTCATGCCCCCGTCGGACGATGACGACAGCCGACGGGAAGGAAGAGCGCTGCGCGACGAGGACATGGTGCTGGCGGGGGCCGACGACCGGATATTGGTTCGCCACTTGCTGTCCATGCTTTCCGAGCGCGAGCGAACGATCGTCGAGCTGCGGTTCTACGCGGGACTGAGCCAGAGCGAGATCGCGGATCGGGTCGGCGTCAGCCAGGTGCACGTGTCGCGGCTGCTGCGGAGCAGTCTTGCGGCGCTGCAACGCGCCGCCGGCGACCAGGCGTAGTCGCGGATCAGCCTTCGAGCATCGTCCGCGTGCCCGTCATGTCGAGGACGTGGATGACGGTTGAGCTGGCGTTGACGAGCCTGAATCGAACGCCTCTCGCCTGCATCTTCTCGCGGGCGGTGAGCAGCGCTCGCAAGCCGGATGAATCGAGGAACGTGAGCTCGCTCCCATCGATCAGAAGAGTGCCGAGGTCGCGTTCAGCGAGCTGGTCGACCACGGTCGATACTGCGTCGACGCCGTCGAGGTCGAACTCGCCGCTGAGTGTCACGCGACCCGTCCGTCCGTCGGGATCGATCGAGGACTCGACCCTCAGATGACCCTGCTCCTCCACCGCATCGGACCCTAATCGTGTGTCAGCTCGCCTTCGTATCGGGTTGGCGGCGCCGGCCGCGCTTGAGCTCGTGGTACTCCGGCACGCCGGCGAGGAGCAGGACTGCCTCCCAGACCCGCGCGCAGCCCTCGTCGTCGGGGACGGCATGGAGGATCGGACCGAACAGCGACCGTCCGTCCTCCAGCTCGAGCACCGGTGAGCCGATGTCGGGTCCAGCGAGCGCCATCGCCTGCTCGGTCGACGCGGCCACGCCCGCGTCGAGCGACTCGTCGTGGAGCGCTGGGGTGAACGAGTCCAGGCCGGCGTCGTGCATTGCGACGCGGACGACGTCCGTCGTGTGCGCCTCGCCCTCGTCGTACCAGCGGCGGCCGAGGGCGTCGTAGAACCGCTTCACGCCGTCGTTGTCTCCGGTACGTCGCAGGGCCTCGATGACCCGGTGGGCAGCGACGACGTCGGGATGCTCACGGTCCTCGTGCTCGTAGGGGAGGCTGAACGACCGCCATTCGACGTCGAAGTGCTCGCGGGCGGCTGTCGCCTGCAGCCACCGCGACGTCACCCACGTCCATGGACACGAGGGATCGAAGAAGAACGTGACAGTCATACCTGCACAGTTCCCGTATCGGCGTGCATTACCCACACGCCGTGTGCGTGACGTACGCCAGTTCGACTGTGGACGGGCTATGGCGACGGCGTATCGCTCGAGGACGACGTGAACGCCTGGACCTTCTTGCCACCCTCGACGAACACGGTCTTGTTGCCAGCCGAGGGTGCACTGAAGTGCGTGACGCCGCCGACGTCGGCTTCGAAGACGTCCTTGCCCGTCGCGCTGTCGAGCGCGTGCAGTTGCCCCGCGCTCACGTTCAGGACCCACACCAGGCCGTTCGCCACGATCGGCGGACCGGGCGACGAGAATTTCACCGACCAGTTGTCGGTGAGGTGGTCATCGGCGATGGTGAGCGAGCGCAGACGGTTCGAGCATGGGACGTACACCGTCATCCCTTGGTGCGCGAGACCGCCGAAGACGCGGTCGCACACCTTCTCCTGGTACAGCTCACCGCCAACACCGCCCAGGTCACTCGCGTTCAACACGTAACCGACGCCGGACTTGCCCGTCTGGAAGATGCGCTTGCCGTCGAGCAACGCTGGCATGACGGTACCGAGGTCGACGTCACCGGCATTGAGCTGCGCCCAGTCACTCGGCGCGAACTCGTCGGTGGCCTGCAGTTGCGCGTTCAGGTGGATGACCGCGTTGCCGTCGTCGAAGTCGCGCCGCGAGTCGCTGTTGCCGCTCGTGACGTACAGCGACCCGTCGGGCGCGACGATCGGGCCCGTCGGCCCCCAGAACCCGCCCTCGCGGTTCGCACGAACGGCGTATTCGACGAGTGGACCCGTGCCGTCAGCCGCCACCGACACGACCCGGCCCTTGTAGTTGCCGCAGTCGCCGAACCGTCCCCCGTACGGGACGTAGACGCGGCCGTTGGCGAAGGCGAGCGCGCCGCGCTGGTTGTGGACGTCCGGATCCGCGCCACCGGCATCGACCTGGACGCGGAACAGCACCGCGCCGGTGCGCAGGTCGAGGGCGACGAGCTCGTGATGGTTCGGTTGCATCATCCCGACCACATACAGCCGGTTGTTGGCAGGATCGGCAACCGGCGTACTCGTGATGCCGACGGGGTTGACGTTGCCGCAGGGGAGCGTCGAGCCGTCGACCGGTGTTCCCAGTGTCAGCTGCTGCCACTTGGTCTTGCCGGTCGCCGCGTCGAACGCGTACACGGAGTTGCCGGTCGTCGCGACGATCACCGTGTCGCCGACGACGAGCGGCTCGCCGTACACATCGCCGTCGATGTTCTCCGACGTCCAGGCCTTGTGCAGCCCACCGGCGTCGGGACCGTCGTCCGTCACGCCGGAGCGCGTCGATTCGCCGCCCCACGTCAGCCATGCCGCGGTTCCCGTGCCCGGCCCGGAGGACGACGACGAAGACGACGAGCTGCTCGACGACCCGGAAGAGGACGACGACGAGGTGTTCGACGCGGGCGCGGTGGCGGGCGCCTTGTCGTCGCTACTGCAAGCTGCGAACGCGGCGAGCAGTCCGACGACACACACGAGGGTCAGCAGTCTTCTCATCGCGCTCAACCGTCGTAGAAGAACGGCCGGTGCAGTCCGACGAGCGTGCGCTCTCGTCGCGCCTTCGCTCGCTCGATCGCCTCCGGCGACAACTGGTTCGAGACAGAGGTCGGCCGCAAGCGCTGCGCGAGGTCTCGACGCCCGTAGTGGCACTGCAGGAAGAACCGTCCCGGGTCACCAGGCAACGACGGCAACCGCCGGTGCCACACGTCCGACGCGAACAGAGCGACATCACCGGCGGACGCGACGAGCGGCACGGCCTGCTCGCCGTTCCACTCGAGGTCGTCGTCCTCCATGCGGTCGAGCGGTGGATGCTGGCCGGATGTGTGGCTGCCTCGCAGTACGCCGGTGGGCCCGGACTCGATCGGGCAGTCCCAGAGATAGAGGTGTGTCGCGACCGCGAACACGGGATACGGGATCCGATCGTCCCATGGCACGTCCGCGGGCCGGGGCACGTGCGGGCCGCTGTCGATGTGCCAGTAGTGCCCGCCGTGCTCGTTGTCATCGGGCTGCTGCCGCCACGCCGTGTTGGCGATGACATGGCAGTCCTCGCCGAGCAGCGGCTCGATGACCTCGAGGATGATCGGATTGGCGATCGCCCGCTGCACGACTGCGCTTCGGTTCAACATCTCGTACCGAAACGGCTCCCAATGTGACGCTTCGTACCGGTCGCTTCGCTCGTCCGGCGGCCACTCCGCATAGACCCGTTCGATGTCGGCGATGAGCTCGGCCACCTCGTCGTCGTCGAACACGCCGCGCAGCATCACGAAGCCATCGCGCTGCAGTTGGTCGGCGGCTGGCGGGACGGGCTCGGTGGCGATGGTCAGGTAACCGGTGCGGCGAGTGATCACGATGTGAGTCTTGCCTGCAACTGCTTGGCGATGTCGTCGTGCCCGTCGGCTGCGCTCGAACCCAGCGATGACGAGTGGACTACGGGACGCCGGGAGTGGAAATGACTATGGTCACGCCGACGGGGGTGAGCATTGGCGCTACTTGATGTCAGGGACGTCACCGTACGATTCGGAGGGATTGTCGCCCTCGACCGCCTCGCCTTCGACATCGAGGAGGGCCAGATCTGCGGTCTGATCGGGCCGAACGGCGCCGGAAAGACGACGATGTTCAACGTCGTCAGCCGGATCTACCAGCCGACGTCGGGCCGGGTGATCTTCGACGGCGTCGACATCCTCCACCGACCGGCGCACGGAATCGCGAAGCTCGGAATCGCCCGAACGTTCCAAAACCTCGCGCTGTTCCCTTCGATGACGCTGCTCGAGAACGTGATGGTCGGCGCGTACAGCCGGGGCACCGTCGGCTTCGTCCGGGCGACGCTGCGGCTTGCGCCGTGGCGTGAAGAGCGCGAGATCCGAGAGACCTCATACCACCTGCTCGAGCGTCTCGACCTGGCGAAGTTCGCTTTCGTGCCTGCCGCCGGTCTTCCCTTCGGGACGCTCAAGCGACTCGAGCTTGCGCGCGCGCTCGCAGCGCGGCCCAAGTTCCTGCTGATGGACGAGCCTGCGTCGGGCCTGACGCACAGCGAGGTCGACGAGCTCGCCGAGACGGTCAAGCGCATCCGCGACGACTTCCAGCTGACCGTGTTGCTCGTCGAGCACCACATGGCGATGGTGATGAGCATCTCCGACAAGGTCGTCGCCATGGACCTCGGGCACAAGCTCACCGAGGGCACACCCGAGGAAGTGCGCAACGACCCTCGCGTCATCGAGGCGTATCTCGGGACGGCTGCGTAGTGGGCGCCGATCTCCTGGAGGTGGAGGGGCTTCACGCCGGGTACGGCCCCGTCGAGGTGCTCCATGGGATCGACCTGAGCGTCGGCGAAGGCGAGATCGTGGTCGTGCTGGGTGCCAACGGCGCGGGCAAGACCACGACCATGCGAGCGGTGTCGGGCATGATCCCCCGCCGGGGTCTGGTGAGGTTCGCGGGCAATGACATCTCCGACACCTCGACCGATGCCATCGTGCGCGCCGGAGTCGCCCACGTACCGCAGGGCCGCGGCACGTTCAGCGACCTCACTGTCGAGGACAACCTGCGCGTCGGCGCCTACGTGCGCAACGACGAGCCCAGCGAGGACATCGAGCGCTGGCTCAACGTGTTTTCTCGGCTGAAGGACCGGCGGACGCAGAAGGCCGGGAGTCTTTCCGGCGGTGAGCAACAGATGCTCGCGATCGCGCGGGCCCTCATGTGCCGGCCGCAGTTGTTGCTGTGTGACGAGCCGAGCCTCGGTCTCGCGCCGATCCTCGTGCAGGACATGTTCCGCACGCTCGCGGAGATGAACAGAGACAACGGAACAGCGATCCTGCTCGTCGAGCAGAACGCCAACCTCGCCCTGGAGATCGCCCATCGGGTGTACCTGCTCGAAACCGGTTCGATCGTCGCCACCGGTGACGCTGAATCGATGCTTCACGACGACGCCGTTCGCAAGGCCTACCTGGGCTATTAGGAGAAGACGATGCAACGATTTCTCCAGTACCTGTTCGATGGGCTCTCGAGCGGTGCGATCTACGCCCTCATCGCGCTCGGTCTGGTGATCGTGTACCGCGGCACCGGTCACCTGAACTTCGCGCAGGGCGAGATGGCGATGATCTCCGCGTTCATGGCGTGGTGGCTCAGCTCCAACTGGGTTCCGATCTGGGTAGCGGTCGGCATCAGCATGGTCTTCGCGTTCGGGTTGGGGGCCATCACCGAAGGGCTGATCATCCGTCCCATCGGCCAGCGGTCGCAGTTCGCCGTCGGCGTGGCTGCCATCGGCCTCCTCCTCGGCCTCAACGCGCTCGCGCCGTTCGCCTGGAAGGTGACGGTGCCCGAAGCGTTCGGGTCGCTCTTTCCCAAGAAGGACACGGATTTCGCGCGCATCGGCGGCGCGACGTGGCGCTACGAGAACATCGGCGTGCTGATCTGCTTGCTCGTCGTCGCCGCCCTGCTGTTTCTCCTGTTCCAGAAGACCAAGCTCGGGCTTGCGATGCGGGCCGTGGCGAGCAACGCCGACTCGGCGCCGCTTGCGGGCATCAAGAGGGGCCGGGTTCTCATGATCTCGTGGGGCCTCGCCGCCGCCGTGGGCGCGGTCGGCGGCGGGATCGTCGCATCGCTGCGAGGGAACGTCGATCCGGCGATGATGCTGGCCATCTTCTTCTCGGCCACCGCGGCGGCCATGCTCGGCGGCTTCGACAGCCTCATCGGCGCGGTGGTCGCGGGGCTCGCGCTCGGCGTCATGGAGAACATGGTGGCCGGCTACCTGCCCGACATCATCGGCCAGGAGCTCAAGGGGTCGGTGAGTCTCCTCATCATCCTCGCCGTCCTGCTCTTCCGGCCGTCCGGACTGTTCGGTTCCCGGCGCGTGGAACGGGTCTGACGTGCGAGTGGAACGAGCGCTACGGGACGACGGCGCGAGCGCCAGCTCGCCCGGCGTCGATGGGTGTGGGGCGCAGCCCCACGGAGGCACTGACGTGCGAGTGGAACGAGCGCTTCAGGGACGACGGCGCGAGCGCCAGCTCGCCCGGCGTCGATGGGTGTGGGGCGCAGCCCCACGGAGGCAATGACGTGGCGTTCGCAAAGGCGCTGAAGCCCATCCGCATTCCCCAGGGCAGTCGCGCCCACTGGGTGCTTCGCCTCATCGGGTTCGGCGCCATCGTCTACCTCGCGCTGTCGCCGTTCTTCCGCAACCTCAAGGCGAACGAGTACGGGCAGCTGATCGACATCCTCATCCTGGGCCTCGCCGCGACATCGTTGAACCTGCTCGTCGGCTTCACCGGCCAAATCTCGATCGGCCATTCGGCCTTCTTCGGCATCGGCGCATACACGACCGCCATCCTCATGCACAACTACGGCTGGGAGCCCCAGTGGACGTTCCCGATGGCGGTGCTCCTGTGCTTTGCCGTCGGCGTGCTGGTCGGTATCCCCGCGCTACGACTCACCGGCATCTACCTGTCGCTGGTCACGCTCGCGCTCGCGCAACTCTTCCCCGCGCTCGTGCGGAAGTTCGACAATCTCACCGGAGGCTCGCGCGGCATCCAGAACCTTCGCTACGACCCGCCGTCGTGGACGGGCCTGTCGCGCTCGACGCTCGACCGAAGCATCTGGCTCTACGCCGTGGCGCTGACGTTCATGGTCATCGGGTACTACGTCGTGCGCAACCTCGTGAAGAGCCGAATCGGTCGAGCGATGGTGGCGGTGCGCGACAACACGACAGCGGCCGCGGTGATGGGCGTGCACGTGGCGGTTGTGAAGACGGTGACGTTCGGCATCTCCGCCGCCTTGTGCGGACTGGCGGGCAGCGTGTTCGTGCTCCGCCAGACGCAGGCGAACCCCGACAACATCTACTACACGATCCTCGGCGCCATCATCTTCCTCGTCATCATGGTGATCGGCGGCACCGCGAGCCTGCTCGGGCCGATCGTCGGCGCCTTCGTGTACTACCGTGTGGACGAGTTCACTCGCAGCCTGCCGAACAAGGACTGGCTACCCGGTGCGGCGAAGGACTTTCTGCGTGACCGTCCGAACCTGGCGACGGTCGTGTTCTCGGCCTTGTTGATCTTGTTGATGTTCGTCGCGCCGTTCGGCATCGTTGGCCTTGCCAAACGCTTCGGACGGCGCTTTGTCGTGCTCGTCCCGCGCCTACCCGGGGGTGGCGGCGGGCAGGAAGCCGGGACCGCCCCGGAAGCGGTGGAAGCGATCCCCGCCACACCGCTGGAGACAGCAGCTTCAGCACTTCCAACCCAAGGGGGACCTTGATGAGGCGAAGTAGACCAGCGCGACTGGTTGTGCTCCTAGCGGCGCTCGCGATCGCCGCGGCGGCGTGCAGCAGCGACAACAAGACAAGTAGCGGGGGCGAAGGCGGCAGCGGCAGCGGCGGCACCGCGCAAGGCGGCACGTACAAGGTCGACACCTCGAACTGCCCACCCGAGGTGAGCGACAAGATCACCGGCACGGTGAAGATCGGTACGACGATGCCGCTGTCCGGCGGCGCCGCCGCGGCGGCGTTTGCTCCGGTCGCGGACGGCCTCAAGGCGTACGTCCAGTACGCCAACAAGAACAACGTCGTGCCCGGCTACCAGCTGTCGCTCAGCATCGAGGACGACCAGTTCAACCCGACGCTGACCACACCAGCGGTCGAGAAATTGCGCGATCAGACGGGCGTGAACTTGTTCGCAGGCATGATCGGCACGGCAAACAACCTCGCGGTGCGCGACTCGTTGAACTCGGACTGCATCCCGCAGTTGCTGGCCAACAGTGGCGACCCGCGTTGGGGCGACGTGAAGAACTTCCCGTGGACGACCGGCGCGCTCGCGCCGTACAACACGGAGACCGCGATCTACGTGGACGACATCAAGAAGCAGTTCCCGAACGGGACCACGGCTGCGATGTTCAACGTCAACAGCGACTTCGGACAGGACTACCGCGACACGTTCCAGAAGCTCGCCGGTGACGCGAAGATCGACATCGTCGACCAGCAGACGATCGAGGGAGCGGACTCGAGTCCGCCGACCTCGCAGGTGACGAGCATCGCATCGAAGAAGCCCGACGTGATCCTCGCCGTCCCGCTCGGTGCGCAGTGCCCCGCTTTCTTGAAGGAAGTGGCGAACGCGAAGGCTGCGAACCCGGGTTGGACGCCGCGGATCTACATCACCGCAACCTGCGCCAGCACGCTGTTGCTCGCGCTGGCGGGGCCGGCAGCTGACGGCATCGTGACCATCGTCTCGGGCAAGGACGTGGCCGACCCGAAGAACGCCAGCGATCCGCAGGTCGTGTCGTTCAAGCAGGCCATGACGGACTACGGCTTCAAGTCCGACGGTGACTACCCGACGGCTTCGGCCGGTTGGGCCGTCGGTGAGCTCACGGCCCAGATCCTCAAGCAGGCCGCTTCGTCGCCGGACGGCCTGACTCGGGCCTCGATCATCGACGCGGCCCGGAACTTCGACTACCACCCGACGCTGGCGCGCGAAGGGGCCCAGTTCAAGATGAACGGTGAGACCGATCCCTACCTCAACGAGCAGGAACAGGTCGTGCAGTACAACGCGTCGTCCAAGACGTACACCGACATCGGCTCGCTCAACACCACGTACGAGGGGAAGACGGAGAAGCCGAGCTGACGACCATTTTCGCGAATCTCTGCTTCGTTTGGGCGTTGTGTCATCCTCTCGATGACTGGACGCCCAAACGAGCGGAGGAGGACCGGTGAAGTTCGGGATCTTCTACGAGCATCAGTTGCCGCGCCCGTGGGACGAGGACGGCGAGTATCGACTCCTCCACAACAGCTTGGAGGAGATCGAGCTCGCCGACCGTCTCGGATACGACTATGCGTGGGAGGTGGAACATCATTTCCTCGAGGAGTACTCACATTCGAGCGCGCCCGAGGTCTTTCTCGGCGCGGCGAGCCAGCGCACGAAGAACATCCGGCTCGGCCATGGGATTATCCAGCTGACGACGAACCATCCGGCGCGCGTTGCCGAGCGCGTCTCCACGCTCGACTTGCTGTCACACGGTCGCGTCGAGATGGGGATCGGCGAAGCGTCTTCTGTGACCGAACTGCATCCGTTCGACCGCCGCTTCCGCGACAAGCGCGCCGTGTGGGAGGACGCGGTGCGCGCGTGCTTGCCGATGTTCTGGAACGACGCGTGGGAGTACCACGGGGAGTACTTCGACTTCCCGCTGCGCAACGTCATCCCGAAGTCGAGACAGAAACCGCATCCGCCGCTGTGGGTGGCGTGCTCGCAGATGGACACGATCCGCATGGCCGGCCGGCGGGGAATGGGAGCCCTCGGGTTCCAGTTCGTGTCCGCCGAGGCCGCTCACGCGTGGGTCCACGCGTACTACAACTCGTACACGAAGCAGCTCGACAAGCTGTGCGACTACGAGACCAACCCGAACATCGCGGTGGTCTCGCCGTTCATGTGCGCGCCGACCGACGAGGAGGCGCTGGCGAAGGCGGAAGGATCGTCGTTCTTCCAGTTCGCGTTGCTCTTCTACAACTCACGTCCGCCGGTGGAGCCCGGAGAGCTCAGCTTGTGGGACGAGTACTTGGCGTACAAGGACACGCCCGAGGGTCAGAAGGCTCGGCTCGGTGGTCTCATCGGTTCGCCTGCGACGATCCGCGAGCGGTTGCGCAAGTTCGAAGGCTCGAACGTGGACCAGGTGATTCTGCTGAACCAGTCGGGCAAGAATCGGCACGAAGACATTTCGGCGTCACTCGAGCTGTTCGCACGTGAGGTGATGCCCGAGTTCCACGGGCGCGACCACCAACACCAGGAGTGGAAGGAGCGCGTGCTCGCCGGCGAGCTCGAGCTCGACGAGATCGACACGGCGCCGTACGCCATCGCCCGGCGCCGGCCCTAGTTCGCGATCGTGCCTCGCGGCGGCGCCCTCCGGTCGGTTCTCCGGTTCAAGCCGATCGAGCGCGATCCGGACAAGCGGCGACTCGCGCGCGTCGCATCAGTCGACGACCTGCGGCGCATCGCTCGACGCCGTCTGCCGCGTGGGGTGTTCGACTACGTCGACGGTGGCGCGGAGGACGAACTCACTCTGGCGCGCAACGTCACAGGGTTCGCGGCGTTGGAGTTCCGGCCGCGCGTGCTACGCGACGTCGACAAGGTCGACACGTCGTGTTCGTTGTTCGGTCGCCAGATGCCGTTGCCGCTGATCCTTGCGCCGACGGGCTTCACGCGCATCGTCACGCCGGACGGCGAGCTCGCCGTGGCGCGGGCCTCGGCTGCGGCGAACCTTCCGTACACCTTGTCGACCATGAGCACGCGATCCATCGAAGAGGTCGCGGCGGTGTCGGACGGACCGAAGTGGTTCCAAGTCTACGTGTGGCGCGACCGCGGGCTGGTCAAGGACATGCTGGAGCGCGCCGCGTCATCGGGGTACGAGGGAATCATGATCACTGTCGACACCGCGGTGCTCGGTCGACGTGAGCGTGACGTACGGGCCGGATTCACGATGCCGCCGCAGCTCGGGCCGGGAACACTGATCGACGGAGCGCTGCATCCTGCGTGGACACTCGCGTTCGCCCGTTCGGATCCGATCACGTTCGCCAACGTCACAGGCCATGGTGGCGACGCCATCTCGTTGTCCGGATTCGTCACCGAGCAGTTCGACCCGTCGTTGTCGTGGGCCGACATCGAGTGGTTCCGCGACAACTGGGCCGGTCGCATCATGATCAAGGGCATCCAGACCGTCGACGACGCGCAGTTGGCTGTCGAGCACGGCATCGACGGGATCGCGCTGTCGAACCACGGCGGCCGCCAACTCGACGGTGCGCCACCGCCCATCGAGCTGGTGGCGCCGGTACGCGACGCGATCGGCGACGCTGCTGTGGTCATCTGCGACGGCGGCGTGCGCCGCGGGAGCGACATCGTGAAGGCGGTTGCGTTGGGCGCGGACGCGTGCATGATCGGGCGCGCCTATCTCTACGCGCTCGGTGCCGCCGGCGAGACCGGCGTGACATGGCTGCTGAGAAATCTGCGCGCCGGCGTCGAGCGAACCCTGGTGCTCCTCGGCGCCACCTCTCTCGCCGACCTCACCCCCGACCTCGTGGTGCAACGCCCGGGCGTCTGACTACCCAGGCGGTCGTGAGACGCCCGGGCGTGCGAGAGGACTACTCGGCGGCGGCGCCGGCGCCGAACACGCTCTGCAGCGAGAGTCCGTCGATCCCGTAGGCCGCCTCGGGGTCGTCGCGCACCATCTCGTCGAGCTTCTTGGCGTCCTCCCCGACGAGGATCCGCCATTTCCCGGCCCGAACCCCGTCGAGGATGATCTTGGCCGCATCGGCGGCGTTGAGCGGCGCCATCTCGCGGAACATGTTGCCCATCCCGCCCACGAGCTTGCGTAGGTCGTCGTCCTCGATGCCTTCGGCCGGCAGGCCGCGCTTGGCCATGTCCCGGCGAACCTCCTCCAGCTCCTCGTGCGTCATGTCCTCCGGCTCCGGCCCGCCGAGGATGCGGCGGCTGTTGTTCACGATGTCGGTCCCGATGTGGCCGGGCATGACCACGGCGACCTTCACGTGCGGCGCGTTCACACGGAAGTCCTCGAGCAGCGCCTCGGAGAGGCCCTTCACCGCGAACTTGGCCGAGCTGTAAGCGGTGTGGGGGATGCCCGGACCCAGTGAGGCCCAGAAGCCGTTCACGCTGCTCGTGTTGACGAGATAGCCGTCGTTGCTCGCCATCAGCAACGGTACGAACGCCCTGCAACCGTTGTAGACCCCGCCCCAGCACACCGCGAACGTCTTGTCCCACTGGTCTCGGGGACCGCTCACGAAGCTGCCGCCGCCACCGATGCCGGCGTTGTTGAACACGAGGTTCACGTGATCGGTGGCGTGCTGCTCGACCACCTCGTCGCGGAACCGGTTCATGGCGGACGCATCCGCCACGTCGCACAGGTGCGTCGTGATGCGGGTACCGGCGGGGGCGCCGTGCTCGGCGCGCTCCTTCGTGATGGACAGTGACTCGTCGTTGACGTCGCAGGTCGCGACCGAGCAGCCCTCGGCTGCGAGCTGGACGACCAGCTCCCGGCCCATCCCGGAGCCGCCGCCGGTCACGACCGCCAACAGCCCTTCGAATGATTCCATCGGATGTCCCCCTGGTGGTTGCAGCGGGCCCTAGATAAGCGCAGCGGCGGTGGTGGATGCATGTCCGCCGTGGTGGCACTATCGCGGGCGATGTCCCGGGGGGCCGCTGGGGGAGTTGGGGAGACGACGCGCGAGGACGCGCCGCCCCTTCGGCACGTCCCCGCTCTCGACGGCGTGCGCGGCCTCGCCGTGTGCGCCGTGCTCGCATTCCACGGCGGCTACCTGCACGGCGGTTACCTCGGCGTCGACCTCTTCTTCACGCTGTCCGGGTTCCTCATCACCCGACTGATCATCGACGACCTGGTCCGTGATCGTTTCTCCCTGAGGGAGTTCTGGGGACGACGGGCCCGCCGCCTGCTCCCGGCGTGCTGGGTGCTGATAGCGGCGGTGCTCCTCGCCGGACCAGTGCTCGTGCGCCCGACCGAGCTCGCCACACTGCGCGGCGACGCCTTCGCCACCCTCGGTTATGTCGCGAACTGGTGGCAAGTCGTCACGTCGTCGTCGTACTTCGCCCTGTTCACCACGCCCAGCCCGCTGCAACACACGTGGAGCCTCGCCATCGAAGAGCAGCTGTATGTGCTGTGGCCGCTGCTCTTGATCGTCGTGTGGCGCGTCGGACGGCGCCGCATAGGGTTGCTCGCCGTCGCCGCTGCCGTCCTGGCGTCGTTGTCATTGGTCGAGGCGGCGTTGCTGTACAGCTCCGTCGACGACGGCGCGCGTGTGTACTACGGCACCGACACCCGGGCGGCCTCGGTGCTGATCGGCGCCCTCGCGGCGATCACGGTGTGGCGCTTCGGCGGGGTGTTGTCCCGTTGGCGCGCGGGAAGCGTCGTTGCCTGGGCCGGCATCGCCACGATCGGCATCGCATGGGTCCGCGGCAACAGTGGCCGCTGGCTCTACGAAGGGGGACTCGGCGGACTCGCAGTGCTGGCGGCCGTCGTGCTCGCCGTCGTCACGACACAGCCGCTGGGACGGCTCCACCGCACGCTGTCGATACGTCCCTTCATCGCCATCGGCGTCATCAGCTACGGCGTGTACCTGTACCACTGGCCGCTGTTCCTGTGGCTCTCACCCGAACGCACGCATCTCGATGGCCTCACACTCTTCGGCCTGCGACTCGTGGTGACGTTCGCGGCTGCGACCGCCTCGTACTTCCTGATCGAGCGTCCCTACCGCCGTCGGCGGTGGGCGTTCTCGTGGCGAGCGCTCGGTGGCGTCGCGGCCGCTGGCGTGATCGTGCTCGCCGCGATCGCGCTGCCGTCGCCCAAGCGCCTCGACCGCCAGCAGACCGCCGCTGCAGTCCAGACGATCGCCGCGAGCGCGAGCGCGAACGCCAACGCCAACGCCAGCGCGGGCGCAAACGCAAGCGCCACCACGACCGCGACCACGAGCGGAAGCGCTGCCGCGCCGCCGCTCGTCCTGCCGGTCACCCTTCGTCCACCACACCGTCTGCTCGTCGTCGGCGACTCCGTGAGTCAAAGGCTCGG
>DATAES010000008.1:0-18106 GCA_036257895.1 Acidimicrobiales bacterium
CCCGTCGATCTCGGGCGTCTCACATACACCGCATCACCGGCTCAGCGTCGGGCACTGATTGCCCGCGACCGCGGCTGCATCATCCCTGGCTGCAAACGCAGAGCCCGATGGTGCGACGCCCACCATGTTGAGCCCTACCCGAGCGGCCCAACCGACCTGTCGAATCTCGTGCTGCTGTGCAAACGCCACCACAAGCAGGTGCACGCCGGAACCATCCAGCTCCTGCCCGGTGACATGGGCGCCGGTTGGCTCGTCACCCGGCGCGACCGCACACCGCTCCTCCAACGACCGCCGCCGAGCTTGGCGGCATGACCGATCGTTCACGCGGTCAAGCCGTGACGAGCTGGTCGATGCGTTCGAGCGTGGCGGCCATGTTCTTGCGGGTCTGATTAGCTCCGCGTCGCACGAGCGGTCGGGTGACGGCCGATTCCTGGCTGATGTCCCAGCTCTCGCGCACGACCGTCCCACCCTCGACGGGCTCGAGCTCGTAGCGCCAGATCCGACCACCGAAGTGCGAACCGATCGATCCGGGTCCGGTCGTCTGCCACGCCAGCCGCCGGTTCTCCTCGTACTCGATGACCGTGCTGACCATCGAATACGGAATGCCCCAGTGCATGGACATGCCGAACTGGCTGCCCATCTCCAGCCGTTGCGACTCGCCCTTCGGGTCTCGCACCGTCCCCGACCCATCGATGTCTCGATGACGGTCTGGATGCACCAGCAACTCGAAGATCGGTTCTGGCGGTGCCTCGATCCGACGCTCCACAGTGACCACATCACGCTCGTCGCTCATGGCCGGAAGTCTCGCGTACGGTCTCGAGCGCCCGTACTGGCGGCAGTTCCGCTGACGCCTACGTTGGGCGACCGTGCCATCGGCCGGCGAGTGGGAACCCGACGCAGAGAACTGGGTCCGGTGGGCGCGCACGCCCGGGCACGACGCGTACTGGTACTACCGCGACGGCTTCTTCGACGAGTTCGTTCCGGGACCGACGGGACGCGCACTCGAAGTCGGATGCGGCGAGGGGCGAGTGGCGCGCGATCTCGCAGCGCGGGGTCACCGGGTGACCGCCATCGACACATCGCACACGTTGGTGCGCTACGCCAGGGACGAAGACGATCGCGGCCGGTACGCACTCGCCGACAGTGCCGCGTTGCCCTTTCGGAACTGTTGCTTCGACCTCGCAGTCGCCTACAACGCGTTGCAGGTCGTCGCCGACATGGCGGCAACCGTCGCCGAGATCGCACGGGTTCTCGAACGCGGCGGACATCTGTGCGCATGCATCGCGCATCCGGTGACCGACCTCGGACGATTCGACACCCGCGAAAACGGCACAACCTTCACGTTGCGGGACGGCTACTTCGAGAACGCACGGGTCGACGACACCGTGGAGAGCAACGGGCTCTCGATGACCTTCCGCGGGTGGACGTACTCCGTCGAGGACTACAGCCTCGCGTTCGAAGCCGCTGGTCTGTGGATCGAGGGGTTCCGCGAGCCTCGACCCACCGGCGCACCAAGTCGGTACGACCGGTGGCAACACGTGCCGCAGTTCATGTTCATCCGCGCCGTCAAGCCGTGAGCCTCGTCGACACTCGTACCCGCCGCTGGACGGCCAGTCCGAGGTAGGAGGTCAACACGGCCGCGCCGATGAGAAGTTGGACGAGCGTGTCGTGGCCGTGCGGGTACAACCTCCCGGTCAGGTAGTGATCGATGAAACCGCCGGTGTACGGCTTCTCGCCGCCGCTGCGGCGGAGCGACTGCTCCCAAGTCGTGAGCGGGCATTCGAAGCCGACCGTGATGCTGACGACGGCGACGGCCACTGCCGCGAGGTGGAACGGAATCACGCGCGGCCATCGCCAGGCCAGGAAGCCGCCGACGGGTATGAAGACGAGGTAGGCGAAGTGAACAACGACCACGAGATCGGCGAGCAGCCGACTGAGCACCGAACCGCACCGTAGCGATCCGGGCAAAGCGGTGGACACCACCGTGTTTGGAGAGGTGGGATCTGCGTCCGATGGCGCCGCGTATGCACGACGACGAGATCGATCACGACCTCGGTCTCGTTCGTCGGCTGCTCGAAGCGCAGCGACCGGAATGGGCGGGCATGCCGATCGAGCCCGTTGTGTCGACCGGGACGGACAATGCTATGTACCGCCTCGGTGACGAGATGGTCGTCCGCCTTCCCCTGAAGCCCCGTGTGGTCACGTCCGCCGACAAGGAGGACAGGTGGCTGTCCGTACTCGCGCCACAACTGCCATTGCCGATCCCGGTCCCGTTGTACCGAGGCGTGGCGACCGAGATCTATCCATGGCCGTGGTCGGTGCAGCCGTGGTTCGACGGCTACGACGCGACGACTGCTGATCTCGATCTCCATGTCGCGGCGGGCGACCTTGCGTCTTTCATCTCGGCGCTCCAGGCGATCGACGCGCAGGGCGGCCCGAAGCCGGGGAGAGCCAACTTCGGCCGCGGCGTTCCCCTGGCGGAGCGCGACGACCTCACCCGAGGGTCGATCGAGGCGGCGCACGACCTCGTCGACGTCGAGGCGGTGACGGCAGCGTGGGAGGAAGCGCTACGGGTGCCGGTGTGGGACCGACCTCCCGTCTGGGTCCACGGCGACCTCGCCGCCGGCAATCTCGTGGTGCGCGACGGACGGCTGAGCGCGGTCATCGACTGGGGCGGCCTCGGCATCGGCGATCCTGCCGTCGACTTGATCGTGGCCTGGGAGCTGTTCGACGGCGAATCACGCGAGATCCTCCGTTCCGTGCTCGGCGTGGACGACGCGACATGGGCGCGGGGCCGGGGATGGGCGCTGTCGACTGCGATCGTCGCATTGCCGTACTACCAGCACACGAACGCGTTCATGGCCGCGCAAGCCAGACACAAGCTCGCCGTCGTCCTGAACCAGTAGTCACTCTCCCGTCTTGCCGTCGAGCATCTCGCGCGTCGCGTCTGCATGACCGGCGTGGCGCGCGGTCTCGTTGATGAGGTGCAGGAGAATCCAATGAAGATCGTGGCCTTCGCCCCATCCGTCGGGATCGGACACCGTCGCGAGTTCCATGCTGCGAGCGGCCGCGTCGGTCACGATCGCTCGCCGACGGTACGCGTCGGTCGCCGCCGCGACGGTGAGCTCGGGGCCAGGCCGGAACTCGTCCTCGTTGCGACTCACGTCGACGCCTGCGAAGCCGCCCTCGATCCACCGCCACTCGACGCGCGTCAGGTGGTTGACGATGCCGATGAGCGGAATGAGCTTCCCATCTGGTGTCCAACGAGCCTGCTCTTCATCGAGACCGTCGATGTTGCGCAGCACCGCACCCCGCAGGTACTCGAGCCACTGCAACAGCAGCTCTCGCTCGTCGTTCGAACCGGCAGGAAAGTCCAACGGGACGTCGATCACTGCGGCACGGTAATGCCGGGCTCGGGCTATCCATCCATCGCCGCGATCTCCGGCCAGATGTCGGGCTGCGAACCGTCCACGTCGGTGAAGCCGTATTCGTGCGCGAGCTGGCCCGAAGTGACCGACGCTTGGTTCCATCGAGCGCGACCTGCGTCAGCAGCCATGGCGGCGACGGCGCGTCCCACGTAGCGGGGCGACTCGGACGACGCGAAGTCGGACGGTGCGACCGGCAGGCCGCGCTCGCCTCTCGAGGGATCCACCGCGTCACGCCAGTTGTCCTCGTCGACCTGGAAGGCCTCGAGCATCATCTCCGACCGCAGGAAGCCGGGCGTGATCGCGACGGCAGTCCCACCATGCGGCGCCAACTCGTGGCCCTGGGAGAACGCGAGCCGGTTCACCGAGACCTTCGCCAAGTCGTAGAACACGGATATCCGGTAGTGCGACGAGTTGTAGTCGTTGGTGCCGTCGGTGACCTCGACCAATAGTCCCCCCGGCTCACGGATCACCAGTCCGAGCAGATGGTGTGACGTGATGAGGTGGGTGTCGATCGCCAGCCGCAGGATGCGAAGGCCGGTGTCGAGATCGTGCTCCCAGATTGGCGTGTTCCACTGCGGTGGGGCGCCCTTCAGGAGCTCGGCGCCCCAGATGTCGTTGACGAGCACATCGATGTGGCCGTACTCGTCGCGCAACTGCGTGGCCAGCTGCTCGACCTGCGCAGGATCGAGGTGGTCGACCTGCTTCGCGATGCCCGTGCCGCCCAGCGTCGTGACGAGCTGCGCCGTCTCGTCGATGGTCTCGGGCCTGTCGTACTCGGATCGCTGCGTCGCGGTCGTGCGGCCGGTGCAGATGACGGTTGCTCCCGCTTCGCCGAGGGCTGCCGCGATCCCCCGCCCCGCGCCACGCGTCGCTCCTGCTACAACCGCGACTCGTCCACGAAGCGCGTCGCCGTCGGGAGACCAGACCATGGAGTCATGCTGTCATGCGCCAGCCATCGGGTGACCGGGCGGCGGCGGAGCTCGAGATCCGCAACGTCCTCGCGCAGCTCGCGCACCTCGCGGACTCCGGCGACATCGACGAGTACACGAGCCTGCTGACGGACGACGTCGTCTGGGCGATGCCGGCGAACCCGTCGATCGGTCTCGCTTCATCGGAACGCCGCGGACACGACGAGATCGCTGCAGGCCAGCGTGAGCGCATGGACGCCGGACACCAAGGTCCGGGCTCGAACACCATGCACACCATCTCGACGATCTCGATCGCCTTCGACGGCGACGACAGTGCAACCTCGCACTCGACGTTCGCCTACTGGGGGGACACGGTGACGGCACCAGTCGTCCGGTCGCTGGGTCGGTATGTCGACACGTTCCGGCGGACGGACAGCGGGTGGAGGCTCGCACGCCGAGAGATCATCTTCGGCTGATGGCCGACCAGCGTTCGATCCTGCGGGGTGTCCAAGTTCTGGAACGGACCTCTGGTGTCGCGGGCGGTTATTGCGGCAAGGTCTTGAGCGACGCGGGCGCCACCGTCACTCGGGTCCTTGCCCCGGACCGCGACCCGCTCGGTGGCCTGCGGAGCGAGCCACTGTTCGAGTACCTGCACGCGTCGAAGTCCGAAGTTGCCGCGGCGCACGCCGACGACGCGGCCGCCGACATCGTGCTCGTCGATGGCGCGACCACGCCCTCGACGCTGAACCAGATCGTGGTGTCGATCACGCCGTTCGGCCTCGACGGGCCGTGGGTCGACCGTCCCGCGACCGAGTTCACGTTGCAAGCAGCCGGAGGATCGATCGGGTTCCGTGGCCTGCCCGACCAAGAGCCCCTTGCAGCTGGCGGACGGATCGGCGAGTGGATGACCGGCACCTACGCGGCGCTGGCCGCGCTGGCCGCGCTGTACCGCGTTCGCGTCGGCGGCGAAGGTGAGATCGTCGACGTGGCGATGCTCGACTGCGTCGCCGCGACGATGGCCATCGTGCCGTCGGTGTACGCATCCTTCTTCGGATGGCAGCCGATGACCGGCACTGGTCGCACGATCGAGATTCCCTCGGTCGAACCGACGGCCGACGGCTACGTCGTGTTCACCACGAACAGTGCGCAGCAGTACACCGACTTCTGCGTATTGATCGGTCATCCCGAACTGCTCGACGACCGCAAGTTGAGCCGTCCGCACGATCGCTTCGTGCGCCGCGACGAGTTCGAAGCGCTCGTGCACGACTTCACCGCAGAACGGACGTCGGCCGAGGTGCTCGAACAGGCGTCGCTGTTCCGCATCCCGAGCGGCCCGGTGCTGAACGGCGCGACCATCCCGACCTTCACCCAGTTCGTCGAGCGCGGTGTGTTCGAGCCCAGTGAGTCGGGACGGTTCGTGCAACCGCGGGTGCCGTTCCGCATCACCGGCGAGCCGGGCGAGCCGCCTCACGAGAGCACCTCCGACGGGCCGTTGCCGCTGTCGGGCATCCGCATCGTGGACTGCACGGCATGGTGGGCCGGCCCCTCGGCGGCCGCCGCGCTCGCCTGCCTCGGCGCGGACGTGATCAAGGTGGAGTCGATCACCCGGCCCGATCTCATGCGCTACGCGGCTGCTCGGCCGCCGACCACCGACGAGTGGTGGGAATGGAGCCCGCTCTTCCACACCGGCAATGCCGGCAAGCGGGCGATCACCGTCGACCTCACGCGACCCGAGGGCATCGCGGTGTTCGAGCGACTGATCGCCACCGCAGACGTTCTCGTCGAGAACTACACGCCGCGCGTCATGGAGCAGTTCGGGCTTGGCTGGGAGCGCATCCACGAGATCAATCCCGACCTGATCATGACGCGGATGCCGGCATTCGGTCTCGACGGTCCATGGCGTGACAACACCGGTTTCGCGCAGACCATGGAGTGTGTCTCCGGTATGGCATGGCTCACGGGCTTCGCGGACGGTCCGCCCGTGCTGGTGCGCGGTGCGTGCGATCCCCTGGCGGGCATGCACGCCGTCATCGCCACGTTGCTCGCACTCGTGGACCGTCATGCGAGTGGCGGTGGTCGGCACATCGAAGCCACGATGGTCGAAGCGGCGCTGAACGCGTCAGCGGAGCAGGTGCTCGAGTACTCGGCCACCGGCACGATCCTGACTCGCGACGGCAATCGATCGCGCCACGCCGCGCCACAGGGCGTCTATCCCTGCGCCGGCGAAGACACCTGGGTCGCGATCGCAGTCGAGACCGACGCGCAGTGGCACTCAGTCACGAAGGTGCTCGCCGCTCCGCCGTGGACCCGCGACGAGACACTTCATACCCACGAAGGAAGAACAGCGGCGCACGACCTCATCGACGAGCACCTGCGCGAGTGGACCTCGGGCCACTCCGCGACCGAGGTGGCGGACGTGTTGTGTGCCGCAGGTGTGCCGGCCGCAGAGGTCATCGCCTCGCGCGACGTCGTACACAACGCACAGCTCCGACATCGCGGCTTGTTCGAACTACAGCCCCATCGCGTCACGGGAGAGCACGAGCTGCCCGCCATGCCGTTCCGGTTCAGCCGTGTCGATCATTGGCTGCAGGGTCCAGCACCCACGATCGGCCAGCACAACGACGAGGTCTTGACCGAGCTCGGCCTCAGCCCTGCCGAGATCGCCGCGCTGCGCGAAGCGGGCGTGGTCGGCGAGCGCCCGACCGGCCTTTGACTGGGCTTCGTTTCAGATCTCGTCGAGCGGACGCCGGTCCTCGACCGAAGGCTGGCGTCCGATCCGTAGCGGGGCGAGAGGGGCATCGATCATGAGGGTGCGGCGAAAGGCGGCGCCGAACTCGGTCAGGGCGGTGCGCCAGGGTTCCATCGCACCCTTCGCCGTCCATCCCTGCTCGTAGGCGACCCACGCCGGCCAATCCGGGAACGACCAGATGGCGATGCACTCCCGATCGTCGGCCATCGCGACGCGGAACGCGCCGAGCAGGTCGACGTCGAGCGCGGCCGCGGTCGGGCGTCCAATGGCCTGGATCGCATCGAGCAGTTCGACGCTCGCGCCCGGCGCGGCGGTGATGATCTCGTGTGCATAGAACGCACCACCCGCACCCGCGGCAACGAGCTCGTCGATGGTCGGAGCCGTCGGCGCCGGCTCGAGAATGCGATCGAATCCGCCGCTACGAAAGCCCGCAGCAGTACTCCACCACTCCGCGAGTGACGGGTCCTGCATCGCCGGATGCGACAGCTCGTGCTCGAGGTTCGCGGCGAGACCGTCCCAGCCATCGAGCTCCCACATGTTGACCACTTCGGGCCAGCGACCGGTCGAGCCGACCGTTCCCCACACGCCGTAGCAGAGCTGGTTGCGTTCCTCGCGGCCGATCGGACACCAGTTGGCCGTCATGTGGTGCATGTACTTGGCGCGGTTGGACCCGATGATGTCGATCAGCTCGTGGATGTAGATCTTCGTGTTCGCCATCACGCTCCCAGGTCGCGCAACACGACCTTGCCGATCTCGTTGCGGGGCAGCTCGTCGACGACCTCGATGCGCACCGGGACCTTGTACGGCGCGAGGTGCTCGCGACAGAGTGCGTCGAGCGCGCCCGCGTCGATGTCATCCGCGCCGCCGGCGGGAACGACGAATGCCCACGGCACCTCGCCGAGACGGTCGTCGGGCGCGGCCGCCACCGCGGCGTCCGCCACCGACGGGGAGAGCCGCAACACCTCCGCCACTTCCTCCGGGAAGACCTTCAGCCCGCCGCGATTGATCATGTCGGAGACGCGACCGTCGATCCACACGAACCCGTCGTCGTCGACGCGGCCGATGTCCCCCGTGCGGAACCAGCCGTCTGCCGTGAGCCGGTCGGACATCTCGGCACCGTCCGCATAGCCGGCGCTGAGCGCGGGCGTCTGCACCTGCAGCTCACCCGCCTCGTCGGTGCGCACGCTGACCCCTTCGTGGGGCCGGCCGACGGCGCCGAGCTTGCTGTCGCCGAACTCTTTCGTGTCGGCCGCGGTCCAGCCGACGATCTCGCCTCCGAGCTCTGTCTGGCCGTACCCGTTGAGCACCGCGATCCCGAACCGGTCACGGAACCGGCGGGCCTGCAACGGCGAGAGCGGCGCGCTGATGCTG
Organism: Acidimicrobiales bacterium; assembly: GCA_036257895.1. Classification (GTDB taxonomy): domain Bacteria; phylum Actinomycetota; class Acidimicrobiia; order Acidimicrobiales; family JACDCH01; genus DATAES01. The sequence continues at coordinate 8,457 of DATAES010000008.1, forward strand.
CGCACGTATCTCAACGGCACGAGGTCTTCGATGCTCGTGTCGTCCGAGAGCATCGCCATCGCGCCCGGGGGCAGCACGGTCGAGCGGATGCCGAACTGGCGGACCGCGTGCGCGAACGCAACGGTGTCGAAGGTCTCCATGAGCACGACCGGGGCGCCGACCCGGAATGCAAACAGCACCTGGTAGATCCCGGCCCAGAGGGACAGCGACACGGGGACGAGATTGGGCATCGGCGCCTTGCGTTCGCCCGGCTTCGTGCGCAAGCTGCCGATCACACCGTCGAGCAGCGTCAGCACGCCCGAGTGGCGGAGCAGCACAGGCTTGGGGCGCCCCGTGGTACCCGACGTGAACTGGATCAACGCGATGTCGTCGTCGTGGACTGCCGGCGTCTGGGTCGACAGCCAGCCGTCCTGGCCGATGAACGCGGCGGGCCGTACCGCACCGACGACCCGCTCGATCTCGCTCGACGTCAGCCGCGGGTTGACGGGGACGTACACACACCCTGCCTTCCAGACGCCGAACAATGTGGCGATCAGCCGCGGACCGTTTGGCAGTCGCACTGCGACCGGGCTACCCGGAGCGATGCCGGTGAGCGACGAGGCCACCGCGTCGGCCTGCGCCACGAGGTCGTCACGGGTGACGACCTCGTCGCCGACGAACACGGCCGGGCCGCCGGGCAGTTCGTCGAGCAACGCGGTGAGGGTCATGAGCGCGGGACTTCCCGCCACGGCGCGCCGTGCCACGGGTCCGGTTCGCGCGGCAAGCCGAGGACGCGCTCACCGACGATGTTCTTGTTCACCTCCGTCGTCCCACCCTCGATCGTGTTGGCGCGACTGCGAAGCATTCCCTTGATCTCGAACGGCAACGTGTCCGCATAGTCGGTCGCGTCCGACCGCCAGGCCATGCCATGTGCGCCGAGAAGATCGGTCGCCAGGAGTTGGACGCGCTGGTTGAGCACGCTCTGGTGCAACTTGCCGACCGAGCTCTCCGGTCCAGGCGAACGGCCCGCCTTGACTTGCGCGCGAACGCGCTGGTTGGTCCAGTCGCGGATGCGTTCCTCGCTGTAGAGCCGCATGAGCTCTTGACGGATGATCGGATCGCGGTTGGCGCGCGCTCGCACGATGCCGACGAGGCGGCCGACGCCGGAGCCGCCGATGCGGTCGACGCCGCCCGATCCTGCGCCCGAGACCATCTGCCGCTCGCCGGACAGGGTCGCGTTGGCCACTTTCCATCCCGCGCCGACCTCACCGACCCGCTGGTCGTCGGGGATCCGGGCACCGTCGAGGAAGACCTCGTTGAAGTCGACTTCGCCGCCGAGATGGCGCAGCGGCTTGATCTCGACGCCGGGCTGGCGCAGGTCGAGCAGGAAGTAGGTGAGCCCCTCGCGCTTCGGCGCGTCGGCATCGGTGCGGGCGAGCAGGACGGCGAAGTCTGAGACGTGCGCCCAAGTGGTCCACACCTTCTGTCCGGTGATCACCCACGTGTCGCCATCGCGCACGGCACGGGTCGCGAGCGACGCCAGATCGGAGCCGGCGCCGGGCTCGCTGAAGAGTTGGCACCACACTTCCTCGTTACGCACGATCGCGGGCAGGAAGCGACGGCGCTGTTCCTCCGTGCCGAACGCGAACAACGCAGGCGCGGCCAGGTTGAGCCCGAGTGGATTGAGGCGGCCGAGGTTGTAGCGACGCAACTCGGACTCGATGGCGCGGGCGGTCGACGCGGACACGCCGAGCCCGCCGTACTCGACCGGCCACGCGGGCACGACCAACCCGGACCGGCCGAACACCGGGTACCACGCCTCGTACTCGCGGCGGCTTCGGACTTTGCGGATCGCTGCTGCTCCACCGCGATCCGCCGCCTCTCGCCAAGGCGCGGGCACGTGCTCGTCGACCCACGCGCGCACACAGGCGAGAACATCCGACACTGGCGTGTTCGGCTCGACCATGAGCTCGCTGCGCTCGTTCACGTCTCCGCGGGGGCTGCGCCCCCGGACCCCATCCGCGTGCGGCTCCCTAGCGGTCGCTCGCCCGCCATGAGCTCGCTGCGCTCGCTCATGTCCGGTCGAATCTGTCGGCGAGTGCGTCCAGCGCGCCCTGCAAGTCGGTGGCGCCACCGGGTGGGTCCGGCAACCGCACGGGTCCGTGCTCACGGCTCGGCAGCAGGATCGTGGCGTGGCCCGGTGTCGTGAGCTCGCCGCGCTGGTTCTCCGCCCGCAGGTCGACGTCGACGGCCGGCCGGTCACCGTCGGCGAGATAGGTGCGGGTCACGGTGCCCCGAAGCCATTGGGTGTCACCGACATAGTTGAAGCGGCGGAACTCGCAGTCGAGCTTCCACAGCCAGGCATCGTCACCCATCCAATCTGTGCACAAATGGATGAGCCAGGTCTCGCGCATGCGGCCGTAGTCGAACGTCGTGGGGTTGCCCGATCGCCGCGCGAACTCGGGATCCCAGTGAACGCGCTGCATCACATCCGGGACGTTGAGGTCGTCGCGGTGGAAGAACCGCGGGATGCGCCGGCGGTTCTCGTACGCCAAACGGAGCGGTTGCACGCCGTACAGCCCCATCCCCATTCCGACGTGCCAACAGATCATGTCGGTGACGGTCAGGGGTCCCTTGACCATCGGCCCGATCTCGTCGCCCTCGTGCACATCTTCGAACCAGCGGGCTTCAGCGCCGCGGCGCGCCTCACCCGCGTACAACGCCTCGATCTCGGCGATGGCATCGTCGGTGTAGGGCTCGACCGTGACGGCGTCGTACTTCTTCTTCTCGCGCGCCTTCGTCCGTTCGGTGCGCACCATGTTCCGGAACTGCGCACACAGCAAGGTGTCGTGCTCGTCGCGAAACACCTGTGCAGTCCACTCGTGCACCGCGCGATCGGCGAACTCGCTGGGCTTGTCGAGCACACCGACGAGCGCGTTGCGACGAAAGACTCGCCGGTCGGGAACCAAGGGTGCCCACCACTCGCGCGCGCTCGTCGCATAGAAGGCGTGGACGCCGCGGAGCGGATCGCCCTTCATCAGGTCGCGCTGGTCGGGCGCGACCGCTTCGATCTCGTCCTCACCGATGAGCGTGTCACCACCGACCAGTGGTGGCGGCGCGATCGGACCGTCCCAGCGAGTCCGTGGTCCGTAGGCAGGGTCACACCACAACGGGTTGTCGTCGCCGTAGGCGATGGCGACGTGGCGGAACGCGTCGGTTCCCGGGCGGAGGTAGTGCGGCGGCTGCGGATGTGGCTCGGGCACGCCGATGCGCGCTCGCAGGCGGGCGATCCCTTCGTCGGTGATGCGTCCGTCCGTCACGTTTCCGCGATGACGCCGCCCTCGAGGAGGTGGGCGACCTCGCTCTCGCTCAGGCCCAGCTCCTCGCGCAACAGCGTCACCGTGTGCTCGCCCACCCAAGGCACGCGCGTTTCGGGACCCTCCGCCATCTTCGACAGCTTCACCGGGTTGCCGGGGATCAGCACGGGATCCTCGACGCCGTCGACGCGATCCATCTCGACGATCATGTTGCGGCGGTCGAGATGGGCATCGGTGATCACGTCCGACGAGTGGAAGCACGGTCCTGCCGCGACGCCGGCGGCGGTGAGCTCTTTCGACGCTTCGACCATGCTGTGGTTTGCCGCCCACGCCTCGACGCCTGGACGGATGATGTCCTCCAGGTGCTGGCCCCAGCTCTCGCGCGTGGCCAGCCGAGGGTCGTCGATCCATTCAGGACGACCGACAACGTGCGCCAGCGGCGCGAACTGGTGCTCGCGCACCAGTTGCATTACGAACCATCCGTCGGCTGCCCGGAACGTGTCGAGAATGAAGTGTTTCGGAAAGGGCTGCTTCGGCTGACCGAGCGATGCGAGGTTCATCACGATGTCGGTCATCGCCACTGCACTGTCGTACATCGCGATGTCGACCTGTTGACCCTCCCCGGTCGCGTCGCGGTGACGAAGGGCGGCGAGCACACCGATCGACGCGAACAGCGCCGCGCTGATGTCGCCCAATGCGCCGACGGGCGCAGCACGCGGGGGCAGGCCCGTCGGGTTCAGGTACTCGTAGATGCCCGACATCGCCTCGACGATCGGCGCGTACGCGGGCCACGACGAGTACGGCGAGCCACTCGCACCGAACCCGGAGATCGACAGATAGATGACGGCCGGATGGCGAGCAGCCAGCACGTCATAGCCGAGACCGAAGCGGTCCATCGTGCCGGCTTTGAAGTTCTCGGCGACGACGTCGAAGCGAGGCACGAGGTCCAGGAAGAGATCCCGACCACGTTCGGATTTCAAGTCGAGCGCGATGCTGCGCTTGCCGAGGTTGTTGCGTAAGAACGTCGCGCCGACGACGCGACCGTCCGGGTCTCGCATCGAGGGCTGCGCGCCCCGACCCGACTCCCCCGAGATCGGCTCGACCTTGACGACATCCGCACCCAGCCGGGCCAGCAACTGCGTGGCATAAGGCAGCGCCTGCATCTGCTCAGCGGCGAGCACCCGGATGCCGTCGAGGGGCTTGCCGTACGGCGCGGCCCCCTCGTTCGCGACGTCGCCGACCTTCAACGCAGTCGCAGCTCAGCCCGGCTCCGTGCCGAGGATCGACACGAACGAGACCATCTCACCCGGATAGCCCCCGAGGTTGTGCGTCAACGCGAGCTTGCGGTCGTTGCCGAGCCGGCGGTCCTCGGGCGCCTCGCCCCGCAGCTGGAGCCAGCACTCGAACATCATCCGCAACCCCGACGCGCCGACGGGATGACCGAAGCTCTTGAGGCCGCCGTCCGGGTTCACGGGCAACTCGCCGTCGAGGTCGAACGTTCCGGCGAGGATCTCCTTCCACGCCGTGCCACGCTCCGCGAAGCCGAGATCCTCCATCAGCACCATCTCGGTGGGTGTGAAGCAGTCATGCACCTCTGCCATGGCCAGCTGCGCTCGCGGGTCGGTGATGCCGGCTTGGTTGTACGCGTCCTCCGCGCTGTCGACCACTTCGGGAAACGTCGTGTAGTCGTAACTCGGGTCACTGAGCCCGCTTCCGTTGCCGGCCACGAGCGACAGAGCCTTCACGTAGAGCGGCTTGTCGGTGAACTTCGCGGCATCCTCCGCGCGCACGACGATGGCCGCCGCCCCGCCGTCCGCCACGCCTGCGCAGTCGAACACGCCCAGCGTTCCAGCCATCTTCGGCGCGCGCTCGACCTGCTCCTTGCTCACCTCACGACGGAACTGCGCTCGCGGGTTGCGGGCGCCGTTGAAGTGGTTCTTCGTCGCGACGTGGGACAGCGCATCGCGCAGTTCGGCTTCGCTGACGCTGTACTTCTTGCTGTAGGCGGGCGCGATCATGCTGTACATCGCCGCCGCAGTGAGCGTGCGGGCGGTGCCGTCGTTGGGTGGCAGCGTGGCGGGCACGCCCTGGTAGCCCGTGTCCTTCAGCTTCTCGACGCCGACTGCCATGGCGATGTCGTACGCACCCGACGCGACCGCGTACGACGCCTGGCGAAGGGCCTCCGAGCCGGTGGCGCAGTAGTTCTCGACCCGGCTCACGGGCTTGCCTTCGAGCCCGAGCGGCTTGGCCAGCGTGATCCCGCAACTCCGTTGCGCGGTGCCGAGCCAGTAAGCGTCGATGTCCTGTTTCGTGAGGCCGACGCCGTTCAGGGTCTCGTCGACCGCTTGCACCATCAGATCGTCCACGCTGCGATCCCAGTGCTCGCCGAACGGCGTGCACCCCACGCTGACGATGGCAACGCGATCACGAATGCCGTGAGATCCCATCAGGCTGCTCCTCGAACCAGTCGGGCCTTCCAAAAGTAGTTGTGGATGTCGTCGCTGGTGAACAGCTTGCGGAATGTCATCTCGACTCGCACACCGGGCGCGACATCCTCTTCCGCCACGTCGGTGAGCTCGATCGGTAGACGGCCACCGCCGTCGAAGTCGACCACGGCGAAGATGATCGGCGGGCTCTCCGAGTAGGCGAGGCGATCGACGGTGAACGTCACGATCGTGCCCGGCACGTCGGCCATCGGTAGCGGATCGGTGCCGCTCGGCAGCGGTGGCAACTGCGGCGCGCCCGAGTCCGGGTCGCTGCGGCCGACGAAGCCGAACTTCCAGTCGATGGCTCGTCCCGCGGCCGACGACGACGGCCGGGGCGGCTCGGGACGGCGCGGCGGCTCGACGGGCAGCATCTTGCGCCACGAGAGGTACTTGCCGTAGCTCACGGGTGCACCGGCCGCGACTTGGTCGTCGAGTGTGCGTGTCGAGCGGTACGACGTGATCGCTTCGGTCGTACGCAGCAGCACCACGTCCGCGCCGTCGGCGAGGACGACCAGCGCGATGACCTGGCCGGGCTCGGCGATCTCGAGCACGCTCGTCAGCAGCAACCCCGGGTGGGCGGCGCCGGTGTTGCCGACCGTCGCCGCTCGCGTGTCGACGACGTGGCCGTCGGGACTGCCCAGGCGCTTCGCGAGCGCGGTGGCCGCTCGCGCGTGGAGCCCGGTGACGATGAGGTGGTCGACCTGGTCCCGGCTGAGCTCGGCCTCCTTCAGTGCCGCTTGGAAGGCCTGTTCGCCGAGCGGCAGGTAACGGGTCTCGCCGAAGCGCTCCTCCCACACCTTCGAGCGGGGCTCGCCGGGACGGCGCCACCGGTCGACGAACTCCTCGGTCGTCGACGCGCTGGCGAGATGTTCGGCGATCACGCCGTCGCCCTCGCCGACGAGCAAGGCCGATGCACCGTCGCCGCCGGCGGCCTCGTCGGGCCCGCCCGGGAGCCCGGTGCGGATGTCGGCGGCGACGGTGAGGACCGTGCCGGACCCGCTGAGCGCGGCGCGCAACATCCCCATGACCGACCGCTGCGCGCCACCGAAGTCGAACGCACCCACGTTCTCATCGAGGCGAAGCGCGGCATGGATCGTGGTGGCGTTCGTCTTGTCGACGTAACCGGGCGTCACGGTGGAGAACCACAGCGCGTCGGGCAACACGTCGTCGGCCGCAGCCTTGAGTGCGAGCCGCGCCGCCTCGAACCCCATGGTGGTGGTGTCCTCGTCGTACGACGCGACCGTGCGGGTGCCCTTGCCGCCGCCGGAGCCGACGATCGGCGCGATGGTCGAACGATCGAGCCGGCCGTGAGGCAGGTATGCGCCCGCCGCCAGGATTCCTCGCACGGCGGCGATGTTAGGGCCCGACCTGATGACCCGTCAGATCCGCGATCCGCAGTGAGTGTGCGTGAAATGCCCTCACAGGGCGGTTGGCGCACACTCGATTCACGCGGGTCGGAAGTACGGGAGCGTCACGTCGTCGTTCGCCGGATGGAACTCGACGAAGACAGGCATGTCCGCCCGCAGGTCCTCGTGGTCGCAGCCGATGATCGCTGTCATCAACCAGAACCCCTCGTCGAGCTCGACGATCGCTGGTGCATATGGCACGTGGAACGACGGGTGCTGGGGTCGCCACACGACGGTCCAGCTGTAGAGGCGTCCCCGCCCTTCGCTGCGCTCCCAAGCGAGGTCACGACCCCCGCAGACCGCACACGCGCGGGCCGGCTTCATGTTCACCGACCCGCAGCCGGCGCACTGCTGGTAGCGGAGGACGCCCTGCGCGCACCCTTCCCAGTAAGGCGCGGCCGCGGTCGAGCGACCGCCGGTCGGGATCGCGGGCGCCTGCGGCTGAAGCATCGTCACGGGCGCGCTGATCCGAGGAGCATCACGTCGTTGAAGAGGGCTCCGGAGCCGCCGTTGCTGCACAGCGCCACTTCGGCACCGGCGACCTGGCCGGTGACGCACGTACCGCGGAGCTGCTGCACGCCGCGGATGACCCGTTGCAGCATCTGCACGTTGAGGCCGGCATGGCTGAACGACATCGTCCCGCCGTCGGTCGTCACGGGGAGACGGCCACCAGGAGCGATGTGGCCGTCCTCGACGAACGCGCCGCCGTCTCCTTCGCCACAGAAGCCGAACGCTTCGAGCTGGCGAATGATCTCGAAGGAAAACGGATCGTAGAGCTCCGCGACATCGACGTCGTCAGGCCCGAGCCCACCGAGCGCGAAGCACTTCTGCGCGGCACGGCGCCCGACGTAGCCCGCGGGGATGCCGTCGTCGCGACCGCGCAGATCCCACACCGGCGGCACGACGTACGCGGGCCCGTACGTGTCGCCTGCACCACCCAGGATCCAGACCGCCTTCGCGGCGGCATCGTCGGCTCGCTCGGCGGTGGTGAGCACCAGCCCGCAACCGCCCTCCGACGTCATCGCACACTCGAGGAGGTGGAACGGATCGGCCACCATGCGCGACGCGAGGATGTCCCCGACCTCGAACGGACCGCGCCCGCAGTAGACGGCCTCAGGGTTCACATGGCCGTTGTTGCGGATGGTCGCGGCGACGGCGGCGAGCTGCGCAGGCGTCGTGCCGTAGGTGAGCATGTGGCGCCGAGCCATCAACGCGAACTCTGCAGCCGTGAACAACCCGTAGCCGGCCACGAGCTCGTTCGAGGGACGGGTCCACGGCGCAGTCGCGGCGCGTTCCGTGTACATCGCCGCGCCCCCTGCCGCGATCAGGACGACCTCGCATTCGCCGAACGCGATCATCGAGGCCGCCTCGAGGACGGTCGGGATGCCGTGGGTCGACAGCTTGCGCGAGCACGGACCCATGCGGGCACCGAGCACCATGTCCGCCGCGAACTGTCCTGCGATCCCGTCCACCTCGCCGATCCCGATGCCTGCGTCGGCGAGCGCGCCGAGTGCGCCCTCCAGCGCGATCGACTGCGAGTCGTGGCCCTCCAGTTGGCGGGCCTGTTCGGTGTTGAACACGCCCACGATGGCGACGTCGCGGAACGGATGCGGCATCAGGACGGCACGTTGATCATGTGGTCTGCGGTCATCGCGAAGTACTCCAGGAACCGGCGCTCGATGCCCACGTCGAGGTCGGCCTCCAGCACGGACGCTGACATGGCGCGATACCAGGCATCACGGTGCTCGCGGCCGATCGCGAAGGGCAGATGTCGCATCCGCAGCGCCGGATGGCCGCGCTCACGGCTATAGGTCGGTGGCCCGCCCCAGTACTGGATGAGGAACAGCGCAAGATGGCGCTTCGGCCCTTCCAGGTCCTCGGGGTAGAGAGGGCGGAGCACCTCGTCCTTCTCGACCCGCTCGTAGAACCGATCGACGAGGTCGAAGAAGAACGATTCGCCGCCGACCGTTCTGAATACGTCGAGCTGCATCAGGAGCTCGCCAACCCGAGTCCCGCGAGGTCGGCGAGGGAAGCGCCAGCGACGAGCCGACAGCACCAACGAGCGACCCGAAGGGGAGTGAGTTGGTGTCGAGACTCAGATCTCGGCTCCGAACCGCTCACGGACCAAGCCCGCGACCTCGCCTGGCTCCGCATGCCGCTTGAGGGTGGCCTTCGAGAACACGAGCTCACCGTCGACGGTCACCTCGAAGCGTCCCTTCGACGAAGGGACGAGTTCGATGGTCTCGATGATCGGCGCCCATCCTTGCAACAGTTCGTCCGTCAGACCGACGGCACGTGGCACATAGTTTCAAGGGACGCAGAACTCGATCTGGATGCGATGTCGCGGGTCGAGCATCAGGCAAATCTACCGTCCGGGCTCAGGGCTCCTCCCCCATCTCCCGAAGCGCGGTCGCGAGCGCGGCCCGCAGCCGGCGGGCGGTGCCCGGCGCGAGGTGGGCGAC
>DATAES010000009.1:0-1664 GCA_036257895.1 Acidimicrobiales bacterium
GCGAGGTGCGCGAGTGGCACGAGGTCGAGGGCAGACGGCCGGCGTTGTTGATGACGGAGGCGCTGTACGCGATCGTCACCACGAAGGAGCATCCCGAGTATCAGGCGGCACTCGCGCAGCGTGGCATCACCGACCTCGAGGCGGTGCAGATCGACCCGTGGCCGGCCGGGGCGTTCGGCTACGAGTGCGAGGAAGGACGACGGATCGCTCGCTGCATCTCGTTCCTGCGTGCCGACGCGACCGACAACGGCTATGCCCGCCCGATCGAGGGCGTGATCGTGCACTTCGACCTCGGCAAGAACGAGGTGATCGAGGTCATCGACCACGGCGTCGTCCCCCTGCCACCCAACCGCGCGAGCTTCTGGGCCGAGGATCATCCGGCGCTGCGCACCGACCTCAAGCCGATCTCCATCTCGCAGCCCGACGGCCCGGGGTTCACGATCGACGGCAACCTCGTGCGGTGGCAGAAGTGGCAGTTGCGCGTGTCGTTCGATCCCCACGAGGGCCTCGTCCTGCATCAGGTTGCGTACGAAGACGACGACGGCCGAGTTCGCCCGGTGCTGCATCGCGCGTCGATCGCGGAGATGGTCGTTCCGTACGGCGACGCCGGCCCGCTGCACGGGTGGAAGAACGCGTTCGACGCCGGCGAGTGGGGACTCGGCCGGATGACGCAGTCGCTGGCGCTGGGTTGCGACTGCGTCGGCGAGGTCCGCTACCTCGACGCGACGATGGCGAACGAGCAGGGTGAGCCCTGGGTGATCGAGAACGCCATCTGCATGCACGAGGAGGACTACGGCATCCTGTGGAAGCACGTCGACCTGTTCAGCGGGCGCGGCGACGTGCGCAGGAGCCGCCGGTTGGTGCTGAGCTTCATCAGCACCGTCGGCAACTACGACTACGGCTTCTTCTGGTACCTCTACCTCGACGGCAACATCCAACTCGAGGTCAAGCTGACCGGGATCGTCTCACCGATGGCGATCGAACCGGGGACGCAGCCGGAGTTCGCGAACGTCGTCGCCGAGGGTGTCGCGGCACCACACCACCAGCACCTCTTCTGTGCCCGCCTCGACTTCGACGTCGACGGCTCGGTCAACGAGGTCCTCGAGGTCGATGCGGAGCCGCTGCCGCCCGGCCCCGACAACCCGTGGCTGAACGCGTTCCGCGCCAAGGCGACGCGGCTCGACACCGAGCAGCGCGCACAACGCGAGATCGATCCGACACGCTCACGCACCTGGCGGATCGCGAACCCGCAGTCGCGCAACGGCCTCGGCCAGCCCGTCGCCTACCGGCTCGTCCCGGCGACCACCACCCCGACGCTGTTCGCCCACGCCGACTCGCCCATTGGCAGGCGCGCCGGGTTCGCGCGCCACAACCTGTGGGTGACGCCCTACGACGATCGGGAGCGGCGGGCGGCCGGCGATTACGTGAACCAGCACGAGGGCGGCGACGGGCTGCCCCGCTGGACGGCGCAGGACCGTTCCCTCGTCGATGCCGACGTGGTGGTGTGGTACACGTTCGGCGTCACCCACTTCGTGCGGCCCGAGGACTGGCCGGTGATGCCCGTCGAGTATTGCGGCTTCCTCCTCACCCCGTTCGGGTTCTTCGATCGCAACCCGGCGCTCGACGTGCCGCCCGCCGCGGAGCATTGCGCGCACGCGGCCGAC
>DATAES010000010.1:0-5558 GCA_036257895.1 Acidimicrobiales bacterium
GCCGTCGATCGGCTACAACGACGTCGGGGAACACGGGCCACAAGAGCCACAGGAGCAACACGTGAGTGCCATCGAGCACGTCGTGGGCCGTGAGGTCCTCGACTCGCGCGGCAACCCGACCGTCGAGGTCGAGGTGTTCCTCGAGAGCGGCGCGCGTGGGCGTGCCATGGTCCCGTCCGGCGCGTCGACCGGACAGTTCGAAGCAGTCGAGCTGCGTGATGGTGACGACCGGTTCGACGGCAAGGGTGTCCGCACCGCGGTCAGCCATGCAGCGGGTGAAATCGCCGAAGTGCTGACCGGCGTCGAGGCACTCGATCAGCGCGCGGTCGACGCTGCGATGATCGATCTCGACGCCACGGACAACAAGGGCCGGCTCGGTGCCAACGCCATCCTCGGTGTATCGCTCGCCGTCGCGAAAGCGGCCGCCGACGAGCTCGAGCAGCCCTTGTTCCGCTACGTGGGCGGCACCAACGCGCACGTGCTGCCCGTACCGATGATGAACGTTCTCAACGGTGGGGCCCACGCTGACAACAACGTCGACCTGCAGGAGTTCATGATCATGCCGGTCGGCGCCGCCTCGTATGCGGAGGCGTTGCGGTGGGGCGCGCAGACGTATCACGCTCTCAAGAGGCTCTTGCAGGATCGCGGCCTGTCCACTGCGGTGGGCGACGAAGGCGGTTTCGCTCCCGACCTCGGGTCGAACGAAGAGGGCCTGCAAGTACTCGTCCAAGCCATCGAATCGGCCGGCTTCACGCCTGGCGACGACATCGCGATCGGCCTCGATCCGGCGTCGTCGGAGTTCTTCGACGACGCGTCGGGCGCGTACGTGCTCGCGGGCGAAGGGAACCGAACACTGTCGAGCGAGGACATGGCCGCGTACTGGACCGACCTCGTCGGCCGTTATCCGATCGTGTCGATCGAAGACGGGATGGCCGAGGAGGACTGGGACGGCTGGCGCGCGCTCACCGACGCGCTCGGGGACAGGATCCAACTCGTCGGCGACGATTTGTTCGTCACCAACGTCAGCCGCTTGGCGCGGGGGATCGACGAGAGCATCGCCAACTCGATCCTGATCAAGGTGAACCAGATCGGATCGCTGTCCGAGACGCTCGACACCGTCGGTCTCGCGCTGTCGTCGGGCTACACCGCCGTGATGTCGCACCGGTCAGGAGAGACCGAGGACACGACGATCGCCGACCTCGCGGTGGCGACCAACTGCGGCCAGATCAAGGCCGGCGCCCCCGCACGCTCCGACCGCGTCGCGAAGTACAACCAGTTGTTGCGCATCGAGGAGATGCTCGGCGAGTCCGCGTCGTATCTCGGTGGCGCCGGCTTGGCTCCGCGTCGCGGTCCGTCATGAGCGCGAGGGAACGAACACCGCAACGCCGCACGCGGTTGCTGTGGGTGTTGTTCTCGTCGGTGACCATCGTGGGCGTGCTGTTCATCGGCGTGTACCCGGTCCGCACCTATCTCGCGCAGCGGCAGTCGTTGCACCAAGCCGAGCGGCAGATGGACGTACTGAAGACCCAGAACGACAAGCTCGCCCAGCAGGCACAGCAGCTCAACACGGACAGCGAGATCGAGCGCCTCGCGCGGGAGCAGTACAACCTGGTGCGCCCTGGTGAGCAGGCGTTCGCCATCCTTCCCGCGCCGCCGCCGCCGATCCAGCTGCCGCCGGTGTGGCCGTTCACGAACCTCGCGAAGAAGCTGGATCCGTCCGCCGCCGGCGGCTGAGCGAACTCCACTGGCGCCATCGCGCGCCGGTAACCTCCCGCTCCAATGAGCATCCTCGGGACCAGGGTGGCGCGCGTGGAGGATCCGCGGTTCTTGACCGTGGGCGGGACATACGTCGCCGACTTGAAAGATCCACTGTTGGACGGCGCGCTTTACGTGACGTATGTCCGTTCCACGATGGCGCACGCCACGATCACCGTCGACGCTGACGAAGCCCGCGGCGCGCCGGGCGTGGTCGCGGTGTTCACCGCCGCAGACCTCGACATCGGGCCCATGCCCCCTGCGATGCCGATGATCCCCGACACCATGAGCCGCCCACTCCTGGCCAGTGATCGCGTCCGGTTCGTCGGCGAGCCAGTGGCCGTGCTCCTGACGGAACGCCAGGACCAGGGAGCCGACGCCGCGGAGCAGGTGCTCGTCGACTATGAGCCGTTGCCGGCGCTCGTCGACCCCGAGCAGGCGGACACCGACGAGGTGCTCCTGTTTCCTGAAGCAGGGACGAACTGTGCGCTCGAACTCGCATTCGGCCGCAACGAAGATCTGTTCGACGGGTGCGAGGTCGTGGTGACCGAACGGGTCATCAACCAGCGCGTGAGTGCGGCGCCACTCGAGACCCGGGGCGCCGCAGCCGCGTGGGGCGACGACGGTCGTGTCCACTTCTGGATCTCTTCGCAGCACGCACACGGCGCGAAGGGAGGGGTGGCCGGGCTCTACGGCCTCGACGTCGCCGACGTGCACGTGACCACGCCCGATGTCGGCGGCGGCTTCGGCGCCAAGATCAGCATCACGCCCGAAGAGGGACTGCTGCCTTGGCTGGCGCGTCAGTCCGGCCGGCCCGTCCGCTGGGACGAGACCCGGACCGAGAACATGGTGGGCATGGGCCACGGCCGGGCGCAGATCCAGACCGTGGAGATCGGCGGCAAGCGAGACGGCACGGTCGAGGCATACCGATTGACGATCCTGCAGGACAGTGGCGCGTACCCGGCCGTGGGGGCGGTGCTGCCGTTCCTCACTCGGATGATGACGCCGGGCGTCTACGCCACGCCGAAGGTCGAATGCAACAGCCGCGCCGTGGTTACGAACACCACGCCGGTTGTCGCCTACCGGGGCGCGGGGCGCCCGGAGGCTGCCGCGGCGATCGAACGAGCGATCGATCTCTTCGCCGCTGAGATCGGCATGGACGCAGTCGAAGTCCGTCGCCGCAACTTGCGTCCGCCCTTCGACGAGCCGGTCACGACGCCGGTCGACACGACGTACGACACCGGCAATTACGTCGAAGCGCTGGACCGCGCGCTCGCGGCCGCGGGCTACGAAGACCTGAGGGCCGAGCAGAAGCGTCGCCGCGACGCGGGTGAAACCGTTCAGCTCGGCATCGGTGTGTCCGTCTACGTCGAGGTGACGGCAGGCCCGTCGCCCGGTAGTGAGTACGCCAACCTCGAAGTGCACCCCGACGGCAGCGCCACCGTCTACACGGGCGCGTCCCCGCACGGCCAAGGACACGAGACGAGCTTCGCGATGATCGTGCAGGACACCACCGGCATTCCGATGGACCGCGTGGACATCGTGTGGGGCGACACCGACAAGGTCGCGCGCGGCGAAGGGACGATGGGATCGCGTTCGCTGCAAGTCGGCGGCTCCGCGGTCCTGGAAGCGTCCGAGATCGTGATCGACGAGGCGAAGAAGATCGCGGCCGAGTTGCTCGAGGCCAACGTCGACGACGTCGTGCTCGAGACGAGCAACGGCACCTTCCACGTCACCGGTACACCTGCGGTCGCACGAACGTGGGCAGAGGTGGCCACCGCGGCGATGGAGCGCGACGAGTCCGGTGCCGGGCTGTGCGGACAGATCGACTTCCACGAGAAGTCGACGACGTTTCCGTTCGGCGCGCACGTCGCAGTGGTCGACGTCGACATCGAGACAGGAAGAGTCGACCTGCGGCGCATGGTGACGTGTGACGACGCCGGCCGGATCGTCAATCCGCTGCTCGTCGAGGGCCAGCGGCATGGCGGCATCGCGCAAGGCGCGGCGCAGGCCCTCCTCGAGGAGATCCGCTACGACGACGACGGCAACCCGATCACGTCGAACTTCGCGGACTACGGCATCATCAGCGCCGCCGAGTTGCCGACGTTCGAGCTGGAGACGATGGAGACCCCGACGCCGGCCAATCCACTCGGTGCCAAGGGGATCGGCGAGTCGGGCGCGATCGGTGCGACGCCAGCCGTGCAGAGCGCGGTGTGCGACGCAGTCGCGCATCTCGGCATTCGGCACATCGACATCCCCTGCACGCCGGAGCGGGTGTGGCGAGCGATCGAAGCTGCCAGGGTTTGAACATCGCCAAGACCTGAGCGTCTTGGCTCGCGACCTGCGTTCTCGGGAAGGAGTGGAGCGTGACCGATCAGGAATTGATCAAGGAGATCGACGAGCTCGTCGATGAGGAGCGCCAACTCCACGAACACGGCGTCGGCCGGGGGCTGACGCCCGAGGAGCAACAGCGGCTCACGCAGGTCGAGGTGCGCATCGACCAACTGTGGGACCTGTTGCGCCGTCGCCGGGCGCGCCGCCGGAGCGGTGGCGACCCGGACGAGGAGCAGCTCCGCGACGCCGACACCGTCGAGCACTATCAGCAATAGCTCGCCCAGCAATAGCTCGCCGAGTGTGCGTGAACCGCCCTGTCAGGGCCGTTGGCGCACACTCGAAGCGCCAGGCGATCATCCGCGATGTGCGTAGGACGGCGAATCAGACTTGGGCCGCTAGGTCGTCGAAGCCGCACACGGGCGAGAGGAGCGATCCATGATCGCGAGTCTGCTGGTACTGATCGTCATCCTGTTCGTTGCCACCTTCCCGGCGACATGGCTGCTGATGCTGTTCCTCGGCAACTGTGGCCTCGAGTTGTCGTACTGGGGAACGTTGCCGCTCGGCATCCTCGTGTCGCTCGTGGTCGCCGGCGCCACGTCTGCGCTCGAGCCGCCGAGCCGCGGGATCTGATCGGGCGCAGTTCTCAACCGGCGCGCGGGTAGAGGATCAACTGCGTGCACCGGTAGGCGGCCATCGTCCGACCCGTCGACTCGTTCGTCACGGTCGCGTCCCACACCTGCGTCGTACGCCCGAGATGCAGCGGCGTCGCGAGCCCGCTGACGACCTCGTCCTCGAGCGCGCTCGACAGGAAGTTCGCTTTCGACTCCACGGTCGTGAAGCTGGTCGCGTTGTCAGGCCAGTTCCGCCTGACGCCGAACGCGCAGAGGGCATCCGCGAGCGTGATCACCACGGGCGCCCACAGGTAGCCGGTGCCCGCGATCAGCGCGTGCGTGACGGTGAACCGTCCCGACAACGGTCCCGTCTCGGTCTCGTCGAGGGTGATACCGAGCAGGTTCAAGAAGTTGTAGACGTCGTAGGGAGGCGGCATGTTCCAAGCCTCGCAGCGCCGCAGGCGCGCTCAGCGCATCCAGACGAGTTGGACGACGAGCAGCGCGGCGATCGAGCAGATGCAGAAGACGTGTTGCCGGAAGATTGCCCGAGCCAACGACGATTGCATTGCGATCGGATCTCGTCGAGCGCCCAGCCGCACCGCACTCGGCACCGTACGCGACCCCGCCACGCCGATCGGGATCAGGGCCAGCAGCAATGAGGTCCACCCAGCCGTTGCTGCACCGTCCGATCGGACGATCTGAGCGACCAACGCGAACACCGTCACCACCATCGCGAGCGCGACGAACCGGTTCATCGGCCGTGCATCTGTGGTGACGCGTCGGTAGGAGCCGGCAATCGAGCTGACGACCGTGTCCGGCACCACGCCCGTTCGGTAGGGCGCCACCTGGACGTCGAAC
>DATAES010000011.1:0-23112 GCA_036257895.1 Acidimicrobiales bacterium
CCGGCCGCGCGCACGCCGGTCACACGCGCGTCGGTCCCGTCGACGCCGTCGCCCGAGTCGGCCGTGCCGTCGACAGCTCCCTCGACGTTGTCCCCGTCCGCCAGCGCCACGTCAGCGCCTCCCGTGGGGCTGCGCCCCACACCCATCGCCGCCCGGCGAGCTAGCGCTCGCACGGTCGGCCGGCTGTGCTCGCTTCGCTCGCATCTCAGCCACCCGAGATCACCGGTCGGATCTCCACGGTCTGGTCGCCGGCGAGCATCGCATCTCCGGGAACGAGCGTGTCGCCCTGGATGACCAGGACCGCCTCGCGGTTCAACTCGAGGCGGTTCAGCAACGCAACGACCGAGATCGGCCCGGGTACGTCGAGCTCACGGCGCGGGTTGCGCAGCACCACCTTCACGGCGCAACAGGCTAGGAGGCGGGCAGGTGGTCGTCCTACGAGGGTTCTACAGCTCGAGCTGGTCGAGACGGCCCAGGTCGGTGATCATGATGGTCTCGCCCGACCGGAGCTCGATCCGCTCGATGTCCGGCTTCGCGGCGATGAAGCGGCGAACCAGCTGCGCGCCGGCGATCACGATCCAGATCGACAGCCACGTGTGGCTGCCCCGCACGCCTCTCCGCCTGGCGTACCGGCGCAGCGAAGTCAACAGGCGCTGCACTTCAGGCGCCCATCAGATGCGTCGGATCTCGACGACGGTCGAGCGCTTCTTGCCGCGGCGGCGACCCATCAGGTACGCGATACCGATGACGGTGACGAGCACGACCGCGCCGCCAGCCATGGCGTAGGACTTGATTCCCGCACCGACCGTCCCGATCACGTCGGACTCCAGCTCGCGGAATTTCCGCTCGATGTCCGCGCGGTCGATCTCTTCCGGTATCGCGTTCACGACGCCTTGCTTCGCTCACTCATCGCGACTTCGTTCCCTTCGCAGTGATCCTGGTCACGGCAAGCGCGATCAGGGCGCCGAGCACCACCAACCCGGCGACGTACGGGACCCAGTTCCAGTTGCCCTGCAGATGTCCGTTCGTCTCGGTCTGCAGCACTCGCATCGTGCCGAGCGTGAGCATCACGATCCCGGTGGCGCCGACCACCGCGGCGGCGAGGCCGAACCCGATGTAGCGGCCCAAGCCCTTGAGCGGCTCGACCGTCTCCTGTTTGCCGTAGGCGACGAGCAACTCCCACAGCTCGTTCAACACCTGGGGAATGGTCTTCGGCGGTTCGGGCATGGGGCTCCTCGAGGCCATGGCTCCGCATTGCCTACGCGACCGACGGACCCCGCGCAAGCGATCGGAAGACCGACGGCCTCGTCACTCCATGCGCAAACGAGCGCGGAGGAACGTCTCCTCCTCACTCAGCAGGTCGCCAAGCCGCAACAGGCGCTCGCCGGGACCGGGGACGGTCAGCAGCTCCTGCTGGTCAGCTGGTCCCAACGGCGCTACCGCCGCGGCTTGGTACGACCCCAGCGCAGGATCGTCGCTCAGCGCGATCGTCGCGTCGACTGCGGGCTCGACGAGCTCCGATTTGAGTGCGAGCACCCGTCGCAGCAGTGCGCGCACGTTGTCGTAGGCCGGCATCAGATCAACTTCGGGGCCGTCAGCGGACTCGACGTCAGCCCAGTCGTCGACGTCGGCTCGCGGATACGGGTCGTCGGTCAACCACTCGCGAACGCGCACGCGACGCGTGCCGACCGTACCGAGCACCCAGCGACCGTCGTCCAGTTCGGTCGCGTCGATGATCTGCGCAACAGTCCCCACGGACGTGCGGACGTCGTCGCCGCCGACCTCGCTCCCCCGTTCGATCAGGACGACACCGAATTCTCGGTTGCCGTCCATGCAATGTCTCGCCAGCACCCGGTAGCGGGGCTCGAACACGTGCAACGGCAGGAACAAGCTCGGAAACAGCACCATGCCGAGCGGGAACATCGGCAGCTCCATCAGCCGCGCTTCGGTCCGAGGGCGTTGATGTCCGGCGTCTCCGGATATTGGAAGAGGATGGCGCCGAGCTCGTCCTCGAGCGCGACGTCGTCGCTGGTGATCACCTTCGGGGGCGGAAGGTTGATGATGTAGCTGAAGCTCATCTGCGCACCGCGCGCAGTCTGTACGTACCCGGCGAGCGCGGTCACCTGGTTGAGGGTGCCGGTCTTGGCCCGGAGCTGTCCCACGATCGGTGTGCCGACGAACCGCTCGGCCAGTGTGCCCGTCTGCCCCGCCACCGGCATGTCCTTCGCCAGCGTCGACGCCGGACCTTCGGCATCCAGCAGGGCTTGGACGAACGCGCAGGTCACCTGGTCGTCTCGCGAGAGTCCTGAGCCGTCGACTTGCGCGACGCCGTCGAGTGGGAGATTGCGATCCTGGAATACCTGACGAATCCCAGCAATTCCGTTGGCCGTCGTTCCTGCGCCTGTGTCGTGGAGACCGATTTCCTTCGTCAGGAGCTCCGCGGCTTCGTTGTCGCTCTCGCGGACCATGGTGGCGACCACTTGGTCGATCGGTGGGGATTCGAGCTTTGCGACCTCGGTCGCGTCCCTCGGTGCTGACCCGGACGCGGGCGCACCCATCACGACGACGCCCCGAGCCTGGAGTAGTCGGGTCAGTTGGTTCGCGGCATCGGTGGCCGGATCGACCGCCGCGGTCTCTCGCGGTGTGCGAGCGTCAGAGGTCGGCGGGAACTGCGTCAGTCCGTCATTGACGACCAAAGCGCCGAGCGGACCGATGTCGTGAGCGGTGATGGCCTCATCGGCCCATTGCGGTACGACACGGGCCCGGTCGTAGCGCGAGTCATCGCCGACCACGCTGCCGCGCACCTCGTGCACGCCGGCTGCGACGACCCGATCGGCGAGCGCCTCGAAGTCCGTGTGCGTGACCGGCTGGTGCTTGAAGTGCTCCGCGTAAGCGTCCGTCATGAGCAACGGGTCGCCGCCACCGACCAGCCAGATGTCGCCGTCGACGACTCCGTCATGCGGTGGCGAGCCGGTCTTGACCGAGGTC
This sequence comes from Acidimicrobiales bacterium, assembly GCA_036257895.1. Classification (GTDB taxonomy): domain Bacteria; phylum Actinomycetota; class Acidimicrobiia; order Acidimicrobiales; family JACDCH01; genus DATAES01. Next base: position 2,989 of record DATAES010000011.1, read on the forward strand.
GTGAGGACAGCGTTCGGATCGAGCTTGGACAACGCCGCCTGAGCCGTGGCGAGCTTCTCGACGGAAGCCGGGATAATCGGCGATGTCGACTCGGAGCTGAACACCGTTCGACCGTCCACGGCCACGGTGAGGCAGGACGATCCAGGCGTGCGACTGACCAGATCGTTCAGATGCGCCACGAGCCGCCGGTCGGCGACGGGAGCTGCGATGAGCTCGGGCACCCTCCGTGCAGACAGCACGGGTGTGAGCGCGGTTCGCACGCCGGTCGCAGCGGCTGCACCGGGCGCCCGCTCTGCCTGCAGGGCGATCGCGGTTGCAGCGATCATCACGACCGCCAGCGCGACGACGAGCACCCTCCAACGGGTCATGCCGCCGTCAATGCGATCGTCAATCTGATCGTCGTCGCCGGTAGCCGGCGTAACTCCAGAGGTGATCCAGGGCTGTCACTGCACGGTTGGCGGAGCCGTAACACATCTGCCCACTGTCGCGGCAGCCCGCCACCGCGGGGTTGTCGCGATCGGTGATCGCGAGCTCGGTCGCGGTGAGGATGGGCTTGCCGACGTCCTTCGACAGTGCGGCGGCCGTCTCCGTGAACCGGCGGTCTTGTCGTTCGTGGTAGCCGACGATGCGTTCGAGGCCGTGATCGGGATAGAACGGCCCCTCCTGCTCCATGCGGCCCTGGTTGCCCTGGATGCCCATGCCGAGGAAGACGACCGCATCGACCGCGGGATGGCGCGCCGCGGTCTCGAGCACGGTGGGAATGGTGTCCTTCGTCTCGCCGCCGGCCATGTCGATCGGATTGTTGCGGCTCCACCGCGGGGGGAGGTGTCGGTCCAGTTCCGCCTTCAGATCGTCGGGCAGCGGGAGCAGACGCAGGCCGCGCGTCCGGCTGATGGCGTCCGCGGTCACCACGCCCCATCCGCCCGCAGTCGACACGACGCACACGTTCGGGCCCTTGGGCAGGGGTTGCGTCGCAAACGTCGCCGCCGCTTCGTATGCCTCTTCGATCGTCGCCGCGCGCACGACCCCGGCTTGGCGGCACGCGCCGTCGAAAACGCGATCGTCGGTGGCAAGGCTGCCGGTGTGGCTGGCTGCAGCGCGGGCCCCGACGTCCGACGCGCCACCCTTGACGACGACGAGCGGCATCCGTTCGGCAACAGAGCGCATTCGCTCGAAGAACGCGCGTCCGTCGGCGATGCCCTCGACGTAGGCGAGCCCGACGTCGGTCTCGGGATCGTCGGCGTAAAAGTCGAGGAAGTCGGGAACCGTGACCGCGGCCGCGTTGCCGGCGCTGACCGCCCGACTCACGCCCACGCCGTAGTGCCGCGCGTAGTTCATGAAGCTCGACACGAAGTTGCCCGACTGGCTGGCGATGCCGATGCGCCCCGCGGGCGGGTACGGCGCAACGATCTGCGCGCACATGCTCGCCGGCGTCGAGATCACGCCTTGTCCGTTCGGTCCCGCGAGGAGAATGTCGAGCTCGTTCGCGACGCGGACCAACTCGTCCTGCGCCGCCTTGCCCTCAGGACCTGCCTCGCCGTACCCCGCCGATGTGAGGAACGCAGCGCGCACGCCCTTGGCTGCGCACTTGCGGAGCAGATCGATGTTCGTCTTCGCCGGCGTGCACACGAACACCAGGTCGGCTTCGCCATCTGGGAGGTCGTCCACGTCGGCCACGGTGTCGACGCCGAGCACTGGCGCGCCCTCGAGATTCGTCGCGAAGACGTTGCCCTTGTAACCGGCGGCGAGCAGGTTGTGGAGCGCGACGAACCCGAACTTGCCGGGGTGCGTCGAGGCGCCCGCGACGATCACGCCTTTCGGGTCGAACAGCGCCCCGAAGTCCTGAGCCCTACTGGTCACGCGTCGACCTCCACCAGCGCGTCGACGGCCACGGGGGCGCCGTCGACGACGATCAGTGGATTCACGTCGGCGCTGACGATCTCGGGATGCGCGACGGCGGCATCGGACAGACCGATCAGGACGTCGGTCACCTTCGTCCGGTCGATCGGAGGCTCGCCCCGGAACGGACCGAACAGTCTTCGGGTGACGAGGTCGTCGATCATGTCCTCGGCATCTGCGGCCGTGATGGGCACGAGCCTGAACGTCACGTCGCCCACCGCCTCGGCGAGGATCCCCCCGACACCGAGCATCACCGTCCGGCCGAAGGTCGGATCGTCGGCAAGGCCGGCGATCAGTTCGCGGGTGCCGGACACCATCGGCGCGAGGAGGACGGCGACCTCACCGTCTTCAGGGCGCGCCGCCGCGAGAAGATCGGTCGTCGCGGCTCGCACCGCAGCCTCATCGGCAAGCGCGAGCCGCACGAGACCGCGCTCGGTCTTGTGCGCGATCGCGGCGCCACACAGCTTGGCGACGACGGGGAAGCCGATCTCGGTCGCGGCGCGAGCGGCCTCGTCCGCGCTCGACACCGTCCGCTCTGTGAGCACAGGTACGCCGTGGGCCGCGAGCAACTGCTTGGAATCCGCCTCTGACAGGGTGGGCATCGGCCCGACATCGTAGGAGCGTAAGTTGCCCGCCCATGACGTGGGCCGTCGCGGGGATCATCGAGGGCTTCTACGGACGGCCGTGGACCTGGGATGAGCGGGCCGATGTGATGCGGTTCTGTCACGACCGCGGCATGCGCCACTACGTGTACGCGCCGAAGGACGATCCGAAGCATCGGGCCGACTGGCGTTCGCCGTACAAGAACAAGGTGCTCGACGGCTTCGCCCGACTCGCCGCCGAGGACACCTTGCAGGTGGGTTTCGGCATCTCACCCGGCCTGTCGATGGACTACGCGTCGCCAGACGATCGCGCCGCACTCGCGGCCAAGGTCGACCAGGTCGTCGGCGTCGGCGTCGGTCTTGTCTGCCTCGCGCTCGACGACATCCCGTTCGGAGGTGCGGACCAGGGCATCGCGCACGCGGCCGTGACGACCTGGCTGCGCAACCACCTCGGTGACCGCGCTGGCCTCGTGCTCGTGCCCACCGAGTACGTGGGGCTCGAACCGACCGCGTACCTCGACGCGCTCGCGGAAGGCGTGCCGGACGACGTCCCGATCGCGTGGACGGGCGACACGGTCGTGAACGCGACAATCACTGCTGATCAGGCGAGCGCTCGCGCCGCTGCCCTCGGCGGCCGCCCGCCGCTTGTGTGGGACAACTATCCCGTCAACGACGGGATCATGACCGACCGGCTCCATTTGGGGCCGCTGTGGGGCCGGGACGCCGGGCTCGCGGACCAGTGCTGCGGGTACCTCGCCAACCCGCTCGTGCAGCCGCGGTCGTCGCTCCTCCCACTCGCGTCGATCGCAGCATGGCTCCAGGGCGACGACCCGCTGAGTGCGTGGGCGGCCGAGGCCGAGCGCATGCAGGTGCGAGTGTTCGCCGAGGCGTGCGACGGCGCAGTGCCGCAAGCGCTGGTCGAGCATGCGGTCGAGTGGATCGACGACGACCGCGGCTTTGCGAATGCGGCCGCACCGTTGCGTGAGTGGTTGGTGGTTGCGGCCGCGTGCACGGCACCGGGACTCGAGGACGAAGCCGGTCCATGGCTCGAACAGGCGCACACGGAGGCGCAGCTCGGTCTCGACGCACTCCGGCTGGTCGACCTGGCACGCGAGGGACGGTTCGGCAAGGGCATCGAGATCGCGTTCGGGATCGGGATCACGTGGGGCGCTGTCCGCAGGGCGGACAAGACCGTGATGGGAACCCGCTACGGGCTGCAGCCCGCGCTCGGCCAGCGCGCCGACGGCACCTGGTCCTTCCGCGCCGAATCCGTCATGGAAGACGAGAACGCCATCGACGCGGTCGTCCGCGCCGCACTGAACTTCTTCGCTTCCCGATCGTCGGGGTCGTCGCACGCGCAATGACGTGTCGAAACGTCAGGGCTGAAGAGCAGCGCGCACGAAGGCGCGGATGTGCTCGAAGCGGGCTTCGAGCGCGGCGTCGGACAAGGGATTGCGATCGAGGAGCCCGACCATGAACGGGACGTCGCTGAAATAGCTCAGCAGTGCGCCGTAGCCCGTGAGGATGAGTTGCTCGGGGTCATGGCGCCGGAACGTGCCTTCCTGCATGCCGCGCTCGAAGTACGCCACGGCCCGTAGGAACAGCGGCCGCAGGGCGGCGCCGATGTCGAGGCCGAGGTGGTTCTGGCTGTCGAGGGCCTCTCGGCGCACCAGTCGGACGAAGTCCGGGTTGGCCTTGAAGAACTCGAATGCGGCTCGCAAGACGTGATCGACCTTGCTCCAGCCGTCCTCCAGCGTCGGCTCCGCCACTGCCTTTTCCACCCGGGCGAACCAGTCCGCCATCGCCACTTCGAAGACCTCGCGGTAGAGGGCCTCCTTCGATGCGAAGTGGTGCAGCAGGCTCGGACGGCGGATGCCGACGGCGCCGGCGATGTCGTTCAGCGAGGTGCCGTCGTAGCCAAAAGCAGCGAAATGCCGTGTCGCTTCGCGGAGAATCGCTTCTCTCGTCGACTCACCGCCGATGGACACAGGGCCTCAGACTAGTGAGACCAGGCGTCTGACATGCGGTTTCTCCGCCGCGGTTGCCTACCTACCGGTAGGTAGGTATGCTCCGCAGTTCCATGAACTCCGTCCTGCTGGCCCTCATCATCGGCTTCGCCGTGTGCCAGTTGGCCACGCTCGCGACCACCCTGTACCTCCACCGCACGCTGTCGCACCGCGCCATCACGATGCGGCCCGGGCTGGCGTTCGTGTTCCGGGTGGTGCTGTGGATCACGACCGGGATCCGTCCGAGGGAGTGGGTGGCGGTGCACCGCAAGCACCATGCATACACCGACGTGGAAGGCGACCCGCACTCGCCCAGGCTGCTCGGCTGGGTCACGGTGCAGTTCGGCAACGTCGGCTTGTACAGAAAGGTTGCGACCGATCCCGAGCAGGTACGGCGGTATGCGCGCGACCTGCCTCAGGACCGTTGGGACCGCGTGCTCTTCGACCGTTCGTGGCTGGGTCTGACCATCGGGATCTCGTTCCTCGTGATCGTGTTCGGCCCGCTCGTCGGGCTGCTGGCCGCCGGCATCCACACCGTCCTGTACCTCGGTCTCAACGCCGCGGTGAACGCCGTGACGCACACCTTCGGCCGCCAGCCCTTCGACAACACCGCCACGAACCTCCAGTGGCTGGCCTTCCTCACCGTGGGCGAAGGCCTGCACAACAACCACCACGCGGCACCGACGTCCGCCAAATTCGCCTTGAACCGCGGTGAGATCGATGTGGCGTGGCCCTTGATTGCCACCATGCAACGGCTTCGCTGGCTGTCGGTGCGACATCAGGACGCGAGACTCAAGCAGCCAGCCGGGGTGTAAGACCGGGGCCGTGGAACGGCTCCGAGCCGCGCGTGTCGTCATGCCGACACGCATCACCGGTCCTGCGGTGGTCGTGATCGACGGTGGCCGGATCGTCGCCATCGAGCCGACCAGCGAGCCCGTGCCGGATCTGACGCTCGCGCCCGGATTCGTCGATCTCCAAGTGAACGGGATCGGTTCCATCGACGTCGCACACGCCGAGGGCGACGACTGGAACGTGCTCGACCGAGCCCTGCTCGCTCAAGGGGTGACGACATGGTGCCCGACATTGGTCACCGCTCCCCTCGACTCGTATGCCGAGCCGCTCGAACGGATCGCGGCTGCGGCGGCGCGCGACGACGGCCGGGTGCGGCCGGCCATCGCGGGCGCGCACCTCGAAGGCCCGTTCCTCGGTGGCGCCCCCGGCGCGCACCCGGTCGACCTGATCCGCCCGCCGGACCGGGAATGGCTCGCGGGTCTGCCATCGATCGTCAAGGTCGTGACGCTCGCGCCGGAGTCGGAGGGCGTGATTGACTGCATCGAGTCGCTCGTCGCGACCGGTGTGCTGGTCTCACTCGGACACTCGACGGCGTCCTACGCGCAGGCGCTCGACGCGACAGCCGCCGGCGCCCGGCTCGTCACGCACTGCTTCAACGGGATGGCGCCGTTGCACCACCGCGAGCCCGGTCTCGTCGGCGCCGCGCTGACCGACGACCGCCTCGCCGTCTCCGTCATCGCCGATCTCGTGCACGTTCACGCCGCCGCGATCGCGATCGCCTTCCGCGCGAAAGGAGCCGGCCAGGTCGTGCTCGTCACCGACGCGGTGGCGTGGGACCGTGGCACCGTCGGCGATGCGGTGCGCGTGACGTTCGACGGCACCGCGCCGCGGCTGGCGGACGGCACGCTTGCCGGTTCCGCACTCACCATGGACAAGGCGGTGCGCAACGTGGTCGAGCACTGTGGTGTCTCGCTGCTCGATGCCGTCCATGCCGCAGCCGCGACGCCGGCGCGGCTGCTCGGTCTGGATGATCGCGGTGAGATCCTCCCCGGTCGCCGGGCCGACCTCGCCGCCTTGGGTCCGGACCTCACGGTCCAGGCCACGTGGGTTGGCGGACGTGCCGCCGAGCAGTTGGGGGCTGCGCCCCCGATCGGGACACCTGTCACGTCGTTTCGTGTTCGCCCGACCGAGCAGAAGTAGCGTCCGAACGTGCGGATCGTCGCCGCAGTCTTCATCGACACCATCGAGCTGCGTGAAGCGCCCGGTCCGTCGACGCGCATCGATCTCGGCGGGGTGAAGTTCTCCGAGGCGGCGAGCGGACCGCTACCCGTCACGATCGAACCTCACCTCGTCGTGCTGGTGCATCGGCCAGCGGACCACAAGGGCGAAGCGGCGCTCGAAGTCACCTATCACCGCGACGGCGAACAGGTGGCCCGCAACGTCCAACTGCTCGCAGTCGAGCCCGACAAGTTCACGTACCGACTCGTGCGCGCCGAACTCACCTTCGACGACTACGGGACCGTGGAGGCGCGCTGCAGCCTCGACGGCGACGACCCCACCGTGGTGCCGTTCACACTGCTCCAGCCGGCCTGATGATCTCGCTCGAGCCGAGAGATGAGGTCGGCTGACATGCCCTTTGCGGCGGCGCTGTCCGAGCATCCGATCGCGACACACGCGACGGGTGAGGTCATCGGGCAGGTGCTCGAGTCGCTCGGCGAGGAACCCGACCTCGCGATGCTGTTCGTCACTGCACCGAACGGCGGCGCCCTGGAGGACATCGCGGGCACGGTGCGCGAGATCCTGCGCCCCGCATCGCTGGTGGGCGTCACCGCGGTCTCGGTGCTCGGCGGCGACCGGGAGGTGGAGGAGCAGCCTGCTGTGAGCCTCTGGGCCGGTCGCCTCGCCGCCCCGGTTACACCCGTCCGGTTCGACCCCAGCACGGGGTCGATCGGCACGACGGTGAGCGGCTTACCGGCATCGATCGCCGGCGACCCGACGCCGCGCACACTCGTGCTCGTCGCCGATCCCTTCTCGACACCCGTGGACGGGTTCCTCGAGTCCTCACCCGAGACCTACCCGGGCCTCCGGGTCGTCGGTGGACTCGCCTCCGCGGCGCGGGGCCCGGGCGGCAACCGACTCGTGCTCGACGAGAAGGTCTTCACCGACGGCGCGGTCGGCGCGCTACTGGCGCCACAGGACGAGGCGACGAGCGTCGTCTCGCAAGGCTGCCGTCCGATCGGTCACCCGCTGACGGTCACCAAGAGCGAGGGACACGTGATCTACGAGCTCGCCGGAAAGCCCGCGCTCGAACGGTTGGTCGACCTCCTCGAGCGGCTCGAGCCCGATGACCGCGCGCTCGCCCAGCGCGGCATCCACCTCGGTTGCGTCATCGACGAGCACAAGGCCGACTTCGACCGAGGCGACTTCCTGATCCGCACGGTGCTGGGCGGCGACCGCGAGGTCGGCGCCATCGCTGTGGGCGACGAGATCGAGGTCGGCGCGACGGTGCAGTTCCAGGTGCGCGACGCGGTGTCAGCCGACGATGACCTGCGTGAGCTCCTGACCGGCAGGCGGGCGAGCGGGGCGCTCGTGTTCACGTGCAACGGTCGCGGCACCCACCTGTTCGGACGGCCCGATCACGACGCTGAGGTGATCAACGCGCACGTCGACGGAGGGGCGACCGCCGGGATGTTCTGCGCCGGCGAGCTGGGTCCGATCGGCGATCGCAGCTTCCTCCACGGCTTCACCGCGTCGGTACTGCTGTTCCAAGACTGAGCGACAGCGACGCGCAATCTCGGTAAAGACGAGCCGTTGCTCGAACGCTTTGCTGGGTAGGGTCGCGCGCATGACGGCGACCGAGACGAGAGCCGGCCTCGAGCAGCGAGCGATCAACGTCATCCGGGGTCTGTGCATGGACGGACCGCAAGCTGCCAACGCGGGCCATCCCGGCACTGGTATGGCCCTCGCGCCGCTGGCCCACGTGCTCTGGACGCGGATCATGAAGTACGACGCGTCAGCCCCCGACTGGCCCGACCGTGATCGCTTCGTGCTGTCCAACGGCCACGCGTCGATCCTGCTGTACTCGATGTTGTTCTTGTCCGGAACCGGCGACCTGACGCTCGAGGACCTGAAGCAGTTCCGCCAATGGGGGTCGAAGACGCCTGGACATCCCGAGGTGCACCACACCATCGGCGTCGAGGTCACCACCGGGCCGCTCGGCCAGGGATTCGGCAACGGCGTCGGCATGGGCATCGCCGAGCGGTACCTGCGAAGCCGGTTCGGGAGCGACGCGTGCGATCACCACACGTTCGTCATCGCCGGCGACGGCTGTCTCGAAGAGGGTGTCAGTCACGAAGCGGGATCACTCGCCGGTCACTTGAAGCTGGGCCGGCTCGTGTACGTCTATGACGACAACCACATCACCATCGACGGCCCGACCGAACTGAGTTACAGCGACGACGCCGGTAAACGGTTCGAGGCGTACGGCTGGCACGTCGAACGCGTGGGCGAGGCGGCCAACGACACGGACGCACTCGAGGCCGCACTCCGGCGCGCGATGGCGGTGGAAGACGCGCCGTCGATGATCATCCTCCGCAGTCACATCGGGTGGCCGTCGCCGAAGTACACCGACACCGAGCACGCGCACGGCAACCCGCTCGGTGAAGACGAGGTGCGCATCACGAAGGAGATCCTCGGGCTTCCTCCCAACGAGACCTTCTACGTGCCGGATGACGTGCTCGGGATGTACCGCGTGGCCGGCGTTCGCGGCAGCGCCGTGCGCGAGGAGTGGGAGAAGGCTCTCGCGTCGCTCGACATCGATCGCGCCGCGTGGGACGCATGCCTCGCCGCAACGGGCACCGAGGGGTGGCGGGACAAGCTGCCGGCGTGGTCCGTGGGCGACAAGGCGGCCACCCGCAAAGCCAGCGGTGCGTGCGTCAAGGCGCTCGTGGACGTCGTGCCGGGACTGATGGCGGGCGGCGCCGACCTCACCGGCAACACGGGCACGGTCATCGAGGACCACGGCGTGCAGTCCGCTGCCGAACCCGCGGGACGGCAGATCTACTTCGGGGTGCGCGAGCACGGCATGGCCACTGCCATGAACGGAATGGCCATGCACGGTGGCGTGCTGCCGGTCGGCGGCACCTTCTTCGTGTTCAGCGACTACATGCGCGGCGGGGTGCGGCTGTCCGCGCTCAGCCAGGCAAAGGTCATCTATGCGTGGACGCACGACTCCGTGGGCCTCGGCGAGGACGGCCCGACGCATCAGCCGATCGAGCAACTCGCGGCCATGCGGGCGATGCCGGGGATGCGCATCATCCGTCCGGCTGACGGCAACGAGACCGCGGTCGCGTGGCAGGTCGCGATCGAGAGCGACGGGCCGACGGGGCTCGTCCTCAGCCGGCAGGACGTGCCAGTCGTCATAACGCCCGAGCAGGCACGCGGTCTGCGCAGGGGTGCCTATGTCGTCGACGACAGCGCAGGGGTCGGCGATCCTGTCGCCGATCTGGACCTCGTGCTCATCGGCACCGGATCCGAGCTGTCCGTGTGCCTCGACGCCAAGCCACTCCTCGAAGCGGATGGCCTGCGCGTGCGGGTGGTCTCGATGCCGAGCTGGTCGCTGTTCGAAATGCTCGACGAGGACGCACAGGACGACGTGCTGCCGCCCGACGTACCGACACTCGCGGTCGAGGCCGGATCGTCGGTCGGTTGGGACCGCTGGGCCGATGACTCGGTGTCGATCGACCGGTTCGGAGCATCCGCGCCAGGGAAGGTAGCCCTCGAGAAGCTCGGCTACACCGCGGTCAACGTCGCAGAGCGAGCGCGTCAACTCCTGGCCGAGCTCGAAGAGGAGGACTGATGGGACGGTTGCAACGGCTCTACGACGAGCACGGCCAGAGCCCGTGGCTCGACAACCTCAAGCGAGGCTGGATCACCTCCGGCGAGTTGCAGCGCTGGACCGAACGTGGCGTGCGCGGCATCACGTCGAACCCGACGATCTTCGCCAAGGCGATCGAAGGCGCGGCCGACTACGACGACCAGTTCCGCGAGCTCGTCAAGAAACGGCACAGCGTCGAGGACTCGTACTGGGAGCTCGTGAAACAGGACATCGAAGACGCGCTCGCGATCCTGCGGCCGTTGTCCGACGGATCGAAGGGCGGCGACGGCTTCGTGTCCGTCGAGGTCGCTCCCCAACTCGCTCGTGACACCGACGGAACCATCGCCGCCGCCCGCCAACTCTGGGAGCAGATCGACGAGCCGAACTTGTTCGTCAAGATCCCGGGCACGGCCGAGGGTCTGCCGGCGATCCGGCAGTGCCTGAGTGAGGGGATCAACATCAACGTCACGTTGCTGTTCGGTCTCGAGCGGTACGGCGAGGTCATCGACGCCTTCATGCAAGGTCTCGAACAGCTCGACGCCTCCGGTGGCGACGTCTCGCAGATCGCGAGCGTGGCTTCGTTCTTCGTGAGCCGAGTCGACACGGAGGTCGACCGCCGGCTCGAGACCATCGGCACCGACGAGGCGCTCGCGCTGCGGGGTAAGGCCGCGGTCGCCAACGCGCAGCTCGCGTACGAGCTCTTCTCGCAGAGGTGCGACACCGATCGTTGGAGGCAGCTCGAGGCGCAAGGGGCGCGCGTCCAGCGTCCCTTGTGGGCGTCGACTTCAACGAAGAACCCCGATTATCCAGACACGTTGTATGTCGACAACCTGATCGGACCCGACACCGTCAACACGATGCCCGATACCACTCTCGAGCAATTCGAGGAACACGGCCGCCTCGAGCGAACCGTGGACGCGGACCTTCCAGGGGCTCACGCTGTCATCGACCAGCTCACCGCGGTAGGGGTCGACATGCGTGACGTGACGAGGACGCTCGAGGAGGAAGGCGTGACGTCGTTCTCCAAGTCGTTCGACGAGCTGATCACCAGCCTCGAGACCAAAGCCGACGCGCTGAGGAACGCATAGCGCACCCGGAATCCAGCTACGTTTCTCCGCCGATGAACGGGGAGCTCGCCGTAGTGGACGAGGTGGCGCCTGCCTTCGCGGAACGCGTCATCGCCGCGTTCACGGCGCGCGCGAACGACGACTTCTCGTTTGCGCTGTCAGGCGGGTCGACCGCGCGCAGCTGTTACGAGCACCTTGCCGACACCGCCGGCCCGCAGATCGACTGGTGGAAGGTCGACTTCTACTGGGGCGACGAGCGTTGCGTGCCGTCCGACCACGAGGAGTCGAACTATCGCTTGGCGCGCGAGGCGTTGCTCGACCGCGTCGGCGCCGCCAACGCGACGTACCCGATGCGTTGCGAGGAAGGCCCGGACCCGTACCAGTTGCGAATCGGTGAGCTCGGAAAATTCGACCTGATCCATCTCGGTCTGGGCCCCGACGGCCACACTGCGTCGCTCTTCCCGAACTCTACGGCGCTCGGGGCCGACCCCGGCCGGCTGGTCGTCATGAACGAGGACCCGCTCGGCCAGAACAAGCTGCCGCGCATGACCCTCACGTTCGCAGGCATCGCGCGAGCTCGGCTCGTGATCGTCACCGTCGCGGGTGAGGACAAGCGCGACGCCTTCCGCCGCGTGCACCTGGGCGACGCCACCGCGCCGGCGTCACGCGTCAGCGCCGATCGCGTCGTGTGGCTGGTCGATCGTGCGGCCGCAGGTGACATCACGCCCTGACGCTCTCCCTCTCGAGGTGCTTCACCAGAACGAGGGCCGCGTTCTCCTCGCCCCACTCGGTCAGCGACTCGTAGAGCATCTCAAAGCCCATGGCGAGGTAGAACCGGCGGGTGCGCTCGTAGTCGTCGTCGTAGGTCGAGGCCCCGCGGGTCTTCACGTGGAGCCAGGCGACGCCGTTGTCGCGGCACCAGGCTTCGACCGCCGCGACGAGCGCACGTCCGTACCCGCGCCGGTGCAGGTCCGGATCGACGGCCATGACGGAGATCTCCGTTGAACCCGGTGTGTGCGACAGCGCCGCGGCGAACCCCACCACCGTTCCGGCCTCGACGGCGACCCAGGCCGGCAGCTCGCGGAGGCTCTCGACATAGCCGGCGTTGACCTCCGGGATGCCGAACCAGGCCGGCAGACGGGCGAGGAGGGCGCTACACGCCTCCACGTCGCCCTCCTCGATCGGTCGGATCACCGCCGCCGAGTCTTCCTCTCACGAGACACGGGTCACGAATGGTGGTGTCGCCCGGTCGGTCCGCGACGGGACATGATGGAGGCCAATGGCGCCGCCCGATGGTCTCGAGATCTCGATCGATCGCACCGGGCGCGATCCCGTCATCGTGCTGACGGGCTACGTCGACCAGAGCACCACCGCGAAGCTCCGTGAAGCGCTCACCGAGCTCATCGACAGCAACCACGAGCGCCTGACCATCGACGTCGAGGGCGTCACCTTCATGGACTCGAGCGGCATCGGCGCCCTAGCCACCGCGTACAAGCGCGGCGTCAATGTCACCGTTCGCCGCCCGTCCCCGACGGTGATGCGCGAGCTCGTGATGTGTGGCCTCGATCGCCTCGTCTCGATCAACTGAGCTTCGAGGCACAAAGGGGAACCAAATGACCGTCTCCGTGCACGATCTGGAGCTGCCCGAGGTCGAGCTGATCGATCTCGAACGCGATGAGGCCCTCGCCGTCCTCGCCAAGGCTCGCGAGGGCCACTGGCTGGCTCGTACGCCGATGGGTTACATGGTCACGCGACACGAAGACGTCACTGCCATCCTCCGCGACCGGCGCTTCCTGTCCGCGCTCTCGCTGATCACGCAGATGCAAGGCGTCGACGATTCGAGGTTCTTCGCGCGACGCCGGAGGTCGATCCTGTCCGTCGACGGCGACGATCACGCACGCCTGCGGCGGCTCGTCGCCCCTGCCTTCACACCGAAGTCCGCCGACCGGCTGCGCCCTTTCATGCGCGACGTCATCAACGGGCTCGTGGACGACGTGGCGACCGATGGACGGTGTGAGTTGGTCCAAGACGTCTGCGAGCCGTACCCCATTCCGATCGTCTGCGAGTTGCTGGGGGCACCCAAGGAGGATTGGAAGCTGTTCTCGAACTGGGCGAGCGACATCTTCCGCATCTTCAACAACGACCTCGAAAACGACATGGCCCGCATCGACGCCGCGTCGGACGAGCTGGATGCATACGTGCGAGCGATGGTCGACGAGCGACGTTCGCGTCCGGCAGACGACCTGTTGAGCGACCTCATCGCGATCGAGGAGGAAGGCGATCGCCTCGACACCGACGACTTGGTCGGCTTGGCAGAGGCTGTGCTCATGGCCGGCACCGACACCACGCGCAACCAGCTCGCCTGCAGCGTCGCGCTGTTCACGGAGCACCCCGATCAGTGGGCGATGCTCGCCGAGCAACCCGACCTCGCCAGGCGAGCCGTCGAAGAGAGCATGCGCTACCTCGGAGCCGTACGGGGCACGATGCGCATCGCCGGCGAGGATGTCGAATACCGAGACGTGGTGTTCCCCGCGGGCACCTTCGTCGCCACGAGCCTGACCGGTGCCAACTATGACGCGGCGACGTGGGATGCGCCCGAGTCGTTCGACATCACGAAAGAGCGCGACGCGACGCAGATGACGTTCGGGTCGGGCATCCACTTCTGTCTCGGCGCGTCGCTCGCTCGGGCCGAACTCGCCGAGGCGCTGCCGTTGCTCGCCCGACGGATGCCGGACCTGACGGTCGACGGCTCCATCGAGTGGAAACCGCCGACCGTCGGCATCTGGGGACCGGCCCGGCTACCCCTGCGGTTCAGTCCGGGGAACTAGCGGGGATCACGGAGTCGGATCAGCGTAGCCGCCTCCGAAGATGTCGGAGTTGCCGAAGTTCGCCGGGCACACGAGTTGGACGTCGGGCGCCTCCGGCGGCGCCGCCTGATCCGGTTGCTTGGCCCCGTCTTCGGCGCCTCGCGGCTCCTCCGCCTCGGCGGTCTGCACACCCGTCGCGACCGCCTCGTCGTGGAGGTCTTGCCGGTACGTGTCGATCGCAGGGCAATCGGCCGCGTCGCGGACGTCGTTCCACACCGCGGCGCCATAGGTCCGGGTCGCGGCGGCGTAGACGTAGTCGCCGAGGAACTCGGCAGCGAGGTTGTTCTGTGATGAACCCCTCGCGTCCCCGGGCTCGCCGCGGTGGATCTCGGAGAACGCTCCGACCGAGCCGCTGGACACGTCTGCGTGCAGAACGACGCCGACGAGTTGACGATCGTTCGTCGGGCCTTCCGTGCCGTCACGGAACGGCGTCAGCCATGCGTTGTACACGAGGTAGACGTCGGATCCGTTCGGTGAGATCGCCGGCGCCGAGTAGTAACCGCGGTCACCGGGCTGTTCGACTTCGGACGGCGGTGTCCACGTGACGCCGGCATCGGTCGATGACGTGAACAGCACGTGCTCGTTGTTCGTGCCGTCGCGGCCGTCGACCCACGTCATCACGATCTGGTTGGTCGCGTCCGATCCGGTGGGAGCACCGTTGGCGATGTCGACCGACGGCGAGGGGCCGAGATCGTCACGCGCGCCGGCGACACCGTCCTCCACGCAGCGACCGATGGACAGCTCGAAGTTGTTGCACAGGTCGAACGCCGTCTGGACGTCAACCGGCCTCGACCAGCGCCGGCCGCCGTCGGTCGAGGTGATCATCTGGATCGTGCCCGCCGCGGCCGTCTCCGGATCGAACGCGAACTGGTAGTCGAACACGTACACGACACCCTTGGAGTCGGTGCGCACGGTGCAGCCCGAGCGTCCGAAGCCGTTGGCGGTGTGGATGTTGTTCGCGCCGGACGTGACCTGGCGGTCGGTCCATGTCGCGCCGCCGTCCGTCGAAGTGATCACGTCGAGTGGCTGGTTGGTGCCGCCGCCTCGGCCGTTGCCGCGGAAGGCGGCGTAGCAGACGTAGACGTTGCCGAAGAACGGGCTGCTCTCGGCGTTGTCGGCCCAGACCTGCTCCTTGTCGGAGAACTTCGAGCCGTTCTGCTTGCTGGCGACGACGGGCGCGCTCCATGCCGAGTTGGATCCAGTCGCTGCGGCTTCGACGTCGTCCGTGTGGGAAACGGCGATCGCCTCCGGTCCGTTGAACGGGGCCTGGCCCGGGATCGCGGACGTGAGGTTCGCGTAGTAGAGCCGTGAACCGTTGCTCCAGGCGAACGCTCCGTCGGCGGGGGCCGGTCCGAACGCCAATGCGGGGTCGCCGTCCGAGACGAGCCCAGCAGTGTCGTAGTTGGGCAACGTGCCGATCGGGCCGGTGGTGGGCTCGCACGGCGGGTCGGTGTCGCCCACGACGCCGAGGCAGCCACGGGCCGACAGCCCTGTGTAGGTCGGCTGTGTCCACGAGCCCGCGGAATCGAAGGAGAACGAGACCCCCGAGACACCCACGCCGTCGGTGAAGGGGCACGTGTTGTCCTCGCCCGCGTTGCATGCCTCCATGTCGATGTTGTCGTTGGCACCGGCGACGACGACATTCGGATGCATGGGATCGATGGCGACGGCGGGCTCGTTCTGCTTGTTCTGCGAGAACGGCGTGGTGGGGCTCCCGGCCGTGACGCGGGAGTCACCGCCGGTCTGCGCTGCTGTGGTGTCAGTGAAAGCCGTGAGCGCGAGCACAGCAGCGGCGAGCGCCGTGGCGGAACGGGCCATTCGACGGAAGGACATTGGGCGATCGCTCCATTTCTGTCTTCACCGCTCCGGCGGAAACTCGATCACAGCCGACGGAGCACCGGACGGGCGGGTAGGACCGGTTGGAGGCGCGCATACCCAACCCTGCTGCGCCTCAGACCGGGGGTGGGCCGCCCAGCGACTCGTCCTGCGGGCTCATGATCCCGATGTGGTTTCCGTCGGGGTCGCGCACCACCGCATAGCGCGCACCCCAGAAGGCGTCGAAGGGCTCTAGGTGGCCTGGGTGGCCGGCCCCGACCACCCGCGCATACGCCTCGTCGACCGCCTCACGAGTGGGCACACGCAGGATGACGATCACACCGGTCCCTTGCCATGCCGCGTCGTAGCCCTTGGTGAGCTCGACGCTGTCGAGGTCGAATTGGCTGCCGGTGATCGGGATGCCGACGTGATGCGACCGCCAGTTGGCCTCGTCCGGGATCGGCACGCCCAGCGCCCGGTAGAAGGCGATGCTCGCATCGACATCGCCCGTGACCAAGCTGATGCCAAAGGTTGGTGTTGCGTCGTTCACACCGACACCCCCTTGTCGTGGTCCAACAGCTTGCCAGTAGCGTGCGCCCATGGATGCCGCCGAGGTGCTCGCGCTGCCATCCGATCAGCTCCGTCTCCGTGCCCGGCAGGGGCGCGACGGGGCATTCGGGCGGCGGGTGACCTACTCGCCGAAGGTCTTCATCCCGTTGACGATGTTGTGCCGCGACAAGTGCGGCTATTGCACGTTCGCCCAACCGCCTGCTCGACTCGCGGCGCCATTCCTCTCACCCGACGACGTGCTGGCGATCGCTCGCCGCGGCGCCACCGCGGGTTGTCACGAGGCGCTGTTCACACTCGGCGAACGTCCGGAGGAGCGCTACCCGGTGGCGCGCCAGTGGCTCGACGAGCGGGGCTACGCGTCGACGATCGACTACCTCGCCGCCATGTGCGAACTGGTTCTGGCAGAGACAGGCCTGCTCCCCCATGCCAACGCAGGCGCGCTGTTCGAGAACGAGTTGGCCAAGCTGCGGTCGGTCAGTGCCAGCCAAGGCATGATGATCGAGTCGCTCCGCGCCGACCTCGAATGCCACCGAGGGTCGCCGGACAAGACGCCCGAGCGCCGACTGATGACGCTCGAGGCTGCGGGGGTGCTGTCGATCCCCTTTACGACAGGGATCCTCGTCGGCATCGGCGAGAACCGCCACGACCGCGCGGCTGCGCTCGTCGCGATCGCGGAGGCACACGCTCGACACGGCCACGTGCAAGAAGTGATCGTGCAGAACTTTCTCCCGAAGGAAGGCACGGCGATGCACAACGCGCCACCGTGCCCGCACGACGACTATCTCGATGCCATCGCGATGGCGCGCTTGCTGTTGCCGGCGGACGTCCACGTGCAGGCGCCGCCGAACCTGAGCGATGACTTCGGCGTGCTCCTCGATGCCGGTATCGACGACTGGGGCGGCGTGTCGCCCGTGACTGCCGACCATGTCAATCCCGAGCGGCCTTGGCCCGCGCTCGACCGCTTGCGGGAGGTGACCGAAGCAGCGGGCTTCGCGCTGGCGCCGAGGCTGACGGCGTACCCGGAGTTCGTGCTCGATCCGGGGCGGTGGCTCGACGAGCGACTCCGCTTCCCGGTTCTCGATCGCAGCGACGCCGAGGGACTGGGGCGCGACGATCCGGGTGCGGTGTTCCCCCAGAACGTCGGTGAAGTCCGCAACGTCGGCGACGGCGCCGAAGTGGTCCTGGTCGGCCGCCGATCGACTGCTTGGTACTCGGGCGCCGACGCCCAGCCCGCGATGCTGCTCGACTCCGAGCGCTCGCTGCGCTCGCTGTCTCCGCCGAGTGCGGCTCGTCGCTGGCGCTTCCCTCGCCGCGCCGACGAAGACCTTGGCGCCGAGGAGGAGCCCATCACTCTGCTCGGCTCCGAGCGCTCGCTGCGCTCGCTGTCTCCGCCGAGTGCGGCTCGTCGCTGGCGCCTCCCTCGCCGCGATGGCGATGTCGGCGAGGTGCTCGACGGGATCCGGCTCGGGCAAGAACCTGGCGTCGACGAGCTCGTGGCGCTGTTCCGCGCCCGAGGCCCCGAAGTACCCGCCGTCGCGCAGATGGCGGACGAGTTGCGCGCCGCGACCGTCGGGGACGTGGTGACGTTCGTGCGCAACCGCAACATCAACTACACGAACGTGTGCACGTTCAAGTGCCGGTTCTGTGGGTTCTCGAAGGGGCCGCTGTCATTGAACCTGCGCGGGACGCCGTACCTGCTCACGCTCGACGACATCGCCGAGCGAGTGCGCGAGGCATGGGACGTCGGCGCCACCGAGGTGTGCCTCCAAGGCGGCATCCATCCCGACTTCGACGGCGACTACTACATCGACGTGGCGAGAGCCGTGAAGGCGGCCGCACCCGACATCCACGTGCACGGGTTCACCGCCCTCGAAGTCACCGAGGGCGCGCGGCGGCTGTCCGAACCGCTCGAGGTGTACTTGCGCCGGTTGATGGACGCCGGACTGCGCTCCTTGCCTGGTACTGCCGCCGAGATCCTCGACGACCAGGTTCGGGCGGTCCTCTGTCCCGACAAGATCACCACGGATGAATGGCTCGAATGCCATCGCGTTGCGCACAGCGTCGGACTGCGGTCCAACATCACGATCATGTTCGGTGCAGTCGAGCAGCCCGAGTCGTGGGCTCGCCACATCGTTCGCACACGCGAGTTGCAGAAGGAGACCGGCGGGTTCACGGAATTCGTGCCGCTCCCCTTCGTCCACATGGCAGCGCCGATCTATCTGCAGCGTCGCGCTCGGCGTGGTCCGACATGGCGCGAGGTCCTGTTGATGCATGCAGTGGCGCGCATCGCCTACCACGGGCTCATCGACAACATCCAGGCTTCGTGGGTGAAGCTCGGACCGTCGGGCGCGCAACAACTGCTGCGCGCCGGCGTCAACGACCTCGGGGGCACGTTGATGAACGAGAGCATCTCGAGAGCAGCGGGCGCGTCGCACGGGCAGGGCATCGAGGAGGAAGACTTCCGCGCGCTGGTCGAGCCCCTCGGACGCACCCTGGAACAGCGCACGACCCTGTACGGCCGCGTGGCGGCGATCTGATGGCGCGGTCGAAAGAAGTCGAGGCCGCCGTCGCCGCATACGTCGACCTGCGTGAACGCATCGAGCGCGGTGAGGCCACTTGGACCGATCTCGCAGGGATCTTCACCGACGATGCCGTGTTCATCGATCCGGCCTACGGACGGGTCGAAGGGCTCGACGCCATCCGCATCTTCCTCGACGAGAGCATGCGGGGGCTCGAGGACTGGCGCTTTCCCATCGAGTTCACCGCCGTCGACGGCGACAACGTCGTCATCAAGTGGACGCAGGTTTTGCCGAACGGCCGCCTCCAGTCCGGCTACTCCCGGCTGATCTACGCCGGTGACGGCAAGTTCCGCTACGAGGAGGACCAGCTCAACATGGTCCACGTCCTAAGCGACATGAAGTCGATGCGATGGCGCCCGGCCCCGGACTTCGTGCCCCCGCCGGCCGAGCCCAACCGCGACTTCAGCGTCCCGTAACCCGACCGCGCTCCGGGCGGCGGTACGGTCACGGCAGTGTCGTCCTTGTTCGCTGATGATGCCGTGATCCGGCGAGTAGGACGTGAAGGCGTCCTCGTGTTGGGCGGCGGGCGCGCCTTGTTGATGCAACTCGCCCATCCGTCGGTCGCACGAGCGGTCGCGGACCACAGCGACTTTCAGTCCGACCCGCTCGCCCGATTGCGAGCGACACTCGAGGCGACATTCACGATCGTGTTCGGAACCGACGAGGACGCGTCGCGCGTCGCCGCTGCGGTCCGTGCAGTCCATGACCGCGTCAACGGGGCCGACTACGAGGCCAACGATCCTGCGTTGCTGTGCTGGGTCAACGCGACGCTGACCGACACCGCGATGCGGGTGTATCGCGACTACGTCCGTCCGCTCGGTGACACAGACGCGGCCCGTTACTACGAGGAATCGACGCGCATCGCTGAAGTACTCGGTTGCCCGCGCGACCAGCAGCCCGCCGACTTGGCGGAGTTCCGCGCTTACATGCGCGAGATGGTCGACGAACTCGTGGTGAGCGACCCTGCCCGGCGCATGGGCCACTCGGTTCTGCATCCTCGCTTGCCGCTCGTCGCCGGACCGCCGCTCGCGCTGTTCCGGTTCGTAACCGT
>DATAES010000012.1:0-12985 GCA_036257895.1 Acidimicrobiales bacterium
GCAGTTGCTGGGATCAGCGGGATCGATCGATACGCCTTGGCAGTAGCCAACGACAGCGCCAGGTGACCAGCCCGTACCCTCAACGGACACGATCTGCGCGTCAACCAGGCCCGAGTTCGGGGTTACCGCAATGGACCCGCCAGGCAAGGCGAACGCAGCGAGTTGGACTTGAGGCGCCGACTGGGCAGCCACGCCCAACACCGCGGTCATCACTGCAAACAGCACGAGCCTCAGAGTCCGGATTTGGCGCACTGGACCGCCCCCCATCCTTGGTCGTCCGCGCCAGAACCATCCTCCTCCTGCTTCGGGAGCACAAGGACGAAAGTCCCATCTCGCGGTGGCCCGGGTGAGAGCGATGCCGCGGTCCAGCTCGGAGAGCCGTTGCAGCGGCGGGCGAGAACGCCAACCCGGGCGAGTCGGTGGGCCAACAAGACTCGAACTTGTGACCTCTGCCGTGTGAAGGCAGCGCTCTGACCAACTGAGCTATGCGCCCCGGAAGGGGAGAGGACCGTAGCGTACCGATCCAATATTCCGTGCTCGTGTAGGTGGCGCGCGGCGTCGGGGTGTGTATCCTCCCGGCCCGCGCGCCTACCTATCCCAACTGCGGAGCACCAGCGACCACATGCCAGACGACCCCGAGCAGGACATCGCGGACGACGAGGACGAGCTCGACGACGAGGACGAGCCCGATCTCGACGACGCCGACCTCGACGAGGCGGACCTCGAGGCGGACGAGGAGTTCGACGAGGATCTCGTCGACGACGAGTTGGTCGACGACGAGTTGGTCGGCGAGCCGCTCGAACAGGAAGAGAACGACGAGGAAGGTTCGGGCGCCGTCGCCACCCGACCGGCCAAGGCCGGCGAGGAAGAAGCCGAGGAGGACGACCTCGAAGAGCCCGACCCCGACGACGTCGAGGCGGACCTCGACACCATCCTCAAGGACCGGATCGCCGCCGCGGATGACGAGGAAGACGAAGAAGAGGACGAAGTCGTCGAGGTCGACGAACGGGGCGACACCAGCAAGATCCAACCCCGCCGACCGGGGGAGTTCGTGTGTCAGAGCTGCTTCCTCCTGAAGCCCCGCTCGCAGCTCGCCGACGACAAGAACCAGCTCTGTTTGGATTGCGTTTGAGGCCGGTGGATGTCGTATTCGACAGTCATCGTGGGAACAGATGGGTCAGGCACCTCGGAGCTCGCGGTTCGCCACGCGGGAAAGCTGGCCGCGGACCACGGTGCGCGGCTGGTGATCGTGACCGCGTACGAGGAGTTCGGCGACGAGCCAGCGGCCAAGACGCGGAGCGCGGCGGCAGACATCAAATGGGCCCTCACCGACCGAAATCAGGCGGAGGAGAAGGCGAGGTACGGCAAGGCCCTCGCGGCCGAGGTCGGAGCCACCAATGCCGTCGCGCAGGCAGTGGCCGGCAGTCCTCCCGATGTGCTGCTCGAGACCGCGACCGACTTCGACGCCGACGTCATCGTGGTGGGATCGAAGGGTTTGACCGGAGCCTCACGGTTCGTGCTCGGGAGCGTCGCGAGTGCCGTGTCGCACCATGCGCCGTGCGATGTGTTGATCGTGCAGACGGCTGACTGATGCATCGTGCAGATGACTGACGGAATCGACCAACATGGCGTCGTGACGGAACGGAAGTCGCCCATCGACCAGGTCGTCGATCTCTTCTTCTTCGCGCCGCTCGGGCTGCTCATGAACGCGGAGGAGGTCGTGCCGCAACTGGCCGAGCGCGGTCGGAAGCAGGTGACGCTGGCGCGCATGATGGGCAAGTACACGGTGAAGAAGGGGCGGGCGCGGGCCGAGAACGTGCTGGTCCGACTCCAGCATCTGGCCGACAGCCAAGCGCGTCCGACCAGCGCGACAGCGTCGGCCAACGGCGAGCGCTTGGCTCCGGCAACGACATCGGCGCCGCTCGTGCCGCCACAACACAACGGCGAAGTCGCCGCCACCCTCGCGATCCCTGACTACGACAGCCTCTCGGCGTCGCAAGTCGTGCCCCGGCTCGAGAGCTTGTCGGCGGGCGAGCTCGACGCGGTACGCGCCTACGAGTCGTCGCACCGAGGGCGCAAGACGATCCTCAACAAGATCGACCAGCTCAAGCCATAGGGCTGAGCGACTTCCACGGTGATCGAAGCCGTTCGTCGCGCAACGAAGGACGATGTCGCTCGCATCGCGGACCTCGCGCGTGTCGCAATCGCAGAGCTGTCTGCGACCAAGGGTGGACCGGTCTGGGCGCGACGCGAGGGGCGGATCGAACCGCTCGACGAGTCGATCCGAGCGGCGATCGCCGACCGGGACACCGTCGCGCTGGTCGGAACGATTGACGACGTCGTCGTCGGGTACGCGATCGCAGCCGCGGAGGTACTGGCGGACAACGGACTCCTGGCCCGTCTGACGGACCTCTATGTCGAGAGGGGCGCGCGCGAGGTCGGTGTGGGCGAACTCCTGCTCGACAGCGTGCTGGCGTGGGCTACAGAGGCTGGGTGCTTCGGCATCGACTCGATCGTGCTGCCAGGCAACCGGGAGACCAAGAACTTCTTCGAGTCCGCCGGCATGGTCGCCCGAGCGATCATCGTCCACCGACCGTTGCCGTGAACCGCCCCGAACTGTGCGTGGGCGCGGTCGTCGTGGAGGACGGGCAGCTGCTGTTGATCCGCCGCGGCCACGGGCCCGCAGCGGGGTTCTGGTCAGTGCCGGGTGGGCGCGTCGAGGCGGGCGAGCTGCTGGCGGAGGCAGTCGTCCGTGAGCTCGCTGAGGAGACCGGACTCGAAGGGGTGTGCGGTGAGCTCGTGGGATGGGTCGAGCGGATGGCGGTGGACCATCACTTCGTGATCTTCGACTTCATGGTCACGCTGCTCGATCCCACGGCCGAGCCGGTCGCCGGTGACGACGCAGCCGAGGCGGCCTGGGTCCCGCTCCACGAGGTTGCAGGCCGGCCGCTCGCCGAGGGCCTCGCCGAATTCCTCCACGAACACGGGATCCTCGAAACCATTACGTGACGGTCAGCGGCCCTTCCACTCAGGGGCACGCTTTTCGATGAAGGCCCTCGGACCTTCGGCGAAGTCCTCCGTCGAGGCGAGGCTCATCATCCCTTCGCCGGAACGCTTCCAGCCCTCCTCGTCGGGCGCATCGACGGTTTCGAGCGCGATCTTGCGACTCTCGCGCACGGCGAGCGGCGCGTTGGCGACGATGCGGTCGGCCAGGGCCCGAGCCCGCTCGAGCGCCTGGCCGGGCGGGCACACCTCGTTCACGAGGCCGAGCTCGGCAGCCCGTTCGGCCGAGATGGGATCGCCGGTCATGATGATCTCCAGCGCGACCTTGCGCGGCAGTAGGCGCGGGAGCCGGAACAACCCGCCCGCGGCTGCGACCAGTGAGCGCTTGACTTCGGGCAATCCGAAGCGGGCCTCCGACGACGCCACGATCAGGTCGCAAGCAATGGCGATCTCGCATCCGCCGGCGAGTGCAGGACCCTCCATGGCTGCGATGATCGGCTTGGTCCGCTCTCGCCTGACGAAGCCGGCGAAGCCGCCTCGCTTCGTTTGCAGATCGGCGGCGTTGCCCGAGCTGATGGCCTTGAGGTCGGCGCCGGCCGAGAAGACAGGACCCTCGTGCGTGAGGATGCCGAGCCACGCGTCGTCGTCCTCCTCGAGTTGATCGAGAGCGGCTTCCATGCCCCTCGCGACATCGCCATTCACCGCGTTGCGAGCCTCGGGACGATTGAGCGTCAGGAGCGCCACGCGACCGTGCAGTTCGTAATCGACCATGGGGCGCAACCCTATGTGGCCATCGCGAGTCCAAGACAGCCGACCGGTATAGGGTGAGCATCAGGAAGGGGGGACACCGATCGGTGGGTGACGACGCCGAGCACTTTCAGTGCCCGTATTGCGAGTCGTTCGAGGTCGATCGGTTGTACCTGGCTTCGTTGGCGCTCGACTCGTGCGTGTGCATGGTGTGCGGAGCTCGCTGGGACGAAGACGCGGCGAGTGGTGAGTTCCGGGGACGAGGCAGCCCGTCCTCGGTGCTGGCGCCGCGTGAGTCCTGACCTGTTGCCCATCTTCGACTTCGACGGCACGTTGCTCGACTCGGATGCTGCGCTCGTCGCGCCGTTCGTCGCTCTGGGCGTGCGCGCTGAGGAAGTGACGTTCGGCGCCCTCCTCGCCGACGAGTGCGCACGTTTGGGCGTGACGGTGAACGACTATCTCGAGCGCTACGACGAATCAGCCGCGATCCC
This sequence comes from Acidimicrobiales bacterium, assembly GCA_036257895.1. Taxonomy (GTDB): domain Bacteria; phylum Actinomycetota; class Acidimicrobiia; order Acidimicrobiales; family JACDCH01; genus DATAES01. Next base: position 4,242 of record DATAES010000012.1, read on the forward strand.
ATTCGAGGGCGTGGACAACATGATCAGGCAACTCGATCGATGGGCAATGTGCTCGAACAAACATCCGGGATCGGGACGAGCCGAGCTGAGGCGGCTCGATTGGGAGCCCGAGGTCGCGTTGTTTGCAGACGCGTTCGCCGGCCCCAAGCAACTTGGTCCCGTGCTCGACGCGCTGGGAGCGGACGCGAGGAACGTGTTGTTCGTGGGTGACACCGATCACGATCGCGGTTGCGCGAAGGCGGTCGGCTGCCGGTTCGCCATCGCGACCTGGAACCCGCGTGCATCGGTCGCGGACGGAGACATCGTGCTGACGTCTCCCGACGAGGTGTTGCAACTACTCCGCTGAAGTCGGCGGGGGAGGGGGAACCGCCTTTCGCGGTGCTCGCTTTCGCGGTGGCCGTTCGCGGGCCTCGACCGCCACCGGCTCGATGCCGAATGCGGCCGCGACGAGAGGGACGCGTCCCGCGTACTTGCGAACACCTGCAAGCAACTCGTCGCTCGGCTCCTCAGGACGTGAACGAGGGGCCACCGTGAGCCGCACCGGTGAATAGGCCACGGCTTCGAGCACGACGCCCCAACGATCCGCCGGCGCCTCTGCGGTCAACGAAGCGCTCGCGGCATCGACGAGTCGAGTGGTGAGTGCCGGTTCGAGGATCGTTCCGGCCTTAGGGGGGCGTGAGCTCAAGCGCAGAGCGCGCACCGCGCGTCCGGAGTCGAGCGCGGTCGTGATCTCTTCGAGCCACGAAGTCTGTTCGCTCTCGACGCGGTGCGCGAGCGACTCACGAAGCTGCGCCGCGAGGGCGCGTGTGTCTTCGTCGCGCGCCGCGCTCTCAGCCGCCACCACGACCGACCGAAGGTCGCGCAGGTCGATCTCGTCGACATCGGCAAGCGCGGCCTCAGCACGATCGCGCCACTCTGCCGTGCGCAGACGCGGCCGCAGCCTCTCGGCGAGTGCCAGGAGCTCGGTGCCGTCGATGGCGGGCTCGCCTCGCTCCTTGCGCGCTTCGTTCTCCTTGTCAATGGCTTGACGCACGGCCGGGATATCACCCGCCAGCACCTGCTCGGCGATCGGGCGGTGCTCCGGGGGCAACTCGTCGAGCACAGCAGCCCGGTGCACCCGCGCGGGACGAAGGCGCTTCGGCTTTGGCTTCGGGGGCTCTTCGGGTCGAGGCCGCGGCGGGCGCCGTACGGCGCTTCGAGGTCTCTCAGGGCGTTCAGCTCTTTCCCGCCGGTCAGGGGGCTCACGCTTGTCGGGACGCTCGCGCTTGTCGGGACGCTCGCGCTTGTCGGGACGGTCGCGGTCCCGCCTGCCGGGGCGATCACTCCGTTCGCCCCGACCGCCCTTCACGAGCGACGACGTCACGAGCTCCTCGTCGCGGCGCGGTGGGCCGATGATCTCGATGCGCTCGGGCTCGTTGCGCTTCTTCTCCTGTATCGGCGCGAGCCCGACGACTGTCACGCCGTCGAGGTCGAAGTCCGCGTCAGCCCGCAAGACCTCGCCGACTTTCGCGCCGTCGGGCAGGAGCGTCGCGTCGACGACTCCTCGGGGCTCCCTGGCCCCCGCGGCGCGCCAGGTCCACGATCCGTCACCACGGTCACTGGTGAGTTCGACGTCGATCCGGCGCGACACGGCGAAAGACGCTAGCGGACCGCTCCCAGCACTCCGTCCGGCGCGCAGCAGGGACTATATGTGTGCCGCACCCTCAGGCTCGCCACCGAACCGCTTCATCACCCACGGAACCCTGGGCAGGAAGCCGAGTTTGTCGAAGCACGCGGAAGCGCCGCGGGTGCGACAGGTCTCAAACGCGTCGATGGCCGCGTGCGCGGACACGACGAACGAGGTCGTTTGCTTTCGCGATGCACTCGTCGCCGTCCCCCGCCTCCTCGACTTCCGCCCCCGCCTGTTCGAAAGCTCTTCGGAACAGCATGCGGATGTCGGGATCGTCATCGCAGATGATCACGCGCACTCGAGACCCCTTCGTCGGCGCGCTTCTTGAGCTGCATCACTGCCTCGTCGAATCCCTCGGCGATGTCCCACACGTCAGGGACGAGCTCGCGGCACGCGATCACACCGAAGTCGACGTGACCCATGTTCGACAGCACCGTCACGTTGAGTCCGGCGCCCTCGAGCAGTGGGCCGAAGGGGTACACGCCAACCACTTGCGCTCCCGCGATGTACAGAGGTATCGGGGGACCGGGGACGTTCGACACGATGAGGTTGTGCACCGGTCGGTGACGATCCGCGAGGTTGAGGTTCGAGTACACCCGCATGGCGCGGTTGAACAACGTCGGCGGCACGAACTGCGCGAAGTCCTGCAGCATGTCGGCGCCGATCGCGTTCTGGACCTCTTTGGCCTCGCGCGTCTCCGCACTGATCGTGCGGAGCTGTTCCACGGGATCTTCGAGTTGCACCGGTAGACGCACGAACATCGTCGAGACCTGGTTCGTCGCGTCGTGCTCGCTGCGGCCATGGACCGACACCGGCACCGAGCACACCAGGGGGGTGTCGGGCAGATCGTCGTGAGCGATCAGATACTGACGGAGCGTCTGCGTGCACGTTGCCAGCACGACGTCGTTGACCGTTGTTCCGAAGGTCGACTTGATGTGGCGCATGTCGTCGAGCGACGCGTTGCCGAACGCCACGGACCGATGGGGCGTGATCGCGGCGGACCATCGGACCTTCGGAGCTGTGAACGGCAGCGCCGGCGACGGGCGATCATCGGCCGTGGCATCGCGCTGTCGCTGCACGATGTCGAGGACCGACCGGGCCGCGTTCCCCAGCACCCTCACCATCGCTCGAGGCCGCCGAGCGATGTGCTGCATCGCGTACGCGACGAGTTCGACGTCCGACGGGACCGGCTCGGGTTGCCAGGGCTGTTCCGGTGACTCAGGATCGGGAGCGTCCGGGGTGAGATCGACGAGGTTCGCCAGCAGGTCGGTGCCGGTCACACCGTCGATGGTCGAGTGGTGGATCTTCGTGACGAGGCTGACCTTGCCGTGTTCGAGCCCCTCGAAAAGGTGCAGCTCCCACAGTGGACGGCTTCGATCGAGCTGCACGCTCGCGATGTCGGCCACCGCTTCAGCCAGCTCTCGCATCGTGCCCGGCGCCCGGATCGCACCCCGGTGGACGTGCGCTTCGAGGTCGAAGTCGGGGTCTTCGATCCAGACCGGATGCCCGAGGTCGAACGGAACGGAGACGAGCCGGCGGCGGAACGGACGCAGCAGATGCAATCGGGTCCGTACTACGTGGACGACGCGATCGAACGAGAAACCTTCGCCCTCGGTCGGATCGATGATCAGCACGCCCACGACGTGCGCGAGCTGCGACGGCGTCTCCATGTAGAGGAAGGACGCGTCCATTCCGCTCAGAGGCCTCATGGGTCAGGGAGTCTGCTAGCTCCCGGCAACGGCCGCGGCGCGGCTGTTGATGCCGACGCTGCGCCGCCATTGGCGGATCACATGACGATCGAGGCCGTTGGTCAGGTAGGCGAACGAGACACCGGTGGCGGGATCGGCCCACGCGAGCTGACCACCGGCGCCGTTGTGGCCGAAAGTGGCCGCGCTCTGTCCGTGTCCGAAGCCGCGCGCTGGACCGTTGCCGTCGTCGCCGTAGAGCACCAGGCCGATCGATCGATTGGCCGGGACGCCGAGCAATGGATCGGGGAACGTGTTGCGCACGTCGGTCGTGGCGATCGACAGCCACTTCGGATCCCACAGACCGTCCGGATTGTGCAGCAGTGCCTGGTAGAACAGCGCGAGGTCGGACGCGGACGACACGCCGCCACCGCCCGGCACCCCGACCGCGATCACGTCGGGGCGATTGAACGACTCCAGCGCTTCGTCGGTCACCTCTCCGACGTCGATGCTGGAGACACCGATCACCGCTTGGAACTCCTCGGGCGTCGGCGGTTCGCCGGTGTGCACGACGCGCGCGATGTCGTCCTGCTGTCCCTCGGGGACGCCGACGGCGAGCTTGTTCATGGCGAGGGGCTCGAGCACTCGGCGACGCAGAGACTCGGTGTGCTCACATCCGTCGGCGCGCGCGAGCAACTCGGCGAGCACCCAGTGCGCGGTGGTGGCGTGGTACTCGTGTCGCGTGCCTGGCTCCCAGTTGAGCCGCCACTTCGAGAAAGCCGCGAGCCGTCCTTCACGCGTGTCCCACTGCGGTGAACCGAGCGGAGCGCGAGGGAAGCCGGAGGTGTGCAGCAGCACCTGCTCGACGGTGACGACATCCTTCCCGTTGGTCCCGAACTCGGGAATGTGGTCTGCGACGCGGTCGTCGAGCGCGATCGAACCTTCGGCGAGAAGCTGCCACACCGCCGACGCAACCACGGCCTTGGTGGCCGAGTAGATCGTGTATCGGGTGGCATTGCCGAGCGGCGCGTCGCCGAGCGTGTCTTCTCGCACGATCTGGCCTTCGTACGCGACGGCCAGCTGACAGGACGGCAGGATCCCTTGGTCGATCTCACGATCGGCTCGCTCGACGAGGGCGTCGACAGCATCTTCACGAATCATTGGTCGAGGAGTTTTCCACTTATGCTCGCCGCTCGTGGATGTCGCGTCCGGAGGTCCGCCGCTTCCGGTCGGGCGCAGGGTCGAACTTCCCGGACGCGGTACGACCTTCGTCCGCCACGTCGAAGGTCCCGAGGACGCGTCGACGCTGTTGCTGCTGCATGGATGGCTGGCGAGCGGCGGCCTCAACTGGTTCCGCACGTTCGAAGTGCTGTCGAGGCACTTCAACCTCCTCGCGGTCGACATGCGCGGACACGGCCGAGGCATTCGCAGCGGTCGCCGGTTCCGGCTCGCCGATTGCGCAGACGATGCGGCCGCGACGTTGGACGCGCTCGGCATCCGAAGCGTGATCGCAGTCGGCTACTCGTTGGGCGGACCGGTGGCACAACTCTTGTGGCACCGGCACCCTGATCGGGTCGACGGGCTCGTGCTGTGCTCGACCGCGCACCGGCTCATGCCGGGCGTGCGCGAGCAATGGTTCTTCGGCACGCTGATGGCGGCCGCGGCGGGCACGACCCGTGTCGGCCAGGTGGCCGCCAAGATCCCCGTCGACCGCGTACGTCGTCTGATTCCGCTCGCCGCGAGCCCGCGGCCCTCCACGATGCGCGAATGGGCCCGGCGCGAGATGCAACGACACAGCACACGCATGGTGCTCGAGGCGGGTGTGGCGATGAGCAACTACAACGCCAGCCGGTGGATCAAGAGAGTGGATGTGCCGACCGCCGTCGTCGTGACCGCCAAGGACCGCGCCATCCCTCCGCTTGCGCAACTGCATCTCGCGTTGTCGGTTCCCGGGGCGACCATCCACCGCATCGACGACGGTCACCTCGCCTGCGCCAAGCGCAGCTTCGCCACACCTGTCCTCGCTGCCTGTCAGGACGTCGCCGCCCGAGTCGCATGAAGGGGAAGGAGGGCCAATGGGACCGTTGCACGGGGTGAAGGTGATCGAGCTGGCGAGTATCGGGCCGATCCCGTTCTGTGGGCTCGTGCTGTCGGACATGGGTGCCGACGTCGTACGGGTCGACAAGCCGGCGGACGTCGCGACGGCCGACCCGTCCCGGGCGCCGGGAACAGTCCTCGACCGCGGGCGACGGTCGATCGGGATCGACCTCAAGTCGTCAGGAGGCGTCGAGATCGTGCTGCGGCTGGTCGAGACGGCTGATGTCCTGGTCGAGGGGTACAGGCCTGGTGTCACGGAGCGGCTCGGCATCGGCCCCGATGACTGCTTGGGTCGCAATCCCCGGCTCGTCTACGGCCGGCTCACCGGATGGGGACGTCGAGGTCCACTCGCCGATCGCGCGGGACATGACATCGACTACATCGCGCTCGCCGGTGCGTTGAGCGCGTTCGGACGTGCCGGTGGACCACCGACACCGCCACTCAACATCGTGGGCGACTTCGGAGGCGGCGGTCTGCTCCTCGCGTACGGCATCGCCTGCGCGCTGGTGAGCACATCGCGCACCGGAATCGGTCAGGTGGTCGACACGGCGATGGTGGACGGCACAGCCCTATTGATGGCGCCGTTCTACGCCGCTCGTCAGATCGGTTTCTGGAGCGACGAACGCGGCACCAACATGCTCGACACCGGCTCGCCGTATTACGACACGTACGAGTGCGCCGACGGCGCGTACGTCGCGGTCGGCGCGATCGAGCCGCAGTTCTATGCCGCGCTGCTCGACGGGCTCGACCTGTCCAACGCGGACCTGCCGGATCGCGACGATCGCTCGCAGTGGAGCGAGTTGCGCGCGGTGTTCGCGGCGCGCTTCAAGTCGCGTACTCGCGACGAGTGGGCCGAGCACTTCGCCGGACGCGACGCGTGCGTTGCACCCGTTCTCACGCTGGCCGAGGCCCCCGACCATCCGCACAACGTTGCGAACGGGACCTTCGTCGAGATCGACGGCGTGATCCATCCTGCGCCCGCCCCTCGATTCGACGCGACGCCGGCGGCCATCGATCGCAGGCCCTGCTATGCCGGCGAGCACACCGACGACGTGCTCCGCGAGGTGGGCTGCGACGAGAGCGCGATCGAACGCCTACGAGCCGACGGCGCCGTCGCTTAGCACGCTCTTCAGGGCCTGCGCTGCGCCCATCAAGCCTGCGCTCTCGAACGGGACGACGATCTTGGCGTTGTCGCTGTCGGCGAACTTCGACAACGTGTCGAGCTGGAGGATCGCCACCAGCGTCTGATCGGGATCAGCAGCCTTGATCGCGTTGTAGACGGTCTCGATCGCCTGTGACCGTCCCTCCGATTCGAGGATCGCCGCCTGACGGTTGCCTTCGGCCCTGAGGATGGCGGCCTTCTTCTCGCCTTCCGCCGCCGTTACGGCCGCTTGCGCGTCGCCTTGTGCGACGTTGATGGCCGATTGCTGCTGGCCCTCGGACTGCAGGATGCGCGCCCGCTTCTCCTGGTCGGCCTGCTTCTCGAGCGCCAGCGCCTGAAGGATGTTGGGCGGCGGTGAGATCTCGACGATCTCGATGCGGCTGATGCGGATGCCCCATTTGTCAGTGACAACCTCCATCTGCTGCTGCACGTCGGTGTTGATGCGTTCGCGTCCGGACAGCGCCTGGTCGAGAGAGAGCGTCCCGATCACCGACCGCAGTGCGGTGCGGGCAAGCGCGTCGATACCGACGTCGTAGTTGGCCACGCTGAACAGTGCCGCCTTCGCGTCGACGACCTGCGTGAAGATCGTGGCGTTCACGGTGACGACCACGTTGTCCTTGGTGATCACCTCCTGACGGTCGCCCGGACGCGGGGTCTCGCGCATGTCGACGTGCTGCAAGGTGCTGATGAACGGAGCGATGATCACGAGACCGGGCTCGTGGGTGCGGACGTACTCGCCCAACCGCTTCACGACCCCGACCTGGCCTTGCTGGACGATGTTGATCGCGCTTCGCAGCGCGGCCAGCAGAACGATGATGATCAGCCCGAAGACGATCAAGGCCGCAAGAGGGCCGGCGCTCACGTAGGTCTCCCATCTGCGCCATCCGGCGCATCCGTACGGGGTGGTTCGAGAAGCGGTGTGGACCGGTCGATCGCGTCGACCGGCCAGACGATCAAGGTGGTGCCCCGGAGCCCAGTCACCAGCACGGGTGTACCGGCCGGGATGTTCGTCCCGCCGCTCACTGCCAGCCAGCGCTCCCCGGCAAGGCGCACATGACCAATCGAGTGGTCGTCGCCGACCTCGTCGAGAGTCACTGCCTCCTGGCCGACGAGGCCGCCGTGGACGCCGCGTGTCACGTGCCCGCCACGGTGATGATGGAAGACACGGCTGACGTACGGCCGGGCCGCGACGACGCCCACAATCGTGAGCACGACAGCCACCAGCCCTTGGAGGACGATCGCATCCGGGAGGAACGCAGCCACGACTGCCGCTGCCAGCGCTCCGATGGCACCGAACAAGGCGTAGAACGCCATGTGGTGCATCTCGAACAGCAACAGGCCCACGCCCAACACCACCCAGGCGATGACCATTGCTTACCTCCTGAGCAGGAGGTTAGCGGAGCGACCCCCTGAAACACGGTGCGCGAGATCGCTTCGACGGGAGCATCGGACAGTGGTAGAAAACTGAAACACGTTCCATTTCTCGCCTCGGCCGGCGACGCCGGCTCACCAAGGAGTCGGGCTTGCGCATTGCCTACACAGCCGAGCAGGAGGCGCTCCGCCACGAGGTGCGTGAGTACTTCGCTCAGCTGATGACAGCCGAGGTGCAGGCCGAGGTGGCGAGCGGCGAGAGCGGCGGACCCGCGTGCCTCGAGGCGGTCCGCAAGATGGGACGCGACGGCTGGCTCGGCATCGGCTGGCCCGAGGAGTACGGCGGCCAGGCGAAGGGCGAGCTCGAACAGTTCATCTTCACGAACGAAGCGTGGCGTGCCGGGGTGCCGCTGCCGTTCCTGACCATCAACACGGTCGGCAAGACGATCATGCAGTTCGGTTCGGAGGAGCAGAAGAAGAAGTTCCTTCCGAAGATCCTGGCAGGCGAGTGCCACTTCTCGATCGGCTACACCGAGCCCGGCGCCGGCACCGATCTGGCGTCCCTGCGCACCGCCGCGGTCAAGGACGGCGACGAGTGGGTGATCAACGGCCAGAAGATCTACACGTCGCTGGCGTCGTACGCGGACTACATCTGGCTCGCAGCTCGCACCGACCCCGATGCGCCCAAGCACAAGGGCATCACGATCTTCCTCGTTCCCACGACCGATCCCGGGTTCTCGTGGACGAAGATCCACACGAT
>DATAES010000013.1:0-2611 GCA_036257895.1 Acidimicrobiales bacterium
CTGCCGGTCCCTGACAACGGCGGCACGCCCGGGCGAGTGGCAACCGTCGCGACATATCGACGTATGCGTCCGCTCGAGTTGCGGCGGGCCAGGGAACAGAACGGTCTGTGGACGCGAGTGGTCCGGCGGCGCTGACGTTTCGACCAGCGGCTGGACGTTCAGCTCGCGCTCTTGACGAACCGGCGGATCTCCGCCGCACACGCCTCGGGGTCCTCCACCACACACGCATGGCCAAGCTTTGGGAGGACAACGAGCCGGGATGTCGAGATCGCGGCGTGGAGCGCCTCAGCGTTCGCGAGCGGCGACCGAGCGTCCGCCCCGCCGTGCAGCACCAGCGTCGGCACGTCGACGGTGGGCAGCACCGGCCGGAGGTCGGTCTCCGCCCCGATGTAGCCCGCGGCTCGAACCGTTGCCGGGCGCATGTTCTCGCGCATCATCTTGGCCAACACGGCGTCGCGGTCGGCCGGTATGAGGTCAGTGAACAGGCCCGGGTAAGACCTCGGGTCGAACGCGTCGCCTAGCTCGGCCATGTCAACGAACATCTCGAGCCGTCGTGCCACCTCGTCTGGGGGCAATGACCCTGCCCAGCCCGCGTAGCCACCGACGAGCACGAGACTCGCTGGTGACGCGGGGTGGCGCTGGAACAGCGCCAGGGCGACCATCGTCCCGAACGAATGGCCTACGAGGTGCGGCCCCTCGAGGCCGAGCGCGGCGATGAACGCCGCGAGGGCGTCGGCGAACTGCGGCGCTCGCCAGTTGTCGTCGATGTCCGACGATTCGCCGAAGCCTGGCGCGTCCCAGGCGATGACGGTGTGGTCCCGTGCGAGATCGGGGAGCATCCACTGCCACGTTCGGCTGTCACACGGCGCGCCGTGAAGCAAGACGAGCGGCGGGCCGGTGCCCGCGCGGGTGTAGGCGATCCGTATGCCGTCGACGTCGACGTGCTCCATGTGTGAATCCTGCCGCAGACCCGAAGCGAGCGGCGGAGTGCGATGTCTGTCAGCTGCGAGCCCCGGCACCGCTTCCCCGGCGCTCAGACTGGCAGCTCGCCAGATCGCCGACTCCCGTCAGCGCGCAGGCGGAGGTCGATCACCACGACCTCGAATCACGCGGCTGAGTACGACACCGCCACGCTCACGGCGGCGTCCACCTCGAACCGCACCATGACAACAGATCACTCGGCGCGTGCGGGGGCCAATCGGGCACGATGCGCCGGTGAAGTATGTGCGGATCTTCGCCGACGAGCAGGGTCTGTCGCATTTCGCGGATGCAGAGCTCGATCTCAGGCGGCACCGTGTTGCCGACGGTGTGCCACCGCTGCAGCTCGCGGGGCCGCTCGCCGCGTCGGGCGTCCTGTTCGTCGAGCAAACGGGCGAGCAGGGCGACGCTGCCCCGTGGCAACGGCACGTGACACCGTCCCGACGATGGATCGTGGTCCTTGAGGGCCGCGAACTCGAACGCGTGGTTTCGGATAGCGAGCGCCGGGTGTTCGGTCCTGGCGACGTCGTACTCCGAGAGGACACCACCGGCTCACGACACCGCGTGGTGCCTGCGTCAGATTCCGCATGATCCCGACGGGCGACTGAGACGAGCGAGGGAGGACAGCCGTGAACCAACAAGACATGCTCGCCGAGTTCCAGCGTCATCGCGACGCCGAGATCCGTCGTGACCTCGATGCCGTGATCGACACGTTCGTCGACGACTGTTACCTCGAAACCGTTGCGCTGGGCACGCGTTCCGAGGGGCGCAAGGCCACGCGTGTCGCCTACGAGTCGTACTTCACGGCGTTTCCCGACCTCGATTCCGATTATCAGGGGTTCGCCGCCGGCGACGATGTTCTCGTGGGCTGGGGCGTGCTGAGCGGCACGAGCGGTGGCGAGTGGCTCGGTCTCGCGGCAACCGGAGGGCACTTCGCGGTTCGTTTCACGAACGTGGCGACGTTCCGCGATGGCCGCATGGCCGGCGAGAGCCTGTACTTCGATCTGGCAACGCTGTGCGAGCAGGCGGGCTTCACGGTCGACGCGGTCAGAGCAGCCGCGAAGCAACGAGCCGCGCCTACAACCTGACGTGCGCGCCTCGCTTGATCGCCGGAAGGCCGGAGCGTCGATTGAGCCCGGCGTCAAGGGTGTGCGGACACGATTCAGCGGACACTCGACGAGACGCACGATCGACGGTTCCGGCGCGCTCGACGACGACCCAGGTACCCCGGAACGAGCGCCCCAGAACGAGCGCCCCAGAACGCGCGGAACCCACGGCTTGGCGCGCGGCCGATGTGCCGAACGGCCATGGTCGTGGGCGACGAGAGCGAACACTCAGCGTGAGTGGCGGCCGTCCCGCCGCGACTCTCCGCCTCCCGGCGCTATGGGGCAGGCCCTTGGTGCCCTGAGGACTTCCTGTTTGTTGTCCAGCGATCCGTGTGACCGCGTTGCGTCGCCGCCGACCAGAGATCTCCCCCCTGGTAGCCCAACACCCGTCCAGGAGCCGTCGACGACGGGGAGCAACACCGGTCATGAACGAGGCACAACCTGCCCTGCGAGACTCGGTGGGTGACGACCGCGCTGTACCCGGGGTCCTTCGATCCGTTCCACTTGGGCCACCTGGGGACCACCCA
>DATAES010000014.1:0-21545 GCA_036257895.1 Acidimicrobiales bacterium
AGTCGATGGCCCGTACCCCGCTCCGCACGTCTGCCGTGGCGTCCGGTGAACGATCGGAGCGTCGCGGCTTGGTGGACGTAACCGGGCTAGCTCACCATCTCGGCATTACCGTTCGACATGTCCGCCGGCTGGTCAACGAGCGACGCGTGCCGTTTCACAAGATCGGACACCTCGTTCGCTTCGATCTCGATGCGATCGATGCATGGCTCGCGGACCATCGCTCGGGACCAGACGGCGATCGGCCTGCCGCGTAGGTCGAACGAAGGAAACCGTCATCCGGTGTGAGCCGCGCGAGCTTCGGCCAGTCTTTCGCCGAACGATGAGGCGATCGCCTCGTCCAACTCTGGAAACAGGTGACCGTACCGATCCAGCGTCACGTTGATCGACGAGTGCCCCATGCGCGCTTGAATCGCCTTGGGATGCGCGCCCGCAACGATCGCCAACGCAACGCTCGTGTGTCGCAGGTCATGAAACCGGCAGATGACGCCTGACCGCTCCTGAGCCGGCGTGAAGTAGTGCGTCCGGAACGATGACGAGATCAATGGGTTGCTGGCGCGGTTGACGAACACCAGGCCGTCGACGCTGGGGGCTGCGAACCGTTCGAGGTGATCGGTGAGGATTTCGGCGCAGACCGGCGAGATGGTGATCGATCTGACACCGGCTGATGTCTTGGGCGGTGAACTGAGCCACCCCCCGTGTTCGAGGCGCAGCAGCTGCTCGGTCACTCGGATCTTTCGGTGCAGCAAGTCGACACGGGCGCGGCGAAGACCGACGAGCTCACTCCATCGCATGCCCGAGTCGACCGCGAGATAGATCAACGCGCGGAACCGCTCGTGATGCGCCTCCGCCAACGCGACGACCTCTGGCCAGGAGAGGAAGATCATCTCCCGCTTGGGCACTCGTGGCGGTGCAACGCTGTCGCACGGGTTGCCCAGCAGCCTTCGCTTCTCGACGGCCACCTGCAGGACGCGCCGAAGCGTCCGGTAGTGACGGTGGACCGACGAGGGTGCGAGTCCGTCCTCGAGCTCGTCGTTCAGCCAGTTCTCGATGTCTTCCGGCTGCAGCCGGCCAATGGCCTGCCGACCAAACTGCGGCAAGACGTAGCGACGAAGGTCCCGCGCGTACGTCTCCTGTGTCTTGGGAGCGAGGCTGCGCGCCAGGGCCAAGAACTTGTCGGCCCACCCCTCGAGCGACATCTCGGCTCCCCGCGGGTCGACCCACGCGCCGCGCGAGATGTCGACTTCCATCTCACGCACGAACCGTTCCGCATCTGCTTTGCGCGGGAACGTTCTCGACGTGATGCGACCGGATGGGTCGCGGTAGCGAGCGCGGTACTTGCCTCTCTGCTTCTCGACGTATCCCAACGGGACCTCCTCACGACCCCGAGGCGCGTGTGAGGCGCGAGCGAGGCGCGAAATGGGGGTTTCTGGAGGTCGACCGGGGTCAACGCCGGACACCGCTGGGTCAACGAAAAACAGTGCCTGACCTGGCACTCTACGGCAAAGATCCAGTTGAGGCGGCGACCGGAATCGAACCGGTGTACAGGGCTTTGCAGGCCCTTGCCTAAACCACTCGGCCACGCCGCCGGAACAGGCCACGTTAGCCGTGAGCACGCGCGCCAACTCTGGGTCGCCGTGGCCCCCATAGGGGCCACGGCGCACCAACATTCGCAGGGGGGCATCCCGAACTAACGTCGCCGCATGCGTACGTACGACAACTTGTTCATCGGTGGCGAGTGGGTCGACCCGGCTGGCAGTGACACGATCGACGTGATCTCACCGCACAGCGAGGAGCTCGTGGGCCGGGTTCCCGAGGGGACCGAGACCGACATCGACCGGGCAGTGGCTGCGGCCCGCGAAGCGTTCGACAACGGCGACTGGCCACGGATGGCGCCCGCCGAGCGAGCTGAGATCGTGCAGAACTTCAGCAACATCTACGCCGCCCGCATGATGGACATGGCCGCGATCATCACCGAGGAGATGGGTTCGCCGATCACCTTCTCGCAGCTGGCACAGGGCCCAGCGCCGTGGATGATGCTCAACACGTTCCTCCAGATCGGTGCGGAGTATCCGTGGGAGGAGAAGCGTTCCGGTGTCCTCGGCAGCGATGTCATCGTCCGTCGTGAAGGCGTCGGCGTCGTCGGCGCGATCGTTCCGTGGAACGTCCCGCAGTTCGTCACGATGTCGAAGCTCGCGCCTGCGCTCCTCGCCGGATGCGCGATCGTGATCAAGCCGTCCCCCGAGACACCGCTCGACGCCTTCTTCATGGCCGAACTGCTCGAGGAGGCCGGCGTCCCGAAGGGCGTCGTGAGCATCGTCCCCGCGGGTCGCGAGGTGGGCGAACACCTCGTCCGCCATGCTGATGTCGACAAGATCGCCTTCACCGGCTCGACCGCAGCGGGACGGCGCATCGCTGGCATCTGCGGCGAGCAACTCAAGCGCTACAGCCTCGAACTCGGCGGTAAGTCGGCTGCGATCATTCTCGACGACGCCGACCTTGCATCGACCATCGACGGACTCAAGTTCGCATCGCTCATGAACAACGGTCAGGCCTGCGTCGCCCAGACGCGCATCCTCGCCAGCCGCGAGCGGTACGACGAGGTCGTGGACGCGCTGGGCGCGATGGTGGGCGGCCTGAGCGTTGGCGATCCGGCTGACCCGGCCACGGAGGTCGGACCGCTCGTGGCCGAGCGGCAACAGGAGCGGGTCGAGAAGTACATCGCGGTCGGGCAAGAGGAAGGTGCGAAGGTCGTGGTCGGTGGCAACGGCCGCCCGCCCGGGCTCGAGAAGGGCTGGTACGTGCAGCCGACGGTGTTCGCGAACGTCGACAACAGCATGCGCATCGCGCAAGAGGAGATCTTCGGCCCGGTGCTCGCGGTGATTCCGTTCGAGGACGTGAACGACGCGGTTCGTATCGCCAACGATTCCGACTACGGCCTCGCCGGCTCGGTCTGGACCGCGGACATCGACCAAGGTCTCGACATCGCCCGCCGCGTCCGCGCCGGCACCTACGGCATCAACCAGTACACGATGGACTTCATCGCGCCGTTCGGTGGCTTCAAGGGTTCAGGCGTCGGACGTGAGTTCGGACGAGAGGGTCTCGACCACTACATCGAGCTCAAGTCGATCGTCCCGCCCGCCGGGAGCTGAACGCCTCAGACAGCCGCTCGGCGCGCAGCCCTTCGACGACGGCGTCTTCGAGTGGTTCGAGCGCGCCCACCACCCATGACAGCAACAGGTCGGCGAGCGCCGGATTACGGGCGAGCGCGGGTCCGTGGAGGTAGGTCCCGACAACCTTGCCGGTGACGACGCCTTCGACGCCACCGGTGCCGTTCCCGGCTCCGACGAGCACCGAGCCGAGTGCAGCTGCGTTCCCGCCGAGCTCGGTGATGCCTCCGTGGTTCTCGAAACCCGTCAGCAACGGCAGGTCCAACGCGGTGGGCTGCACGACGAGCTCGCCGATCTGCCGAGTGCCTTTGGGGCGGGTCTCGCAGTCGAGCACGCCGAGGCCAGGTTGCTGTTCGCCATCCGCGCCGGTGAACGTGCGGCCCAGGATCTGAAAGCCGGCGCACACTGCGAACACGACGGCACCTCGGTCCACCGCTTGTGCCAACCCGTGGTCGGCCAGTCGTTCGGTCGCGAGCGTCTGCGGCGCGTCCTCGCCGCCGCCGAGCACGTACACGTCGCACGTCGACGGAACCGGGTCGACGACCGGCACGTGCACGAGTTGCGCGTCGAATCCACGCCATCGCAGTCGTTGCGTCAACACGACCGCGTTGCCCCCGTCGCCATACGTGCCCAACAACTCCGGGAACAACAACGCGATCTGAATGGTGCTGTCGCGCGCGGTCACGCCGACATCCGCAGCTGGCGGGTGAGATCTGCGAACACCGTGTAGTTGGCGAGCACGTCGACCAGCGGATCGTCGAGCGTGCGCAGCCGTTCGATCACGTCGCCGTGCCAAACCTCACAGTCGACCTCGGCATAGTGGAGACGCACCGCGAGATCAGCAGCGCGCTCGCCAGCTGCAACCACCTTGCGGCCTCGGAGCCGCTCGAACTCGACGTCCCACAACCAAGACGGATCACGGCCGTCGGCTGTGCGCGCGTTGATCGCGAGCAACACGGGACGGCTCTCCCCGTCGATCATCGTGAGCAACTCGTGCCAGCCCGCAGGGTTCTTGGCAAGAAGGAGTCGCACCTGCGAGCGTCCGATCGCAACGGTCTGGTAGCGGCCGGCGATCGAGGTGACCGCCTCCGTCGCACCTGCCGCGACGGACGGCTCCACGCCGAGCTTCATCGCGGCGACCACCGCGAGCGCAGCGTTGGCGAGGTTGTGCCGGCCGGGCACGCCCGGTCGCAGCACGGTCAGCACCTTGCCGGCGGGATCGAGCAACTCGTCGCCCGACAGCTGATGGCCGGATGGCCGACGCAACGAACAAGCGCTGCACCACCAGTCCGTGTCACTGCACTCGATGCGTTCGCCGCAGGCGGGACACGACACCGCGTCGAGTCGCCAGCCGAGCCCGACACCCACGAACGTCACGTTCTCCGCAGCACTCGCGCCCCAGGTGACCAACGGGTCGTCGGCGTTGGCGATCACCGTCGCCGGGTTCATCGCGAGCGCGGCTCGCCATCGCGACGCGACTGTTCGTACCTCACCGAACCGGTCGAGCTGATCACGCGACAAGTTGAGCAACACCACGACCGGGTGTTCGAAGCTCGGCAACAACGTGGGCAACGCGAGCTCGTCCACCTCGAGCACCGCGAGGTCCGCGTCACGGGTGCGCCGGCTCGAGAGCAGGGCGACGACGCCGGATCGCAGGTTGGCGCCTTCGGTGTTCGACACGACGCTACGACCGCCGGCTGTACAGGCGGCCGTCAGGAACGCGGTCGTCGTGGACTTGCCGTTGGTGCCGGACACGGTGGCGATGCGCCAGCCGGCGGCGAGCTCGTCGAGCGCGTGCGGGGCGAGCAGCAGCGTCACGCGCGCCCCGATGACAGAGCCGTCGCCCCGCTTCGTCGCACGGGATGCGGCGCTCGTGGCGCGGCCGAGCGAGGCGGCAACCCGGGTGCGCATCGACGGCATTCGATCGACAATACGCGGCATGTCCTCAATCCCGGTGTGCTGGCGACCGATGGAGCGGGGTCTCCGATCAGTTGGTCGGTGTCGGATCAAACGAAGGCCCCGGGTCAATGAAGCCCCGGGGCCGTCGTCTTCTGGGTTCCTCGCCGATCAGGAGGTCTGGACCACGTACGTCGAGCAGGGTGCGTGGTGGACCACCTTGCTCGGAACGTTCCCCAGGACATAACGGCGCACCGAGTTGATGCCCTTGTTGCCGATGACGATGAGCGCCGCGTCGACCTCATCGGCCAAGTCGATGATGGCGTCGGCCGCATCGCCCGTCACAGCGTGTGGTTCGGCCTTCAGGCCTGCTTGACGGGCGCGTGTCAACACATCGTCGAGCACGGCCTGCACCTGGCTGTCCGGCTGAACAGCGCTCGCGAATTCCGAGGGCACACCGCGCGTTTCAAGGTTGTGCGGACGATACGCGCACACGACGTGCAGCGTCGCGCCGAACGCCTTCGCGAGTTGGATCGCCTCACCGACTGCAACCGAGGCGGTGTCCGAGCCATCCGTGCCCACGACGATCGGCCCTTCCATCTCGGAAACGGTAGCGCTCCGGTCACGTGACCAGCGACAGCGTCAAGCTCGCCTGTGCCAGGTGGTACGTGACGATGATCGCGAGCCCGTGCCACGCTCTCGGCCGTACGAACCGCTCCCACGCGATCAGGGCATCGGACACATAGAAGAGCGCAGCACCCGCGATTGCCAGCGCCTCGGCGGTGCCGATCGCGCTTGCCAGCATCAGGGAGATGGCAGCCATGTAGGCCCGCACGGGCGTTGCCATGTCACGGTGTCCACCGGCGTCGATCGCAGTGACGACCCGGCCGCCGACGAAGACGACGGACAGGCCGGCGATCGCCAGCCCGATGACGAAACCGAGGAAGCCGACACCGTCTGTCCAGAGACCGACGATGTACGCGAGGTGCGCGAGCAGGAAGGCGCCGAGACCGAAGACGAACCTGTCACGCGGGAGCATCAGCAACACGTCGCCCACCAGCGACAGCCCGAGTGCGAGTAAGAACCAGTTCTGGGTGCTGTGGTCATCGACCTCCAGCGCCGACGCCAGGCCCATGAGGAACAGGATGGTCAGCGGCTTGCACGCGTACTCCAGCCGCTTGTTGGCGGTCGCGACAGCGATCCAGTCGCCCACCGCGAAGCCGGCTGCTATGACGAGGAGAGCCCAGGCGCTCGCGGTCATGGACGCGCAGTATGCTCGACTGCCTTGCGGTAGTAGCTCAGTTGGTAGAGCGCGACCTTGCCAAGGTCGAGGTCGCCGGTTCGAGCCCGGTCTACCGCTCCAGGAAACCCCTGCTCAGCAGGGGTTTCCTCGCGTTGCGACTACCGGCTGCTCGTGTCGCTGCTCATCAGCCCTGGCCCGCGGCCCTCGCCCGGAGTCGCTGCGCGAGCTCGATGGCCAGCGGACGGTCGGTGATGCGCTCGATCTGGGCCGATTGTCCGCCGCTCTGCACGAGCAGTGCAGCGCTGCGATCGTCTTGCCAGCCTTGGACCGTGCACTCGGCGTCGGCGGTGAACTCGATGGTGTCGGGTTTGAACTCGCGATCGTTCACGACGACGAAGCGCTGGTTGGTGAGCGCGGCGACGGCGTTGGCGCCGAACAGCTGACCCGCGACCAGACCCTCGATGACCTCGCCCTCCCCGAGGAGGACGCCGAGCGCGGCAGCCGCTGCCTTCGATCCTCGCCGCGCTCCCCCGCCGAGCCGCCCCAGTGCGATGCCGAGCCCGTGCGGATCGTTGACGACGGGTGCGACCGTGACCGACGGCGCGGGTGGTGGTGGAGGGGGAGGAGGAGGAGGCGGCGGCGGAGGCGCAGTTGACGGCGGCGGCGGCGGAGGCGCGGCTCCCGGCGGTGGAAGCGGCGGCGCTCCTGTCGGAGGCGGCGGCGGGGGCGGCGCGTCGACTCCAGGAGGAGGAGGAGGAGGTGGAGGAGGTGGAGGAGGAGGCGGTGGGGGCGTCTCGTCTGCTGGCTGGTCGCTCATCGTGCCGTCCTCCTGCGCTGCGGCGCTGAGATTACGGGCTTTCCGTGGTGGCCATGGCACGGACGACGGCGGCCCGGGCCCGTGGATCCAAGTCCAGACCGGCCGCGACGTCGATTCCCCGCTGACTCATCTTGCGGAGCGTCTTGGCGATCACGTCGACGGACTTGTCGTCTCCGAGACGTTCGACGAGCTCGAGCAGCTGTGTCTCGAGGAACACGAGACACAGTGCGTCCTCGTGCGTCTGCACCGCCGCGTCGGTCTTCAGTCCTTCCTTGCGGATGATGCGCTGCACCCGTTCGACCGTGTCGACGTCATAGCCCGCGCCGATCAGGATCGTTCCGACGTCCGTCGCGTGCTGCCGGTTCAGCGTCGTGCGCCAGCGCAAGTAGCCGGCGCGGCCCTCGGGAAAGCTCGACCGCGGGATCGACCAACGACGCAAGTGGTGGGCGCGCGCCGCGAGTAGTTGCGCCTCGTCGGCGTCAGGATCGAGTGCCCGCACCCACGCCGTCATGAGCTCGGCATGCGCGAGCTCCTTCGGCCGCCGCTCACCGCGCACCACGATCGATTCCGGGTCATCGGCGTTTGCCGCGTCGATCGCCTCGATCGCGTGCTCGAACTGCGCTTTCACCTCGGGCGCAGGTCGATGGTCAGGGTGAGGATCCCGCCGTCGAGGGCGCCGGTGGCGTCGCCGATCATGGCGAAGTCCTGATAGTCGAGTTGCGCTTGGCGGATGAAAGCGGTGCGCTCCTCCCCCGCGATCGGGGGCAGCGGACGGTTGCGCACCGCGCTGGCGCGGTTGCGAAACCGCTCGATCATGGCGCCGACATCGATTTCATCAGCCATCGTTCACCTTCGCTTTTGCAGGCTCGTCAGAACCAAGCTCGACAGGTGCCCTCCTCGGGCGGGTGCTGCGCCAGAACCAGTAGGTGAGAAGCGCCAGCAACAAGGCGACCACGAGCAGGCCTGCGATCACGAGCGCAACGATCGTGCCGGTGTTGTCGTCGTTCTTGACATCTGCCGCGGTGCTCCCCGGCGCGTCGCTGGCTCCCGGCACCAGCAACGGGCCGCCGTTCGGCGCTGTCGCGCCCGGCGCGACCGGCGTCACGAACGGGGCGTCCGTCGACGTCGGCGCGATCGTCGTCGTCGTAGTCGTCGTGGTCGTCGTCGACGCGCGCCGCCTCGTCGTCTGGGTTCGCGTCTCCGGTGCGGCACCCGCTCCCGTCGAATGCACCGTGGCCAGCAGCACCAACGCGAGGGCAGCCGCGCAGGCGATGATCACGACCCGTGTGGCCGTGGTCCGCTGCATCACGTTGTCCAAGGTCGGCGCTCCGGGGGACGGTGAACGAGCGATCGTACTGGCCGCTGCTCACGCGTACGTGCGGACCAGTTCGAGCACACTCGCGGCGTCCGGGCCGTCACCTTCGAGGCCGGTCGCGCCGGGATCGATGCGCCGCGCGGCCACCTGGCACAACTCGACGCCATCGCCTCGGATCGTCGTGACCGACACGTCATCAGGACGGAAAGTCCACTCGGAACCGAATGGTCCTTCGAGCTCGAAGGCCACCGGACCATGTAGGGCGCGACCGGCGCGTGTGAACGCGTACGGAAGCGTGCGCCACGCCAGCCGCGCGATGTGGCGGAGGCGTTCGGCCGGCACGAGCACGGTACCGAGCGCGTCGGCGACGTCGCCGGTGTGAATCCACGTCTCCGCGAGTCGAGTCGTGGCCAGCGTGCGGACCGTGAGTCGGCCCGCAACCCAGTCGACCCGTTCATGAGGATCAGCCGCGTCGAGCGCGGCACGCAACTCATCGGCGCTCTGCTGCCAGCGTGCGCGCACTTGGGCGGGGGGCGCGCCGCGCTGGTGTCGCACCATGACGTCGGCGCCGTCGTCGACGTTCCCCGCCGCTTCCACTCCCGAAGTGAGGACGGTGAGCGCCTCGGTGAACCGTCCTTGCGCGCTGCCGATGGCCATCTCGTTCGTCTGCGCGAGGTGCAGCACGACGTCGGCAACCGACCAGCCCTCACAGCGCGACGAGAGCCTCCAATCGTCGTCGTCGAGGGAGGCGAGCAGATCGGACAGCTCCTGTTGCTGTTCGGTCAACGCCGAGATCTCGTCCATCGCAGCGACTGTAGGGGTCAGTGCTGGTGGACAGGACAGGAGTAGGTGGTGCGGCCGCCGACGGTGCGGCGCTGGAGCTCGGCGCCTTCCTTCGGGCAGCGGCCGCCGCGGACCCGCGCCACCTGCAGCCGGCCGAGGTGCGAGCCACCGCTGGCCAGGAGCTCTTCGACGGTCCGGCGCAGGTGGCGGTGCAGCCGCTTGCGTTCTGCCGGCGAGAGCGATCCTGCGGAACGAGCGGGGTCGAGTCCCGCCCGCCACAAGACCTCGTCGACGAGCAGG
Organism: Acidimicrobiales bacterium; assembly: GCA_036257895.1. GTDB lineage: Bacteria > Actinomycetota > Acidimicrobiia > Acidimicrobiales > JACDCH01 > DATAES01. The sequence goes on from DATAES010000014.1 coordinate 9,522, forward strand.
TTGCCGAGCCCGGCGACCCGATGCTGATCCATCAGCCGAGCCTTCAGCGGTGCGGTGCTGTGATCGAGCGCGGACGTGAGCTGCGCGGATGTGATCGAGGCCGCGTCGATCCCGAGCCGAGCCTCGTCGGGGTCGAGCTCGACGCCGCCGAGCCGCCGTGCGTCGTTGATGCGTAGATCACCGTCGTCGTCGAATCGCACCACGAACCGGTCCCAAGCCTCCTCCCGCCTCCGGCTCGCATACTGGAGTTCGTCGACGCCCGCGTGATCGTCGAGCACGAGCCGGCCGGTCATCCCGAACCGAAGGCCGAGCACCGCACCGTCGTCCATGTCGAGCAGCAGCAGCTTCCCGATACGGCGGGCGCAGACGAACTGACGGCCGGCCAGCGCATCACTGACGATGCGTGCAGTCAGCCCTCGCTTGAGGAACCAGGCGTCCGGTGCGTCGACCGAGTCGACAACGCGCCCGAGTGCACCCTCCGCCAGCTGCCGGTAGTACTCGATCTCGATGAGCTCCGGCATCGCCTCAGTGGCGGCTACAGCCTGTAGAGCGCGGCGGCGTTGTCCGCGACAATGGCGCGCAGATCGGGCTCGGGTACGCCTGCGAAGTCGCGTTCGATGACCTTCCTCGAATGCGGCCACGTCGAGTCGGAGTGCGGATAGTCGCTGGCCCACATGAGCCGGTCGAGACCGACGCGGCCCCGCGTCTCGACCGCGACGGGGTCCTTCTGGAACGTGAACCACACGTTCTTCGCGAGGTACTCGCTCGGCTGTTGCTCGAGACCTTCCGAACCGCGTCCGAGCCATGCGTGGTGGCGCTCCCACATCTGATCGAGCCGGTACGAGTAGTGCGCGACCCAGCCGGCGTCGTGCTCGGCGGACACGACCTTCAGGCGCGGGTGACGATCGAAGACACGACCGAAGATCAGCAGTGCGAGCGTCTGCTGCACCTGCTGCACGACGCTCATCACGGTGAGCATCCCGAGACGAGACCCGAGCGTGGGATCGCCGCCGCCCGCGCCGGTGAGGATGTGGAACGAGACCGGCCAGTCCGCATCTGCGAACGCGGCCCACATCGGGTCGAACCGCGGCTCGGCGTAGTGACCCTCAGGCGGGACGCCAGGAACCATCGCGCCGCGCAGCCCGGCGCCGGAGGCCCGCTCGATCTCCTCGACCGCGGCGTCCGGATCGATGGTGGGGATCATCGCCAAGCCGACGAGCCGGCCGTTGCCGGCAGCGCAGAACTCGACGAGCCAGTCGTTGTACGCGCGGATGCACGCGATCTGGTAGTCGCGGTCCTTCGACTGCGCGAGCGTCATCCCGATCGAGGGATAGAGGACTTCGGCCGCGACGCCGTCGGTGTCCATGTCCTCCAATCGCACCGCAGGATCCCAACCGCCGGCGCGCAGCGTGTCGGCGGTGTCGCCACTCGCCCGCAGATCGTCGGACGGCTTCCCCGCGGCGCCGGCGAGACCGATCGGAAACGGCTTCAGGTCCTCGATGATGAACAGGTGGCCGTGGGTGTCGTGCTCGACCATGTGCGGCGCGCGATCGCCGAACGGTCCGTCCGCCATCCGTGAGGTCCACAAGTCGTGCGGCTCGAGCACGTGTGAGTCGGCCGAGATGACTCGAAGGCCGTTCATGGTCATGTGAAACCCCCTTCAGAGCTCAAAGTGGCTTTGCCCCACGATGACCGTATCGCCCGCAACCTCCACGGACTCCAACTGGGCGTCGCTTCCGGTCGCCCGCGCGTACAGCGTGGACGGACGCTGCAGCTCGACACCCTGTGTGATCGTGATCTCGGTCCCCCACGGCACCACACCATGGCGGCAGAGATGCACGGCCAGCGGACCGGCGGCAGAACCCGTCGCGGGATCCTCGATGACGCCGAGATCCGGTCCGAAGACTCGGCTCTTCCAACTCGTGCCCACCCCTGCGACGCAACTGATCGTGCTACGGGGCAGGACCGTGGTCAGCCGGCCGGTGTCCGGTCGAAGCCCGGCGACCTCATCCGTCGACGGCAGCACGACGTAGACGTGGGTCGGGCCGTTCACGTAGGCCTCGACCGGCAGGCGCGAGCCCGAGATGCCGAGCGCGGCGAACAGCGCATCGGTGTCACCAGACCATGCGGACACCGTCGGCAACGGTTGTCGCATGGTGCCGCGACCGCGGTCGTCGAACGTGACGGGGACGGGACCCGCGCCGGTGAGCAACGTGACCTCGCGGACACCGCGAAGCGATGCGAGGACGAAAGCAGTGCCGAGCACGGGGTGACCGGCGAACGGCAGCTCGGAGCCAGGAGTGAAGATGCGTACGCGGTCGTCAGGGAACACGAAGGTCGTCTCGGAGAAGCCGATCTCGCGCGCGAGCAACTGCATCAGCGCGTCGTCGACACCGGTCGCGTCCGCGAACACCGCGAGTTGATTACCGGTCAGCGGTGTGTCGGTGAAGACATCGGCGATGGTGCAGTCGAGTGACACGGGGTCAACGACCCCGGTCAACAGCGCGCAAGCGCTTGTCCGAAGTCGGCGATGACGTCGTCGATGTGCTCGAGACCGACCGAGACGCGAATCATGCCTTCGCCGATGCCCATCGCCGCCCGCTCGTCCGGAGTCAGCGTGGCCGCCGTCATCGTGGGCGGGTGCACCACGAGGGTCTCCGGTCCCCCAAGCGATGGCGCGACCTGTGCGAGCTCGACCGCTTCGACGAATGTCCTTCCGGCCTCGAGGCCGCCAGCGAGCTCGAAGGTCAAGACCGAACCGCCCATCGTCATCTGTCGCTTGGCCACCTCGCGCTGCGGATGCGAGTCGAGCCCCGGATACGAGACACGACCGACGGTGTCGTGACCCTCGAGAAACTCTGCGAGAGCGAGCGCGCTCTCGGACTGCTGACTCACACGCACGTGCAAGGTACGGATGCCCCGCAGCGCATTCCACGCGTCGAACGGTGAGCACACCGCACCGTGAATCAGGTGATGACCCCACACCGCTGCGATCAGATCGCGCTCACCCGCGATGACGCCGAGCATCGCGTCGTTGTGTCCCCCGAGTCCTTTCGTCGCGGCATGCATGACGATGTCGATGCCGTGCGACAGCGTTTGCTGCACCGGCGGAGGTGCGAACGTGCTGTCGCAGACGGTGAACGGACCTTCGATCGATCCGACCGCGTCGAGGTCCACGACGCTCAACCCGGGATTGCACGGAGTCTCGACCAACACGAGCTGCGTCTTGCCGGGTCGTACCGCCGCGCGCACGGCGTCGCTGTCGGTCGCGTCGACAAATGTCACGTCGATCCCGAGGCGCGGGCACAGCATCGTGAACATCTGATTGGTGACGGAGAACGTGGAGTGTTGCGCGACGACGTGGTCGCCGGTTCCGCAGAACGTCAACAGTACGGAGCAGAGCGCGCCCATGCCCGATGCGAAGGCGAGCGCAGCCTCCGCTCCTTCGAGCTCCGCAACTGCGTCTTCGAACTCCAGCACGGACGGACTGCCGTTTCGGCTGTAGAACTTGCCGGGGTGCATGGCACGGGCGAGCGCGTACTCCTCGTCGACGGATCGGTTGAAGTACGTCGTCGAAGGCCACAGCACCGGCGCGAGCGAACCTTCGTTGTAGGTGCGTCCGGCGCGTACTGCCCGCGTCTCGGACCGCCACTCAGGATGCGCGTCGTCAGCCATCCTTCTCCACTTTCTTGAGGAAGTCGGTCAACGCGTCACCGACCTGGTCGAACTCGAGCAGGAATGCGTCGTGACCGTGCGGACTGTCGAGCTCGACGCACTCGGCGTCGCCGCCCGCGGCGACGATGCCATCGACGATCTCGCGCGACTGGTACGCGGGATACAAGATGTCCGAGCTGATGCCGATGGCCAGCACCGGCGCCGAGATGCGCTGCAGCGCCGCCTCGATGCCGCCCCGGCCGCGACCGATGTCGTGCAGGTCCATCGCTTTCGTCACGACGAGGTACGTGTTGGCGTCGAACCGGCGCACGAGCTTGTCGCCGTGGTATTCGAGGTAGCGCTCGACCTCGAAGCGCTGCCACAGCGAGAACCCGCCGTTCAGCGGTTCCACCACCTCACGGCCGAACCGGTCGGTGAAAACATCGTCGCTGCGAAACGTGATCTGACTGATCATGCGGGCCAGGGCCAGACCCTGGTGCGGTCCGTCGCCCGGCGCCGCGTCGTAGTAGTCGCCGCCCCGGAAGCGCGGGTCGAGATGAATCACCCGCCGGCCGGTGCTCCACCAGCCGATCTGCTGCGCCGTGGCCGCGACGCACGTGGCGATCGGGATGATCGAGCGCACGCGGTCGGGGAACATGATCGCCCACTCGAGCACCATCATCCCGCCCATCGACCCGCCGACTGCGGACAACCAGCGGTCGATGCCGAGGTGGTCAGCGAGCGCCGCCTGCGTGCGCACCCAGTCCCTGATCGAGACGACGGGGAACCGGGATGCGTAGGGGTGGCCGTCGTCCGGATGTGGTGACGCGGGCCCGGTCGTGCCCTGGCAGCCTCCGAGGACGTTGGCACACACGACGAAGTACCGGTCGGTGTCGAGGGCCTTACCCGGACCGATCATGCCGTCCCACCAGCCCGCGGTGACGTGCCCGTCGACCAGCGGCCCCGCAGCGTGACTGTCACCGGTGAGCGCATGGCAAACGAGTACCGCGTTGCCGGCGTCGGCGTCGAGCGCGCCCCAGGTCTCATAGGCGATCGTGATGTCGCGCAGCGAGCCGCCACCTTCGAGCACGAACGGCCGGTCGCCGGCCAGGGAGAAGAAGCGGCGCTCTCCCGGATGATCGCCGGGCTGCCATGCACCGGATGCAGGCAGCATCGAGGGATGGACCCGGCGGCTCACGCCTCCATGATGCCTTTCCCCTTGTGTGCACCCGTGCTCAATAGCGGCGAACCGGTGCGAGCAAGGCGCGCCTGCCACCAGTCGAACACCCCTTCACTGCTGGCGAATGCCCGGGTCATCGCCCGGCCGACGTCGAGGATCCGGCCCGCGGCGAGTGCCACTGCGGCCCGATCCCACGCGACGGTGTCCGCGGGAAGCGGAACCTCGAGCACTTGCCGCGCCGACAGCTTGATGGCATCGGGAGCGAGCGCGGCGCCCCGGTGGTGGTGCATTGCCCACGCGCTCACGCCCGGGGCGGTCAGCAGTGCCGCGATCCGCCACAGGTCTGATGGTGCGCAGTGCACCGCGATGACGGGCGTCGAGGGAACCCACTCACCGCTGACGTCGACCGCCGCTTCCACGACCTTGGTCTGGGTTGCGAGGACGACCTTGGGCACCAGCCGCTGCCGCACCCATCGTTCGAGGGAGCCCGTGAGCAGCGACGGGTCGACACGTGGATGGGTGAAGCGCCGCCCGCCGAAGCGCGTCGTGTGTTCGCCCCACTTGATGCGGCCGGGGTCGATCAAGCCGCTCGTGACGAGCAACGGCAGATCGCCGTCCAGCTCGTCGACGACGTGCGGTCGCAAGCCGTAGTACTCGTCACGGAAGCCGGCTGTCGCGGTCGCCATCGCGCCCAACGTCGCGACGCCCTCGAGTCGAACATCGGGGACGTCGGACGGGACCAGCGCGCTCCACGACGATCGGGGGTGGTCGGTAGGCGCGATCTCGGACACGGCTCGACCGGACCACCGGCGCACGGCCGGTGACGGCGAGCCGAGCACGGGCGCGCATACGCGCACGCTCGCGTCGAACAGCAACTCGTCACACCACCACAACCCCGCAAGCGACGGAGCAACGATGTCTCGCACCGGTGCTGCGTCCCGTGCCGATACGAGCGACTGCGGCTGTACGAGCACCACCCGTCCGCCGGAGCGCACCAACTCGCGGCCGACGAGGAGGAACAGCCACGCGGTGTCGGTGTACGGGCGTGCGACCGCGTCGAGCGCGGGCGGCAACGGGGTGCGGCGGACGGTTGCTCGTTCGAGTTGGTTCAAGAAGGGCGGGTTGCCGACGACGGCATCGAACCGTGCCCGCCACCGTGCTCCCATCGTGAGCCCGTCGGCGACCACCAGGTGCTCGCCCGGATCGACTCCCGACCACGCGACGATCGCCTCGCGCGTCGCGGCGACCGCCGCGGGAGCGATGTCGCATCCCCACAGCAGGTCGCGAGCCACGGCGTCGCGCGGGACTCCTCGGTGAAGGAGCAGCTCGGCGGTCGCGAGCAGGAACGCGCCGTCGCCGCATGCGGGATCACACACCGCCGGCGCGCCGCGGACGCCATCGAGCGCCAGCCCGACGAGCCCGTACGCCACATCGGGAGGTGTGTAGAACGCGCCCAGCTCGCGTCGTCGTGCAGTCGACAGCACTATGACACCGTAAGCCCGCCAAGCCTAAGTTCGGGCCATGCGGTGGACGGTGCACGGTGAGCGGTCGCTCTACGAGAGCGACTGGGTCCGTCTCACCCTCGTCGATGTCGAGATCCCGGGCGAGGAGCGGTTCGAGCACCACGTCGTGCGCATGCCCAACAAGGCGGCGGGCGCGGTCGTTCACGATCCCGACCGGGGGCTTCTCCTGTTGTGGCGCCACCGGTTCATCACCGACACGTGGGGCTGGGAGATCCCGGCGGGCAAGATCGAGCCCGGCGAGACACCCGAGGAAGCCGCGACGCGGGAGACGATCGAGGAGACCGGCTGGGCGCCCGGACCCCTACGCCACTTGGTGACGTACCACCCGAGCAACGGGCTGTCCGATCAGCGCTTCCACATCTACCTCGCTGCGGGTGCGCAACACGTGGCTGATCCGACCGATCCTGGCGAGGCCGAGCGCATCGAATGGGTGCCGATGGCCGATGTGCGCAGCTCCGTCGAGCGCGGTGAGATGACCGATGGCTTGTCGCTGACCGCGGTGCTCTACGCGCTGACGTTCACCTCGATCGGTTGAACGAATCCCCGCGCGACTGCAGGTCGCCGGAGCTTCCAGATGAAGCCGTCGTAGAACACGTGCAGGCCACCCAGGAAGAGAACGGCAAACCCGTACGCGTCCGGGTTGCCAGTGCGATGGAGCAGCACGACGAGAAGCGCCAGTGCTGCCGCGTAGCCCGCGAAGAATTTGGTTCGCCCGTGGGCGCGCCGCACGGCGACTCCGAGTGTTCCGCCTGAACCATCCGCGTAGCGCGTGCCGAGCGAGTGATTGACGATCACGAAGTACTCGACAGCATGCGCGCCCACGTACGCCATGAAGCCCGACACGGGATCGACGAGCATCCACGCAAACAGCGCCCCCGTCGACCCCACGTAGACCCACTTCGCGGGGTTGGCTTCGCCGCGACGCGCTCTCGTGTACTCGCCCGTCAACCAGCGAGTTGCGAGCACGGCCGACAGCAGGACGACCGGCATGACGAGCGCCGCCACCAAGGGACGCAGCGTCGTGAGGTGGTCCACGGATGCGGCGTTGACGTCACCGAGCGGAAGCCGCGCCACCCGACCGGGTGTCGCGGGATCCGAGCCGATCCAGACGATTGCGAACACGAGCCACGAGATGAGCAGCCATCGTTCGAGCGTGCCGCTGTCCTGGCCGGACTTGCGGCCGTAGATCCGGGTGATGCCGAACCGCTGCATCAACGTGTGCTCCGCGTTCCACAGTCCTGCAATCACCGCGACGAGCGCGAACGACACCCACAGCCCGAGCGTGATCGCGACGACGAACACAACCGGGCTCCATGTGAAGAGCTTGCGACGCAGCCCGTACTGGGCAGGATCGCCGTAGACGAGCGGCAGCGTGAGCGGCTGGTGGAAGAACGAGAGCAGAAACGTTGCGTTGATCAACAGAGCGAGCGCGTGCGGGTCGCCGCTCACCGCGTGTGCTGCGAGCGCGAACGGCAGCCACACGGCCGCCAACGCGATGTCGACGACGGGCGAGTGGATCCACTTCGGCTGGTTCCGCGCCGCCGTGTGCCACGCCACGGGTCAAAGCTAGCTATTCGCGGCTTCTGCGGTCTCCAGGGGATCCCACGCGGCGAGATCAGCGAGACGAGAGTCGTTCGAGAAAACCTGCACCAGTGGCTGCTTGACTCCGATGCGCGGCAGCAGCCGCTTGATCTCCAACTCCTCGTTCCACAACACCAGCGTCACGACGATGCCCGACTCGCCGGCACGCGCCGTGCGACCGGACCGGTGCAGGTATGCCTTCTGGTCCGGCGGCGGGTCGTAGTGCACGACGATCTCGACATCGTCGATGTGCAGCCCGCGCGCGGCCACATCGGTGGCGACGAGCACGGGAAGCCTTCCGTTCTGGAAGTCGTCGAGCGCGCGTTCCCGCATGCGCTGCGGAAGATCGCCGTGGATGGCGGCCGCCCTCACGCCTTCCTTGTTCAAGTTCGACGCGAGCCGATCCGCGGTTCGCTTCGTGCGCGTGAACATCAGTGTCCGCCCCGCGCCGCGCGCGATGGCAGCGGCGACCTTGACCTTGTCCATCTCGTGCACAAGGAGGAAGCGGTGCACCATCTCCTCCACCGTGATGGTGCGCGACTCGACCTCGTGGAAGACCGGGTCACGCTGGTAGCGACGAACCAGCACGTCGACCGCGCCGTCGAGCGTCGCCGAGAACAACAGCGTCTGGTGCGGACCGCCGACGTGGCGGAGGACCCACTCCACCTGCGGCAGGAACCCCATGTCGGCCATGCGATCGGCCTCGTCGAGGACGACGCACGTGAGCGCCTCGAGCGAGAGCGACTTGCGATCGAGCATGTCGATCAATCGTCCAGGTGTGGCCACGACGATCTCGACGCCGTCCTGTAGCCGGCGCGCCTGCCGTTCGAGCGATTGGCCGCCGTACACGAGCGCGAGGCGCACACCGCGCTCCTTGCCGAGCGGCGCGAGCACCGAGTTGACCTGGATGGCGAGCTCTCGGGTCGGCACCAGGACGAGTGCGGTCGGCCGACCGGGTTCAGCCGGTGGCGTGCGCTCGAGCAGGGGCAGTCCGAACGCCAACGTCTTGCCCGAGCCGGTCTTGGCCTTTCCGCAGACGTCCCTGCCCGCCAGGGCATCGGCGATCGTGAGCGATTGGATTGGGAAGGGGTGGGTGATGCCCGCCGTGTTCAGCGCCTCGACCAGGTCGGAGGAAAGGCCGAGGGCCTCGAATGTGGTCCTCATGTGATCGGGTCAAGGGTATCGGGCGCCCGCCACTCCCCGAGTTCCGGCCGGAGCCGCGCGAGCAGGCCGACACCGGCGATGCAGGCGAGACCGCCCGATACGACGGAGAACTGGGCAGTGGTCGCGGTGGCGACGACACCGGCTTCGAGATCGCCGACGCGGGGCCCGCCGGTTACGACCGCGATGTTGATCGCGTTCAGGCGGCCACGGAGGCGGTCCGGCACTTGGAGCTGCAGGATCGTCCCCCGGAACACTGCGGAGATCACATCGGCGGCACCGGCCACCGCGAGGAAGAGCAACCCGGCCGGCAACCACGCCGTCGACCCGAAGGCGGCGATCGCCGCTCCCCATGCGATCACCGCGTACAACACTGCGCGCCCCGGGCGCCTGACTCCGCCGACCCAGCCGGTCGTGACGGCACCGATGAACGCGCCTGCGGCAGGCGCGGCGTAGAGCAGCCCGACCGTACCCGCACCGCCGCCGTAGAGCTCGGTGCCGAGTTGCGGGAACAGCGCGCGCGGCATGCCGAACACCATCGCGTTGATGTCGATCAGAAACGTGCCCTGCACCGCTCGTTGGCCGCGCAGGTAGCGCAGACCTTCCTTCACCGAGCTGAGGCCCGCACGCGTGCCGCCGCCTTCGGGCACCATCGGTTGCATGCGGAAGAGCAGCACGAGCGCGATCACGAACGTCGCAACGTCGAACCAGTACGCGGCGGCGATCGAGACGGTGGCGATGATGAGACCGGCGAAGGCCGGACCGGCGACTTGCCCGAACTGGTAGCCGGTCTGGTTCAGCGCAGCCGCAGCGGGGATCTGATCGCGACGAACGAGCGTCGCGACCGCCGCTGTTCGGGTCGGCGCGTCGATCGACGAGAAGCCGGCATTCAGCGCCGTGCACACATACAGCGGCCACACCTGCGGTTGACCGAGCATCGCGTTCGCCGCGAGCCCGATACTGGTCGTGGTCATGAGCACGTTGGCGACGATCAGCAGCTTGCGACGATCGACCGCGTCGGCGAGCGAGCCGCCGAGGAACGAGCACACGATGACCGGTCCGAGCTGCGCGAGGCTCAGCAGACCGACCTGCAACGACGAGTCGGTCAGCAGGAAGATCTGCAACGCGGACGCCACGATCGTGAGCTGGCGCCCGAAGAACGACACGAGCTGCCCGGTGAAGAGCAGCCGGTATTGGGGATGTTCGGTGATGGGCGAGACGTCGAGGAGGACCCTCCGGCGCCTCGCCGCTCCTTCGGCTTCTACTTGAGCGCCTTCTCGATGGTCTCGACCACCTCAGGGGCCTCGGGGTCGATCATCGGATTGAAGCGGGCCACGACGTCTCCGCCTGGCGCGATCACGAACTTCTCGAAATTCCACCGGATGTCGCCGGTGTGGCCGTCGCCGATGTCGGGCACGTCGACGAGCTGCTGATACAGCTCGTGGCGGTCGTCGCCGTTGACCTCGACCTTCTCGGTCATCGGGAATGTGACGCCGTAGGTGGTGGAACAGAATTCCTCGATCTCTGCCGCCGTACCGGGCTCCTGGCCGCCGAACTGGTTGCACGGCACGCCGAGCACCGTGAACCCGCGGTCCTTGTACTTCTCGTGGATGCGTTCGAGGCCGGCGTACTGCGGCGTGAGACCGCACTTCGACGCGACGTTCACGAGCAGGACGGTCTTGTCGTCGTAGTCGTGCAGATCGGCGTCGTCACCGTCGAGGGAGTGGATCGGGACGTCGTAGATGGACATCTCCCCATTCTTGCCAGAATGGACGGCCATGGACACCGCCGCGCACGTGGCCGCGATCGCAGACCAGGGGTTCACGGTCATCAAGGACGCGATCGAGCCCGACGCCGTCGACGCGCTGCGCGACGACCTGTTGCGGCTCGAACACGACCTCGGCATCGAACCGGCGAGGAACAGCTTCGAAGGCGAGCGCACCTGGCGCATCTACAACCTGCTCGTGCACGGTGACTTGTACGAGCGGATCCCGGTGCATCCGAACGTGCTTCCGGTCGTCGAAGGTGTGCTCGACCGCGGTTGCCTGGTGTCCTCGCTGTCGTCGATCGCGATCGGCCCGGGCGAGTCTGCGCAACCGATCCACGCCGACGACCAGTTGATCCCCCTTCCCAAGCCGCACCCGCCCACCGTGTGCAACACGATGTGGGCGCTCACCGATTTCACCGACGAGAACGGCGCCACACGCGTCGTGCCCGGGTCCCACTTGCTCGACCACAGCCCGAACTACGGCCAGGACTACCCGTCGGTCCCCGCCGAGATGGCGAAGGGATCGGTGCTCGTATGGCACGGCAGCCTCTGGCACGGTGGCGGCGCGAACCGCACCGGTGAACGGCGGGTGGGCATCGCCATGAATTACTGCGCGGGCTACATCCGCCAGCAGGAGAACCAGCAGCTGGGCATCCCGACGGAGATCGCGCGCCGGTTTTCGCCGCGCCTACGCGAGCTCGTCGGCTACGGCCTCTACAACGGGCTCATCGGTCACATCGACAAGCATGACCCGGCCCAGCTCCTCCTCGAAGTCGAAGCCGACACCCATCTCGTCTGGGACGCCGTCTAGGTCGAGTTGCTCCTGGGCGGCGCGACGGCGAGCCAACGCGCGTGCTCGTCGACGGCGAACCACGGTCCGGCGTCGCAGCACGACCAAGCCGGCGAGACCGAGAACCAACACGACCATCGCGACCAACGGCGAGTTGAACAAGGACGAGTCCGCACGCGACTGCGGACCCACTGTCGCGGCAGCCGGCGCCACGGGCACACCCCCGGCACCTTCCCCCCGGCGGGCGGCCGCAGGGGGCAGCGACGCGTCGGCGACGACCGGTGGGAGATGGTCGAGTGTCATCTCTGCCGCGACCGGCGTGTTGAAGCCTTGGTCGAGCAGCGCGCCTGCGGACCCGTAGTAGTCG
>DATAES010000015.1:0-11404 GCA_036257895.1 Acidimicrobiales bacterium
ACAGTTGCGTCAATATGGTCGGGCGAGCAGATCGGACGAGCAACGTGGCCATCACGAACGAGAGCGACGTCTACTACGACCCCTATGACTTCGAGATCGACGTGGATCCGCACCCGGTGTGGAAGCGGCTGCGCGACGAAGCCCCGCTCTACTACAACGAGCGCTACGACTTCTTCGCGCTGAGCCGGTTCGAGGACGTCGAACGCGCGCTCGTCGACTGGGAGACGTACCGGTCGGGCAAGGGCTCGATCCTCGAGCTCATCAAGGCGGACGTCGACATTCCACCGGGCATCGTCCTCTTCGAGGACCCCCCGGTCCATGACGTCCACCGCGGCCTGCTGTCTCGAGTGTTCACACCGAAGAAGATGAACGCGATCGAATCGAAGGTGCGCGAGTTCTGTGCCCGCACGCTCGATCCACTGCAGGACGCCGACGGGTTCGACTTCATCACCGATCTCGGTGCGCAGATGCCGATGCGCACGATCGGCTACCTGCTCGGCATCCCCGAGCGCGATCAAGAGACGATCCGCGCCCGTCTCGACGACGGATTGCGCCTCGACGCCGGCGAGCCACCCGACCCGACCCGCTTCGAAGGGGATCCCGGTGCCCTCTTCGCCGAGTACATCGACTGGCGTGTCGACCATCCGTCCGATGACCTGATGACCGAGATGCTCGTCCGGGAGTTCGAGGACGAGACCGGCACCGTGCGCCGCCTCACCCGCGACGAGATCCTCACGTACGTCAACTTGATCGCGGGTGCCGGCAACGAGACGACGACCCGGCTCATCGGCTGGACGGGCAAGCTCTTGGCCGAACATCCCGATCAGCGCCGCGAGCTCGTCGAAGACCGCTCGCTCATCCCGAACGCGATCGAGGAGCTCCTCCGCTACGAGGCGCCGTCTCCCGTACAGGCCCGCTACATCGCTCGCGACGTCGAGTACTACGGCCGGACGGTCACGGAGGGGAACGTGATGGTGATCCTCAACGGGTCGGCCAACCGCGACGACCGCCACTTCCCTGACGGCGACCGTTTCGACATCCACCGCAGCATCGACCATCACCTGAGCTTCGGTTACGGCTTGCACTTCTGCCTCGGCGCCGCGCTGGCCCGCCTCGAGGGCCGCGTCGCCCTCGACGAGGTGTTGAAACGGTTCCCCGAGTGGGAGGTCGACTGGGACAACGCGAAGATGGCGCGCACCTCCACCGTGCGCGGGTGGGAGACATTGCCGGTGTTCTCCTCGCAAACAGGTCGTTGATGCTGCTCCAACCGAGCGCCGATCAAGATTTCCTCCGTGAGACGACGGCACGGTTCCTCGCGGAGTTCGCGCCCGTCGACGAGTTGCGCCGTCGCCGCGATGATCCGGCCGGTTTCGATCGCGACTACTGGAAGCGCGGCGCGGAACTGGGTTGGACATCGCTGCTGGTGTCCGAGGAGAACGGTGGTGGCTCGATCAGCGGTGAGGGTGTCGTCGATCTCACACTCATCGCTCACGAGTTCGGCCGCGCCGCAGCACCAGGGCCGCTGGTGACGACGAACGTCGTGGCCGCAGCATTGAACGATGCGAACGTCCACGACGATGTGCTCGCCGGACTGCTGAGCGGGACCTCCATTGCATCGTGGTGCACGACCGAGCCGCCGCCGAACGATCGCCTGGGTACCACGATGTTGGCGGTCCGCGTCGACGGCGACGACGTCGTGCTCGACGGCGTCAAGCGTCCGGTGGAGACCGGGTCCGAGTCCGAACACTTCCTCGTGACCGGGCACACAGGCGACGCTCTGACCCAGGTGCTCGTCCCGGCGTCAGCCGCCGGTGTCACTGTCGAACCGATGCACACGCTCGATCTCACACGGCGGTTCTCGGTCGTGCGGTTCGACGAGGTGCGGGTACCCGTGACGGCTGTCGTCGGCGAGATCGGCCGCGCTGCACTGCAGGTCGAACGGCAGCTGCAACTCGCGCTCGTGATGCTCAATGCCGAGATGGTCGGTGCGATGCAGACGGCCTTCGACATGACCGTCGAGTGGGCATTCGATCGCTACACGTTCGGCCGGCCGCTGGCTTCGTACCAAGAACTCAAGCATCGCTTCGCCGACATGAAGGCGTGGCTCGAAGCAAGCCATGCGATCAGCGACGCGGCCGCTGCTGCGGTCCAGGCGTCGGCACCGGATGCCCGTGAGCTCGTCAGCGTGGCGAAGGCCTACATCGGTCAGTACGGCGCCGAGCTCGTGCAGGACTGTGTCCAGATCCACGGCGGCATCGGCTTGACCTTCGAGCACGACCTGCACCTGTTCCTGCGACGGGTCACCGTCGACTCGGCACTGTTCGGGACGCCGGCGGAGCATCGCCAACGCATCACGGCGATCGTCGAGGAAGGGCAACACGCGTGACCGAGCACGACATGCGCGTCGATGACGACGAGATCGAAGACGTCGAATCGTTCCGGCAACGGGCTCGTGCGTGGATCCGCGCCAACCTCGGCCCCGCGGTTCCCGATCACGTCGTCGGCACGTTCAACGTCGTGTCCGAGGAGGACGAACTCGCCTATCTCGTGCACGACCGCGAGATCCAACGACGCTTGTTCGACGCTGGATTCGCCGGCATCTGCGTGCCGCGCGATTACGGCGGCCGAGGACTGACTCCTGCTCATCAGCGCGTGCTGAACGACGAGTTGGTGGGGTACGAGCACCCGTCCCGGCTTCAGGTGCCCACGATGGCGCCATGTCTCGCGGTGTTGCTCGAGTTCGGCACCGAGGAACAGAAGCAACGGCACGTCCCCGCCATCTTGAAGGGCGAGGAGATCTGGATGCAGTTGCTCTCCGAGCCGAGCGGAGGCTCCGATGTCGCGGGTGCGCTGACGACGGCGGTGCGCGACGGTGACGAGTGGATCGTCAACGGCTCGAAGGTGTGGACCACCGGCGCGTGGTGGTCCGACTGGGGCCTTTGCCTGGCGCGCACGAACTGGGACGTGCCGAAGCACAGAGGACTGACGGTGTTCATGCTCCCGCTGCACCAGGACGGTGTCGAGGTGCAGCAGATCGAGATGCTCAACGGGTCGAAGGAGTTCTGTCAGGAGTTCCTGACCGATGTGCGTGTGCCCGACGGAGACCGTATGGGAGACGTCGACGACGGGTGGACGGTCGGGACCCGATGGATGTTCCACGAGCGGATGCTCCACAACTCGCCGCTGGTGACGATGCCGGCCCACTTCGTTCACGGTCGCCATGGGCTGTCCGACGTGCTCGCGATCGCGCAGGCGGCGGGACGGATGGACGATCCTGTCGTGCGCGACCTCATCGGCGAGGTGCGGATGCTCGAAGTCGTCCGGGAGACCGTGCAGCGGCGCGTGACCCAGGGCATCGCGACGCGCGTGATGCCCGACCATGCCGCCGGCATCGCCCGGTTGTTCCACGGTGTCGTTGGCTCTCGCATCGGCACGATCGGCTTCGAGATCGCGGGCGGTCTCGGCGCGGCATGGACCTCTTCCGACGGTGGCGCGGCACACGCAGGGCCTGACTTCCTCATGCGGCAGACGTCGTGCATCGGCGGCGGCACCACCGAGATGGCCCGCAACGTCATCAGCGAGCGCGTGCTCGGGATGCCGCGCGAGCGCACCCTCGATCGTGACGTCCCGTTCCGGGATGTTCCCCGCAGCGCGTCGCACTAACGTGCGGTGATCTAACAATCACGTCACACGTGGGGAGCAACTGGATGGGTCTGTTCGACGCCTACAGCTACAAGGGCAAGCGGGCGCTGGTGGTCGGCGGCGCGACCGGGATGGGCGCAGCCGTCGCCGAACTGGTGCTGGACGCCGGTGCCGAGGTCGTGGTGATGGACCGCGCCGAGATCACACTCCCGGGCGTCAAGGCGATCTCGCTCGACCTCTCGGACAAGACGTCGATCGACGCCGCTGTGGACGAGTGCGGCGGTCCCGTCCACGCGTTGTTCTCCTGTGCGGGCGTCGCCGACGGCACACCCGGCATCGAGCGCATCAACTTCATCGGGCACCGCTACATGATCGAGCGCATGCTCGCCGGCGACATGCTTCCTCGTGGATCGGCCATCGGGATGATCTCGTCTGCGGCCGGCATGGGTTGGGAGAACAGCCTGGCCGAGCTGAACGAGTATCTCGACGTCAGCGACTTCGACGCGGCCGCGAAGTGGGCGCAGGATCACATGCATGCCGATTACATGTGGAGCAAGAAGACCATCAACGCGTACGTCGCCCGTGCGGCCTACGGACTCCTCAAGAAGGGCATCCGCATCAACGCGATCATGCCCGGGCCGACCGATACGCCCTTGGCGCAGGCCAACAAGGAGATGTGGCTCGGCTTCGGAGCGGACTACCGCGGCGACGTCGGCATCGAGGCGTCGACGCCGATCGAGCAGGCCTATCCGCTCGTGTTCTTCTGCAGCGACGCGGCCGCGGGGATCACCGGCATCACGATGATCACGGATGCGGGCTACTTCGCCGCTGGCGTCAGCGGCTCGTTCCCGCCCGCACAGGAGGCCATCGGTTTCCTGCGCAGCATCTAGTGCCTGCACCTCGCTGACGATCGCTGACGTGCGTCCGCTACCGCTGCTCACGCCGGCGAACAACTGGTTCTGGACATCCGGCGAAGACGGCAATCTGCGGATCCAGGGCTGCGCCGACTGCGGCCAGCTCGTGCATCCTCCGGTACCCGTGTGTCCTCGGTGCCGGAGCCGGAACCAGGTCCCGACGGTCGTGTCAGGCCGCGCCACCGTCGTGGCGTTCACCGTCAACGAGCACCAGTGGTCGCCGTCGTTCGCGCCGCCTTACGCGATCGCCAACGTCGCGCTCGACGAAGACTCGAGCGTGCATCTCACGACGAACATCGTCGGTTGCGAGCCGCACGAGGTCCACGTCGGCCAGCAGGTGTCGGTCCGCTTCGAACAACATGACGACGTATGGCTGCCCCTGTTCGAGCCGACGGGCGAGGACGACAACCCCGTCGATCTCGTCGGTGAGCCGAAGCGGCCGGCGCCGCGCGCCGCGCCGACGCGCGACCGCTTCGAACACCGTGCGGTGCTCTCCGGTGTCGGCCGTTCTGCGATCGGGCGCCGGTTGTTGGTCGACCCGCTCTCGCTCGCGATCGATGCCTGCCTCGCAGCCGTGGAGGATGCCGGGCTGACGCTCGACGACATCGACGGGCTGTCGACCTATCCGGGTGCCGCGGGCATGGGGATGAGCGAGGGGGGCGCCACCGCGGTCGAGGACGCGCTGCGGCTGCATCCGACGTGGATCAACGGCGGTGGCGAGCTCCCCGGTCCCGGTGGTGCGGTAATCGCGGCGATGCTCGCGGTGGCGAGCGGCCTGTGCCGTCACGTGTTGTGCTTCCGGACCGTGTGGGAGTCGACGTTCGCCGCGCTCGGCTTGCGTGAGGCCGGTGGTGGAATCGGTGGTGGCAGTGGCGGTCGGGTCAGCGGCTTCATGGAGTGGCGGGCGCCCTACGGCGCGCTTTCTGCCGCCAACTGGATCGCGATGAACGCCAATCACTATTTCCACCGCTACGGCGCCAACCGTGAGCTGCTCGGCTACATCGCGCTCAACGGCCGCGCCAACGCGGCCCGCAATCCGGCCGCGATCTATCGCGATCCGATGACGATGGACGACTACATGAGCGCGCGGCCGATCACCACGCCGTTCGGCCTCTACGACTGTGACGTGCCATGCGACGCGTCGATCGCCGTGGTCGTATCGGACGCGTCGGTCGCGCCCGACCTGCCCAAGACGGCGGTGCGGATCGACGCCGTGGGCACGCAGATCACCGAACGCATCTCGTGGGACCAGGAGACGATCACGCACGAACCGCAAGTGCTCGGCCAGTCAGCCCACCTGTGGTCGCGCACGAGCTTGCGTCCGAGCGACATCGACCTGGCGTTGGTCTACGACGGCTTCACGTTCAACGCGATCTCGTGGATCGAGGCCCTCGGCTTCTGCGAGATCGGTGAAGCGAAGGACTGGATCGACGGAGGACGGCGCATCGCGCTCGACGGCGCGCTTCCCGTGAACCCGCACGGGGGCCAGTTGTCCGAGGGGCGCACCCACGGCTTCGGGTTCCTGTACGAGGCGATGATGCAACTGCGCCACGAAGCCGGCGAGCGTCAGGTGCGCGACGCCCACACTGCGGTGGTCACGTCGGGCGGTGGCACCCCGTCGGGTGTGCTCCTCCTGCGGCGTGACAGCTAGGTTCCGCCTCATGTGGCACGACGAACGTCTTTTGATCGACGGCGAGTTGGTTTCCGCTGAGGGCGGACGCACCTTCGAGACGATCAACCCTGCAACCGGCGAAGTCCTCGGGACGTCCGCCGACGCGTCATTGGGGGATGCGAAGCGAGCGATCGAAGCGGCCCGGCGGGCGTTCGACACGACGACGTGGGCCACCGACCATGCGTTCCGCGCGCACTGCCTCCGCCAGCTCCACGAAGCGCTCGTGCGACACACCGAAGACCTGCGCGCCGTGATCATTGCGGACGTCGGTGCGCCGCTCACGCTCACGCAGGGACCGCAACTCGAGACGCCGATCGGCATCGTCCGTTGGTACACCGAGCTGCTCGACAAGTTCGCATGGACCGAAGACCTCGGCAACGCCGAGGCGTACGGCTCGACCCATCACCGCTGGGTGGAGAAGGAGCCGGTCGGCGTCGTCGCCGCGATCGTGCCGTACAACTATCCGTTGCAGATCACGCTTGCGAAGCTCGTACCCGCACTGGCGGCGGGCTGCACGGTCGTCGTCAAGGGTGCGCCCGACACGCCTTGGGCGACGCAGACGTTCGCCCGCATCCTCGCCGAAGAGACCGACATCCCCGCCGGAGTCGCGAGTGTTGTCACGTCGAGCTCCGTCGACGTCGCGGCCGCGCTCACCACCGATCCGATGGTCGACATGGTGAGCTTCACCGGCTCGACCGCCACTGGGCGCCGCATCATGGCGGCGGCGAGCGACACCGTGAAGAAGGTGTTCCTCGAACTCGGTGGCAAGTCCGCGTTCATCGCGCTCGACGACTGCGACCTGGCGCTCGCCGGCATGATCGAGGGCTTCTCGATCTGCTCGCACGCCGGGCAGGGTTGCGCGATCACGACGCGCATGCTCGTGCCGCAGATGATGTTCGACGACGCGGTCGACCAACTGCGCACCACGATTGAGGGTGTACAGGTCGGCGATCCAACGGATCCATCCACGATGATGGGCCCGCTCATCAACGCCCGGCAGTGGGACAAGGTGGACGGCTACGTGCAGCGAGCGGTGGGCGACGGCGCCAAGGTGGTCACCGGCGGTAGCCGTCCTGAGAACCTGCCCAACGGCTACTTCTACGAGCCGACGTTGCTGGTCGACGTCGCCCCGAACTCCGCGATCGCGCAAGAGGAGGTCTTCGGTCCCGTCGTCGCGGTGCTGCCTTACAGCGACGAGGACGATGCCGTCGCCATCGCCAACAACTCGATCTTCGGATTGTCCGCCATGGTCCTCGGGGCCGATCACGAACGCGCGCTGCGCGTGGCCCGCCGCTTGCGCACGGGGACGGTCAGCGTCAACGGCGGTCTGTGGTACGCCCCCGACTCACCGTTCGGCGGCTACAAGCAATCCGGCATCGGCCGCGAGATGGGCGAGCCCGGTCTGGTCGAGTACCTCGAGCTGAAGACCCTCGCCGAACCCGCGAGCTGAGCCCGCCTAGTCACGTCGATCGGTCGCCGGCAAGGTCAGGCCCTGTCGCCCGCAGCGAGCGCGGCCTTGTGGAGCGTGTTCGCGGCGAGGCGCATGTGTGCCGCGTCGACCAGACGGCCGTCGGAGCCGATCGCGCCAACACCCTGCGCCTCCGCGGCGCGGTACTCCTCGACCGAACGGCGCGCCGCGTCGACCTCTTCCGGCGTGGGCGAGAACACCTCGTTGGCGATCGAGACCTGATCCGGATGTATCGCCCACTTGCCGTCGAAGCCGAGCAAGGTGCCATGCGTCGCGGCCCGGCGATAGCCCTCGAGGTCCTTGTACGCGGGGTACGGCGCGTCGATCGCGTCGATGCCCGCGACGCGCGCCGCGGTCACGACCTGCACTCGGGCGAAGTGCCAGAAGTCGCCGGGGTACGCGCTCACGGGATCGAAGTTGCCGTCGACGCGTGCGTGCTGCGAAGCGGACAGATCACCAGCACCGAAGATGACCGCTTCGAGTCGAGGGCTGGCTCGGGCGATGTCCACCGCGTTGGCGAGGCCTTCCGCGTCTTCGATCAGCACCTCGAGTGCGATGCGCTTGGTGAGGCCGAGCTTGCCTTCGAGTTGCGTGAGCAGCACATCGACCCACCACACGTCGCGCGCGGTGCGCGCCTTCGGGACGATGAGCACGTCGAGCGAGTCGCGCGCGCCGGTGACGATTTCGATGATGTCGTCGTGGCACCACACCGTGTCGATGCCGTTGATGCGCACGGCGCGCACCGTGCGACCCCAGTCGAGGTCTCGCAACGCGTTCACCGCGATCCCCCGCGCCGACTCCTTGGCGGCGGGTGCGCAAGCATCCTCCAGGTCGAGGAAGACGAGGTCGGCGCCCGACGTAGGCGCCTTCGCGCACATGCGCTCGCTGCTCGCCGGCGTCGCCAGCTCCGACCGTCGAGCGCGAGGCTGGCGAGACAGCATCAGATGACGCCGGCCTCGCGCAGCTGCTCCAGTCGCTCGCCGCTCACGCCGAGCAACCCTCCATACACCGCCGCGTTGTCGGCACCCAATGCTCGACCGAGATGGTCGATGACACCTGGCGTCTCGCTCATCCGAGCGACCGGCGCGTGTACCGTCATCGGTCCGAAGTCAGGGTCGTCGACCGGCACGAACGCGCCCCGCGCCCGCAAGTGCTCATCCGCCAGCAGTTGCTGTGCGTCGTAGATCGGCGCCGCAGCTACTTCTGCCGCCTGCAACACCGCGATCGCCTCGTCGAGCGAGCGCTCGGCGATCCACTCGGCCACGAGTTTGTCGACCTCGAGTGCGCGCTCCTGCCGACGCACCGGGTCGACATAGTTCGGGTCGTCGGCAAGCTCCGGCCGCCCGATGGCGCGAAAGAGGCGCATCGCGATGCTCGGCGACGCGCTCGAGATGGCCAGCCATCGGTCGTCAACCGTTCGGTATGCGTTGCGAGGTGCGCTCGCGTCGAGGCGGTTGCCCGCCCGGGAGGGGACCTTGCCCAGCTGGTCGTACGCGAGCGTCGCGAGTTCGAGGAGTCGGGCAAGCGGCTCGATGAGGTTGACATCGATCAACTGTCCGCCCGCGCCGTGGACGTCGCGGTGGTAGAGCGCCATCATCACCGCCCACGTCGCGCACTGTGCAGCCACGCCGTCGGCGAGCATGAACGGCGGCAGCGTCGGCGGTCCGTCAGGCTGGCCGGTCAAGTGGGCGAAGCCGCTCATCGCTTCGGCCAGCGTGCCGTACCCCGGAAGGTCGCTCTTCGGGCCACCCGCGCCGTAGCCGGTGATGTGCACCATCACGACCTGGGGATGGCGGGCGTGCACCGAGTCGTAGTCGATACCCCACCGTTCGAGCGCGCTCGGCCGGTTACCCACGATGAGCACATCGCTGACACTGAGCAGCTCGTGGAACAGCTCCTGACCCGTAGCCACGCGCAAGTCGAGCGTCACGCACTGCTTGTTGCGGCTGACGCTCTTCCATACGAGCGCGATGCCGTCCTTGCGCTCGCCCCACGTGCGCATCGGGTCGCCGGACCCCGGTTGCTCGACCTTGATGATCTCTGCACCGAACTCACCCAGCGCGGTGGCGACCATCGGCCCCGCGGCGAGCGTGGCGGCTTCGATGACGCGCAGACCCTGGACCGGCCCTCGTCCGCCGTCGGTCACGCGCCCACCGCAGGACGCGCCAGACCGAGGTGCTCGCGCAAGGTCGAGCCCGTGTACCGATCGCGAAACACCCCGCGCCGCTGGAGCTCGGGAACCACCAGACGAACCATGTCCTCGTAGGCGCCGGGCACATGCGTGGCCGCGATGACGAAGCCGTCGCAGGCGTCGCCGTCGAACCACTCTTCCATCTGATCCGCGACGGCCGCCGCGGTTCCCACGAACCGCGGACCCTGCAAGAGCGTGGCGCGGTGACCCGCGAGATCGCCGAGTGTGACGGCTTCGCCGATGTGCTGTCGGAGGTTGTGCACCAGGCCGCGGATGCCGGACACCGATTCGATGAGCTCGTCCGTGATCGGCGCGTCGAGCGCCATGCCCGAGAAGTCGTAGTTCATGAGCTCGGAGAGCAACGCCAGCGACGCCGTCGGGTCGACGAGCTCGTTCAGGAACACCCGCTCTCGCTCTTCGGCGTGAGCTTGCGACTCGCCGACGACGGTGTACGTCATCGGGCACATCTTGACGGCCTCGGGATCGCGACCTCGTTCCGCGATCCGGTCCTTCTGGTCCTTGTAGTGCGATCGCGCGATCGCGATATCGGGATCACCGGTGAAGATGAGCTCGGCCCATTGCGCCGCGAAGTCGCGACCACGTCCCGACGACCCCGCCTGCATGAGCACGGGCCGGCCCTGCGGCGACCGGGGCACGGTGAGCGGTCCACGCACGTGGAAGTAGTCGCCCTCGTAGTCGAGCTCACGCACCTTGTCGGGATCGGCAAACATGCCGCTGGCGCGGTCGAGGACGAGCGCGTCGTCGTCCCACGTGTCCCACAGTCCGGTCGTCGCCTCGAGGAACTCGTCGGCACGGTCGTAGCGGGCGTC
The DNA here is from genome assembly GCA_036257895.1 of Acidimicrobiales bacterium. GTDB lineage: Bacteria > Actinomycetota > Acidimicrobiia > Acidimicrobiales > JACDCH01 > DATAES01. Next base: position 10,718 of record DATAES010000015.1, read on the forward strand.
GTGACCGAGGTGCTCGCTCATCCCGTAGTTCCGCGCCTCGCCGTCGTTCACCGACGTGACGACGTTCCACGCTGCACGTCCGCCGGAGAGGTGGTCCAGGGTCGCGAACGTCCTGGCGACGTGGTACGGCGAGTAGTACGTCGTCGAGTAGGTCGCGCCGAGGCCGATGTGCCGCGTGACGCCGGCCACCAAGCCGAGCACGATGCTCAAGTCGAGCTTCACGGGACGGGCGCCGAGGCGAACGGCGTCTGCGACCGAGCCTCGGTAGATCCCGGGCATCGCAAGACGATCGTCGAAGAACATCAGGTCGAAGCAGCCGTCCTCGAGGATTCGGCCGAGCTTCTGGTAGAAGCGCTGATCGAGGAAGCCGTGCTCGGTTGCGGGGTGCCGCCACGATCCCGCGTACACGGTGACGTTGCCCGCCTGCATGAAGCCGACAAGCGACATCTGCTTGCGCGACGTGTTCATGCTCCTCCCGGCCGCTGAGGCATCGCTGAGAACGTGATTTCCCTACTGGTAGAGCGAGACTATCACGACCCGGCGGCACGCCACGATGGGGACGGGACCGGTCGATCTACCGATGCGTGCTCAGGATCGGCGGCCGCTGCCGATGCCGTGGAAGACGACATCCCACAGCGCCTCCGCCGCAGCTCGCCCGGACTGACGACCGATTGCGCCGCTGATCGT
>DATAES010000016.1:0-13563 GCA_036257895.1 Acidimicrobiales bacterium
GCGCCCTACGATCACGCGCATGAGCCCTGTAGGTACGCCGACGGCAACGCAGCCCGCGGTTGCACTGCGATTTCGTCGTGACGCCGCATCGTTGACGCGTGACCAGCTTGCGCTACTTCGTCAAGCGTTCGACGCCTTGTACGGCATCAAGGACGACCGCGGATATCTCTACTTCGCGGGTATTCACGGCCTGCCACTGCCGATCAGCTGTGGCAATGCCCACGGCACGCCGTACTTCCTCCCTTGGCACCGTGCCTACCTGTACTTCTTCGAGCGCGCGATGCGGGACCAGGTGGCCGACGCTGAGCTGGCCTGGTGGGACTGGCGCACTCCGGCCACCGCACGTGGCACGATCCCGCGGTCGTACTCCGCAGCGAGAACCGGCCAGACCGCCAATCCGTTGTACTCGGGCCCCGTCGATCCACTTGCGCTGACCCAAGGTCGACGCCAAGGGTTGGACGTTGCCTCGTCGACGCAGCGCCGACCCGGCGCCGCGGGAGCACCGCGGCTGCCCTCCGTACAGGAAGTCGAGCAAGTGCTCCGCCTGTCCGACTTCGTCGACTTCAGCGGCCAGGTCGAAGAACTCCACAACCGAGTTCATGTGTGGGTGGGCGGCCACATGGGGATGATTCCGTTCGCAGCGTTCGATCCGATCTTCTGGGCACATCACACGATGATCGATCGACTCTGGCGCCTCTGGCAGTTGCGGTATCCCAATGCCACACCACCGGCGGCGCTGCTCGACCAAGCGTTGCCTCCCTTCCGCATGACCGTTCGACAAACGCTCGACGTCACGGCTCTCGGATACGACTACGCCGTCGCTTCGTCGTCGCAGCTGACTATTGCGCCCGGGGGTGGATGATGGATCGCTATGTGTCCGAGCCGCTGGGTGTTCCGAGCGCGCCGAAAGGTGTTGACATCAGCCGGGCGGACCTCGTCTTCTACAACGTCGACCACTCCGGTCCGTCGTTCGAGGCACGTATCTTCTTCAACAACGAGTCGGTGACGCATCGGACACCGCTCACCCCGGACGAGGGATACGCGGGCTCGTTCCATGTCTTCGGCCACGGCGGATGCTTTGGCGACGAAGGCCACTGCCAGGTCGGTAGCGAAACGCGAGATCAGTTCGACATGCGTCCGCCGCATCCCCTCATCGGCCAAACCAAGACCGTCATCGTCACCGAGGCTGTGCGACGACTGGCCGACCCACGCGTCGTGATCTCAGTCGTGCCAGTGACGCCGGGATCTCGGGGCGCAGTCGCAGTAGACGCGTTGTCGTTCGAACGGTTGCGTCTGTTGATCTACGAGAGCAGCTTCGAGTCCTGAACACCGCCGCCCGACGAACTTCGGGTAGTCGTGGCCCCCATAGGGGCCACGGCGCACCAACATTCGTTCACGTTTGGGCAAGCGCGACGACCAGCCGATCGAGGGCGGCGACCGCGGTGGGGGCGGACTCGCCGTTCACGAGATACGAGAACACCACGTCGCGTCCGTTCGACGCGTGGATGACGCCCGTGAGCGCGCCACCGCCGATGATCGTTCCTGTCTTGGCCTCGACGCGGTGCTGCGCGGCAGTTCCCCGGAACCGGGCCGCGAGAGTCCCGGTCTCGCCTGCGACGGGCAAGCGAGCCTCGAGTGCGGGCCACCACGGTTGAGTTCGCGCGTACTGGATCAGCCGTCGCAGCTCGCGCGCCGACCGGAAGTCGCTGCGACTCAAACCCGATCCATCCGCCCAACCCCCTGCCGCGATCGGCGCGCACCCCTGGCTCAGGCCATGTTCGAGGGCAGCCGTCCCCGCCGCGGTCGACCCGGAGCCGGCGAGTAGCACTCCTGCTTCCCGGGTGAGTGATTCGGCGATCTCGTTGTCGCTGGACAGCAGCATGCGGGCGAGTAGGTCTCCGACTGGGGACGAGTCGATCTCGGCGAGGGGGTGTGAGCCCGCGGGCGCCTGTCCGGTCTGCGCAGGGCCGTGCACGCTGATGCCAGCGTCGATCAGTCGTTGGCGAAACGCCTCCGCATGGGCCTGGGCCGGATTCGCGAGGAACGACGAATCCACGCGACGCCGGTTGTCGTCGACGATGACGGCCGACAGCGGTCCCACGTACGTAGGTATCTGCCAGTCCAGCCATCCCGGCGCGTAACGCGCTGGCTCATAGCGCGATTCGTCGGCCAGAACGCGGCCGCGGACTTCGGTGACGCCAGCGGTCCGTACAGCCGCGGCGAGCGCCATCAGCGAATGTGGGCCTGTCGAGGTCAGTGTCGGATCGCCGCCTCCGACGAGTACGAGATCGCCGGCGACGACGCCGGCCGCATCGACGCTCGTCGCGTTGATCGAAGTGTGGAACGTCGTGCCGAGGTCGAACTCGCTCAAGACGCCCATGGCTGTCAGCAGCTTCTGATTCGAGGCAACGTTGAGTCGTTGATCACCGTTGAGCGACGCGACCTCTCCGATGCCGTCGATCCAGACCGACACACTCACGTCGTTGTCCTGGAGCCGAGGATCGAGCAGGTACGGGGCGAGCTTGGCGGCGATTGGTGCCGCCTCCGGTCCCGGTGTCCCATCGCTCCACTCCGGACACGACGCTGGTGGCGCGGGCGCGGCGGCAGGCGCCGTCACAGCTGTCGTGGCAGGGGCCTGCTGTGGAGGCGGCGACAAGTCCGCCTCGACCGGTGCTGATCGATTCGCCGAACGATGCAGTGGTCGATCGGCGGCTCGATCCGCAACCGTCGCCAACGCGATGGCGATGACGAGGACGAGAAGCGACAGCAAGCCGCGGCGCAAGCCAAGGACGGTAACGCCGGCCGGTCCGACGCGGACGTCGGGTGTTCGAGCGCCCGAGGTGACCAGCGTGTAAACCGCACCCATGCGCAATCGACAGGTCCTCTTCGTCCATCGACCGGAGGGAAAGCTGGCCGAGTCCGACTTCGAGGTGCGCGAGGCGGAGGTCCCCGATCTCGGCTCCGGCGAGGTGTTGTGCCGCACGATCCTGCTGTCGGTCGATCCAGCGAACCGCGCCTGGATGGCAGGACGGACCTACCGCGATCAACTCGGTGAGAACGAAGTCATGAGCGGGTTCACCCTCTCAGAGGTCGTCGACAGCGGCGACACCGCGCTGGCCCAAGGAACGATCGTCGCCGGCGACGGGGGCTGGCAGGAGTACGCCGTGCTGCACGCAGCCGCGCTACGAGCGGTCAACGTGCGTGGACCACTCACGCTTCACATGAGTGTGCTCGGCATAACGGGGCTCACGGCGTACTTCGGCATGCTCGAGCTCGGCCGGCCGGCCGAGGGCGAGACCGTGGTGGTGTCGGCGGCCGCGGGTGCGACGGGGAGTGTGGCCGGGCAACTCGCCCGCATCCAGGGCGCGCGAGTGGTCGGTATCACTGGCTCCGACGCGAAGAACAAAGTCGTCGTCGACAAGCTCGGGTTCGACGCCGCCGTCAACTATCGAAGCGACACGTTCAGAAAGGATCTCCGTGCACAATGTCAGAGCGGTGTCGACGTGTACTTCGACAACGTCGGCGGTTCCACGCTCGAAACGATGCTGCGCCTGATGAACGTGCACGGTCGCATCGCCTGCTGTGGTGCGGTGTCGCAGTACGACACGTCCGATCCGGGTCCCGGCCCGTCCGGGATCCCCGGCCTGCTCGTGACCAAGCGGCTGCGTGCTGAGGGATTCCTCGTCAGTGACTTCTTTGCCGACTGGGCGTCGGCGGAGGACCGGCTGGCGGCGTGGATGGAGTCGGGTGAGCTGACGGCTCTCGAAGACGTGATGGACGGACTGGAGTCCGCGCCGCACGCGTTGGTCGGCCTGCTCGCGGGCGACAACGTCGGCAAGCGCATCGTCCGGGTCGCCCCGGATCCCTGAGCCCCCGCGCAGTGAGGGTCTGTGAGGACTACGAGGATGTCGTTCCGGTGGCTTCGGACACGGCGAGGGAGTAGTCGCCATCGGCTTGCGCAGTGACGTTCCATCCACCGGGCACGGCCGCGATCTGGACGTCGGTGATGTGGTCGCCATGCACTTCCGGTTTCCCCGTGCTGGCATCGGGCACCCAGATCTCGACTTGGCCGGACTGGTCGGTGTGAGCGGTGAGCGTCAAATGGTTCGTGCAGTCGGCCGTGGCGAGCGTCACGTGTCCTGGCGCGGCCTTGGCGTAGGGACGGGACGCGCACTGCCATTCCGGCACGACACCGAGGTCGTGATCACCCGGGCAGCCGTTGCGCCGGAAGTGGATCAGGATCGCGTCCGGCGTTCCGCCTGGCTCGCCGACCGAGTGCGGGTCGCCGCACGCCTGCCGCCACTGCCACCACGCATCGCCCGCGGTGCCGAGCGAGTCCTCCTTGGCGGCGAAGCGCTCGAGCTTCTCAGCGCTTGCGGGCGGGTCGCCGAACCAACCGTATTCGCCGACCCACATGGCGGTGCCGTACTGCGAGGCAAGACCGGCGAAGTAGTCGAAGAGGCCGTCGATGGGCAGGTCGTCGATCGATTCTGCGTAGTTGTGCGGAGCAAGGACGATGTTGTCGTCTGCGGTGAACCCGGGATCGACGGGGACGCCGAATACCGTCGTCTCGAAGAACGCGATGTGGTGGATCGATCCGGTCGTCGACTCGGCTGACCGGATCGCGTCGATGGCCTTGGCGTAGAACGTTCCGAGTGCGGTCTTCGCTCGGTCGCCGTCGTGCCCGTGGTTGGGCTCATTCAAGAGGTCGTAGCCGGCCACTGCCGGGTCCTCACGGAACGACGTGGACAGCTTCGACCATGCCCCGACGAGCTCGTCCATGATCCCGTCGCGGTTCGCGTAGAAGCTGTCCCACGCGGTCATGACTGCCTCAGAACTCTCTCGTGATCCGGGGCGGCACGTGTCGGCTCCATCCGTCAACGTCGCCCATTGCGGCGCTCCGTCCCAGCCGATTGCAGGCTCCGAGCCAGGGGCGCACGTCACGCCCGGCGGGGTAGCGATGTACTTGCCCCATGCGTCCTGATGCATGTCGATGACGGAGTAGATGCCATGTGCACTCGCGGCCTTGACGGCATCGTGCACCCGCCCGACGTAGGCGTCGTCGAACACGTCACGCTCTGGTTCCAGCGACGACCAACTGACGAGCAGCCGCACGACGTTGAAACCCTGCTTTGCCATGTCGGCCCAATCAGCATCGGTAACCGGGACAACCGGCGGCAAGTGCGGATCGGCCTGGTAGTAGTCGCCGAGCGAGTTGACGTTGACGCCCCGCAGCCGGACCTGGCGGCCGGCATCGTCCATGACCGCCGCGTTCGCGCCGCGCGTGGCGTGGAATGCCGCGAGTCTGGGTGCGGCCGACGACTCGGACGATCCCGAACCTCGCTCCGCCCCGCCGTCCGTGCATCCCACGAGCACGGCGGCTACCAGCACCACGAACGCGATGTGGTGCCGAACTGTCGACATGGCGCGACCCTAAGCCACACAGCAGTGGACCGGGCCGCGTCATACAGTGCGTGCGTGGACATCAGAGTCGACGTGGTTGAACCGTCGTTGACGGCGGTCGTGGCCGTCGAGCCGATGGATCTCTCTCGCTTCATGGCCTGTTACGACACGGTCTATGCATTCCTTCGAGGCGACACGGACGTGAAGCAGACGGGTCAGAACGTCGCGCTGTATGAACACGGACAGCGGATGGAGGTCGGGGTGGAGGTCGACCGCACCTTCTCGCCTTCGGGGCAGGTGGTGTCGTCGCAGCTGCCAGGTGGCCGGATCGCGCACGCAACCCATACGACCGGCTATGGCGACCTTGGCAGGACCTACGACGCCGTCAGCCAATGGTGCGACGAACACGGCCACGACACAACTGGGGTCCAGTGGGAGATCTACTCCGACCCAGACGAGCACGATCACGTCGACGTGGAGATCTGTTACCTGCTCGTCTGACTTCGCGCCGTCGAAGTGGACCTCTTCGGCGAGGCGGAGCAAAACAGCGAGAGGCCGGCGTCGCGCTCGGAGAGCACGACGCCGGCCTTCGCCGAAATTTCTGCGGGTCAGCCCAGCGGGACGCGGAGGACTTCGCCGCCGCCGATGCAGACCGAACAGGTGGACACGTAGGCGGCACCGTCGTTGATGGCGACGCCGTAAGGAGAGTCCAGGTCACCGATGACGGTGTCATGGGTGCTGCTGCCAGGGTTGACCTTGACGAGCGAGCCGATGGGGCCGTTCAGCAGGCCGGCCGACGAGATCTCGACGGCATAAAGGGTGCCGTCGGCGGCGAACTCGAGGTCGGTGACGTTGGTCAGTCCCGACGCGTACACGGTCGGGTCCTGGCCGGGCACGATCCGGAAGATGCTGGAGGCTCCCGGCTCGAAGGGGAACCCGGTCAGCTCGCTGATGTAGAAGGCGCCGTCGGGGCCCCGGGTCACCGAGGTCGGCACGGAATCGGCCGGGATGATGGTGCCCGGCGGGAGCCCGAGGAACGGCGGCGCCAGCATGTCGATCGAGGGCAGGGCCGTGACTGTGGTGAACGCGCCCTTGTGGTCGGCTCGCACGACGGCGTTGCCACCGGCGTCCGCGAGGACGTAGCCGTTGCCGTCGCGAGTGAACCCGGTCGGGTCGCTGTTGATGTCGGTGCCGTCAGGGTTGGTCGCTGCCTCGTTGGCGAGCACGTCGGCGTAGAGCGACACGCCGTCATGCTTCAACTTGCCGGTCACAAGCGTGCCGAGTAGCGCACCGTCGGCACCGTACGCGTCACGGAAGGCGACGTCGCCGCCGAGCCCGATGCTGAGCACGAACTTCTGGTTGCCGGTGAAGGCGATGTCGGACGGCCCGAGCGTGTCCGAGCCGGTGATCGACGGGAGGCCACTCAGGACCCGCTCGTCAGCCCCGTTGTCCCGCACCAGCGTGACCGCGCCCGACATGCCGAGACACAGTTCGCCTAGCTCCGGATTGTCGGCGCAGCTGATGTCGCCACCTCGACCGGCCTCGACGACGTACAGCGAGCCGTCGGGCGAGAAACGCAGATGGCGGGGGCTGTCCAAGCCGGTTGCCACCACTTGCGGTGTGGACGCGATCGGCGGTTTGGGCTTGGCCGACGCTCCCTGCACACCGACTCCGAAGGCCAGGGCCGCCACCCCGGCGGCTGCCACGGCGCGAATTGCGAAACGACGTTTGGACAATGTTTCCCCTCAAATGAGTCAGTAGACGCGAGGAGCAGCGTCGCGAAGCACACCATCGCCTTCCGCCGACACCGCTCGTTGGCGAGACTAGCAGTCGGTTGGCCGAGCACAGCCGCCGGTTCTCCCACGCGGGGCTGGTGACAATTCACACTCGGGTAACGAGGACGACACGGACCGGTCTTACGGTCGGGCCTCGGTGACGGGCGAGCTGTTCGACGGTTATGAGCACGAGGGTTTCTTCGACGAGACCTTCGATCCCCACGGTTCCGTGCGCGCCCATTACAAGGCGCTGATCAAGCGACTCGCCGAGCTCACCCCGACCGAGCTCGCCCTCCGATCCACCCTGCGCGACGAGGCCTTCCGCACCGCCGGCATCACCTTCACGGTGTACGTCAATGAAGAGGAGGCCGCCGAGGGCATCGAGCGCACGTTCCCGATGGACCTCCTTCCCCGCCTCATCCCGAACGACGAGTGGACCGAGATCGAGGCTGGGCTCATCCAGCGCGTCACCACGCTGAACTTGTTCCTTGACGACCTCTATGTCGGCGAGCGCGCGGCGATCAACGACGGCGTGATTCCCAAGTGGCTCGTCGCAAGTTCGAGCGGCTTCAGCCGCGAGGCGTTCGGACTTCCGGTTCCCAAGGGTGCGCGCTGTCTCGTCGCCGGCATCGACCTCGTGCGCGATGCCGAGGGGACCTACCGCGTGTTGGAGGACAACCTGCGCAGTCCGAGCGGGATCAGTTACGTCCTCGAGAACCGCGCGTCGATGACGCGTGTGTTGCCGAACGCGTTCCGGGACCACGGCGTCCGCAGCGTGCACCACTACGGCAACTCTGAACACGCCAGGCGTGAGGACGACGACCGTCGGGTCCTCACCGGAAGTCGGCGGTGCGACACTGTCGCAATGCGTTCGAGCCGGACTTACGCTTTGTGCGCTTCCTCACGGAGCTCGACGCTCGGGGCGTCAGTCCTGAAGGTTGACCGGCCACAGCCTCGATGGGTCGCAACGAGAAGCCGCTCGACGACAGCGACGCCGAGCACGGCGAGGGCGATTGCGGCGACCACGTCTGATGTCCAATGCACGCCGAGCCATACTCGGCTGACGCTGACGACGACCACCAGCGTCCACACCAAGACCGCGATCGACCACCACAACAGACGGCGCGTGGTGTACAACGCAGCAACGAGGGGAAGCATCCCCCAGCTGGCCGCCGTGGCCAGCGGGTGACCGCTGGGGAACGAGTAACCCGTCCCGACCACCAGCCGATCGCCCACGGGCCGGTCGCGATGCACGAGCTCTTTCAGTCCGAACTCCGCCAGTGGGCGGGCGAATGCAATGACGAGAATTGCGATCGCCAACGGGCGACAACGACGCCAGCTCAGTCCGGCCGCCGCCAGCGAGACGGCGAACACCACGGGCGTCGAGCCGGCGAACGACACCCTGCGGAAGAAGGTGTTCAGCGCTTCAGTCCGGTTGTCGACGAGCCAGTTGGTGATCGGTCTGTCCCAGAAGAGCCACCCCTCGATCGCGCCGACGGCGAGCGCGGCAACGAGGACCGCGGCAGTCGGCAGGATCCACGCGTGTGCGGCATGCACCCGCTTCACGGTCATCGGCGGGTTGAGGTGGAGATCGCTCATCACGGGCCGATCAGCCCGTCACGCCGTTGAAGATGGTCCGAGGCATGTCCACCGCGCGGCTGATGGTAGCGACGACCGGATTGGTGCCGTGCTCGGGATGATTGGGAGCCAGCGCGGCGACGTACCAGATCTGTTCGATCGTGGGTGGGCCGGTGGCCACCTGCTCCAACACCGAAGGGTTCTCGCCGTTGGCTGCCAGATACGACGCCGCGATGCTGGACGCCCGACCGACTCCGCCGCCGCAGTGAGCGAACACCAGGCCGTTGTTCGACCGCACCACCTCGAGGAACCGTCGCGTCTGTGACGGCGTCGGCGCTCGGCCGTCGATCACCGGCACCGCCGCGTACCGCATACCGAGTCCGGCCAGGTGTTCTTCGTCGTCGGCACGCGGGCCGGTGTCCGTCCCCGGACGCAAGTCGATCACGAGGGTGATGCCTTTGGCCGCGAGGGCTCGGTAGTCCTCGTCGGACGGTTGACCACCGACAAGGAGTCGGTCGTCGACCTGTCGGAGATTCGGGATACCTGGCCAGCTGTCGTCGTGCAGTCGTGGATCCTTACCCGCAAGGCGGGCCGCCACTCCCGTCAACAGGAGGAAGACGTTCACCACCACGAACACGCCCACCCACGCCAGGGCGGCACGGACTGCGTACCGTCCCGCGCGCCGCCAACCGGTTCTCGGGCGCAGGGTCGTTTCTGCCACCGACAGCTACTGATCGGGCTCGGTCAACGAGATGACGTCGACCTGGAGGTGCTCGATCGCCCAGTCCTCGAGGCAACCGCGGAACTCTCGCCTGTTCGATGCGTCCAACGATGGCGACAGGGTGCCGCGGAAAAGGCCGTTGCCCTCGGACTGCATTGCGCCATCGAGGTCGGCATTGACTCGCAGGCGGCAGGTGAGCAGCAACGCGTGCACCATCTCGTCGAGTGTTTGCCCCGATTCACCCCCGTGGGTACGAGCGGCGACGACCAGTTCGAGCTTCGAGTCGAGATCCACGGGCTGATGCGTCGCCATCGTCGCGCTGCGCAACGCGAGCACCGCGACCACACCAAGGACGACACCGATCGTGCCGAGCGCGATCCGCGCTGGTGTCATGACCGGCCGCCCCGCCGCAACAACTTGCGGATCTGTGCGTCATCGGCGCCCGGGACGTCTTGGGCCAGCACGGTCACGTCGTCGACGACGAGACCTCCACGCGGGTAGCTGATCATGCTGAGCTGCTCGGCCAGCCGCTGCTCGCCCACGGGGGTGGAGGTCTTGGAGGCCACCTTGTCGACGGCCCATGCAACTGCCGACACGATGACACCGCCGGCGACCAGAAACGTGATGAACACGTTGAGCTGGCTGTGAGTGGCCTCCTTCAACCAGGCGAAACGGTCTTGCGAGGGGTTCCGAGTGTCTCGGAGTACCGCGAGCGTTTCGGGGTCGTGGCGAACCGCCGTCGTGAGGTGCTCGAGTCTCCGCAGCACGAGACCCGTCGCCAGTCCGATCTCCGCGATCAGCAGTACAAGACCGAAGAACAACGCCCGGTTCCACTCCCAGCGGTTCAGCGAGACGATCATGTAACCGGCTGCCGCGATCAGGGTCGCCAGACCCGCCATCCAGGCGATCGCCTTCATGATGAGGTCTCCTCAGCAAGGAACGTGACGTGCCCGGTCTCGCCATCGACGATCACCTCTGCACCCTCCGGCAGATCCTGCACCGCGTTCGCGTAGCCGACGACGGTCGGCACGCCCGCTTCACGCGCCAGGATCGCAAGATGCGAGAGCACTGATCCCGTCTCGGCGACGATCCCGTTGAGCCGTGTGAGTAGAGGCCCGAGGCCGGGCGTCAACGTTGTCGTGACGAGCACAGAACCCCTCGGAGGGTCGGTGGCGTCGTAGGTGACGCGACCGCGTCCTGCTCCGCCGCCGGCCCCTGTGCCGCCGCTGACCTCATGATCGCCTTGGACGGGAATGACCTTGCCCCGGTCGGACAGCTGAAACATGGCCGGGAGGGGTGCACCGAACTTGTGGAGGTGTGTCTGCACGAGCGCAGGCACGACCACGGCACGCTTCGTGAACACGGCCTCGACGTGGTCGAGGGTCATGTGACGGATCATGTCCGGCTCGACCAGGTCGCCAGCCTCGGTCAAGCGCACTCCGAGCTCGTAGGCGGCGCGACCGGTCAACTCCTGCACCCAACGGACGCGCAAGCGCAGCGCCTCCCGAAGGATCCCGTGGTCGTTCCCGCTCTCCTCGTCGCGACCGAGGTGCATGAGCGCGGCCTCCTCGGGCAGCTCGGGGCGAGGAGCAACCCGCGGGGGTGTCAGCGCCAGCACGATCGGGCTGGCCTCGAGAACCTCTTGGTCGGTCAATCCCTCCTGGCGAGCCTCGGCGAGCACTCGCAACGCCACCGACGCGCCAGTCATCCGGTTGCCGCCCGTGTCGGTCAGCATCCCCATGAGGATCTCGTGGGCGTGCAGGGCACGAAGCACGACGTGCCCGCGGTGAAACAAGGCGACCAGCTGGCGGCCGGACAGCTCCGACAGCGCGGGAACCGCCTCGAGGTCTGCGTCGACACGATCGAGGAGCCGCTCGGCCAGCGTTGGCATTGCTGCTCGGAGGCGACCTGTTTGCCACGCGCCGTGCACGCGGCGTACCGCGTGTCGCGGAATCAGCTTCTGCCCGAGCGTGAGCTTCGGCTTGGTCTCCCCAGCGAGCCGGAGATCGATCGCGACCTGCCCGCCGACCGAGATGATGACTTCGCTCGCTTCGGCTTGCTTGCGCGTCACCATCCCCGCGAGCACGACCGCGTCGCGAACCGCATCCCGCAAGGGCGGCACCCAGAGATCGTGTTCGAGCTCCGCGAGCGGCTCCGGAAACGTCTCCGCGATCGGACCAGGCCCGAACACCGGTCCCTGCGGCACACCGCGGATCTCCGTCGTCACTGGACGGGACTGCAGGAGCCACAACCGTCCGTCGGCCCCAATCGCCCATTCGACATCCTGCGGACGACCGAACGCGCGGACCACGTCATTCGACAGAGCCACCAGCCGCCGCAGGTCGCGAGCCGGGATCTCGGGGCCGTCGCCTTGGGCGAAACTGAGGACCTTGCCGCGGGAGTCGAGCTGGTAGCGGGAGCCATCGACCTCCCCGCTCACGAGCGGGCCGGGCGCTCCGTCCATCGCGGCGACGACGCGGCGATCAGTGCGACCCGATACCGGGTCGATTCCGAAGAGCACCCCGCCGTAGCGCGGCTCGAGGAGCGGTTGGACCAGAACCGCGATCGGCGAGTTGTCGAGCCCCGTGCGCATGCGTGAGTCGAGCACCGACTGAACGGCCCTCACGAAGTCGTCGAAGCCCGAGATGCCGATGACCGAGTCGAACTGGCCGGCCATCGACGAACCCGCGGTGTCCTCCAGCACCGACGAGCTGCGCGCGACGAGCGGAATCCGGGTGCCCTCCGCCATCGCGAAGGCCTCTCGCAGTGCCGGATGGTCGCCTCGCTGGGTGCCACCGTCGACGACGGCCGAATACGCGGTCGTGAGAACCACCCCCGGCAGCGTGTCGAGTCCGGCGGCCGCGGCCTGTGACAAGGCGGCGGCCTTGCTTCCGGTCAGGACTGCATCGCGAGCGACAGGGTCGTGCAAGTTGACCACGAGAGGCCCGTCGCCAGCGCCATCGTCGCGTGAGACGCCTGCGCTTTCCGTACTCGCTTCGAGGTCAGCCACGTCAACCCCCTTGCTCCGGCCGCTCAGCGTAGAACGGGCTGCGACGAATGCGGCTGGCCGTGCTCTGCCGGTGCCAGCGCTGCTGTTGACCCCGAACGGGTGATTCCCGGTCGCGTCCTCGTGGTTTGCGTGTACCTCACGACGTGGCCGGGCACCTTCGGACTACGTCAAACCGGAGGAGAACTCGCATGGCAGATGTGACCAAGCTCTTGGAACAGGATCACCGCGAAGTCAAGGATCTGTTCGCCAAGGCGGAATCGACCAGCGGCGCGGCCAAGCAACAGGTCGTGACGAAGATCGCGTCGGAGCTCACCATTCACGCCCAGGTCGAAGAGGACTTCGTCTACCCCGCGATGCGCGACGCCGGACTCGGCGACCTCGTTCAAGAGGCAGAAGAAGAGCACCAGACGGTGAAAGACCTCGTCGCCCAACTCGAGTCCATGGACGGATCCACCCCAGCCGTCGATGCGGTTCTCGGCGAACTGAAGTCGAACGTCGAGCACCACGTCCACGAAGAGGAGTCGGAGGCCTTCCCGAAGTTCCGGTCCGCCGTAGACGACTCCGTGCTCCAGACGCTGGCCGAGCGGGTCGAAGCAGCCAAGAAGGAACTGCAGTCCGCATAGAAGTCGACGTCCGCGGGTCTCTGCGGCTCATCCAAGCCCGTCACTAAGCTCGCACGGATGGCGTCCGTTCCGGTGTGGACCGTCGCGCTCACCCCGCCGAAGCGATGACGACACAATGACGGAACACTGCGTCAGCGCCGTGATGGCGGCGTACGACGAAGAAGCGACGCTCGAGGCTGCCGCTTCGAGAGTTCTCGCGTCACCGCGGTGTGCGGAGTTGATCATCGTCGACGACGGCTCGCGTGACCGGACACTCGAGATCGCCAGGAAGCTCGAAGCTGCGGACGACCGCGTTCGGGTCCTGGAGCAGGGATACAACCAGGGCAAGGGCGCTGCCCTTCGGCGAGGGATCGCGCTCGCTACCGCTCCGATCGTGATCGTGCAAGATGCCGATCTCGAGTACGACCCGGCCGACTACGAGCTGCTCATCGGGCCGATTCTCGAGGACAAAGC
>DATAES010000017.1:0-13201 GCA_036257895.1 Acidimicrobiales bacterium
TGTCCGTGATGACCGCGTCGACGACGAACCACGCGCCTTCGTCGATCTCGCCCGCGAGCTGTCCTTCCCCCCACCCGGCGTAGCCCGCGAACACGCGTACCTCGGCGAGGCCGGCGCCGATGAGGTCGGCGTCCGCGGTGAGGTCGAGGACACCGACGGTGCCGTCGACCTCTGTCCATGCCTCGTCCGGGAGCTCGTACGCCGGCTCGCGAGTAGCGAGGGCGATGACGGAGCTGCGTGAAACCGGGCCGCCTACGAACACGACCGACGGCGCTGCGACCAGCCCGGACCAGTCCGGTAACGGCTCGGTCACCTCGAGCGGCGACGGGCGATTGAGCACGAGGCCGAGGGCACCGTCGTCGTTGTCCTCCAACATGAAGATCACGGTGCGCTCGAAGTTCGGATCGCCGAGCAGTGGCGTGGCCACGAGGAGCCGTCCGCGGGTCGATGCCAGCCGTGCCACGACTCCTTTGTACCCGTCCTGCCGCCCTTGACGGGCGGCGTACCGTTGATTCTGCACGCACCGCGGACCCCTCTGTATCTGGGGCCCGCGGCGCGTTCGCGCGCGTCCACACCGAGAAGGGAGCAACGTTGCCTCATCCCGACCTGGCCGAGGAGCAAGCGCACCTCGACCACGCGTACCGATGTCTCGCCGGCATGCGCCGGCGGACGGAATCCACCGTCGCCATCGACGACATGGCCGCTCAGGCCGTCGACGGCGAGATCGCCCGCTGGCACCTCGAGCAACGACTTCGGTCACTCGACGTCGATGTTCCCGGGCTCGCCTTCGGGCGCATCGACGAGGAGACCACGACCCGCCGGCCGGGCCCCACCTGGTACGTCGGGCGCCGCCACGTCGAGGACGAGCACGGCGAGCCGGTCGTCGTCGACTGGAGGGCGGGCGTGTCGACCCCCTTCTATCGGGCGACGGCGTCCGACCCGTTCGGGCTGCGCCGGCGTCGCCGGTTCGTCATGACGGGCCGCCAGCTCGACGACTTGTTCGATGAGGTCTTCGACGATCCGGACTCGATCCACGCTGCTCGCCACGGGGGCATCCCCGACCCGTTGCTGGCCGAGCTCGAGCGTGAGCGGACCGGCGCGATGCGCGACATCGTCGCCACCATCCAGGCCGAGCAGGACGTCGTGATCCGAGCCCCGCTGGACGCGTGTCTGGTCGTGCAGGGTGGCCCCGGCACGGGCAAGACGGCCGTCGGACTGCACCGCGCCGCGTTTCTGCTCTACGAGCACCGGCAACTGCTCGATGAAGAGGGCGTGCTCGTCATCGGGCCGAACCCGGTCTTCCTCCGCTACATCGCGCAAGTGCTGCCGTCGCTGGGCGAGACGGCGGTGCGCCAGACCACTGTCGAGCGTTTGCTCGGAGGACGGGTGCGGGCCTTCGACACGGCCTCCGTCGCAGCGGTGAAGGGTGACGCGCGCATGGCCGAGGTGCTCGCCAACGCGGTCGACCGTCAGATCAAGCGGCCACACAACGACGTGAAGGTCGCCACCGGGTGGGGGACCGCGCGGTTGAAGATCACCGAAGTCGATGCTGCTATCGAAGAGATCCGCGCCCGTCGTGTTCCGCACAACGTCGGACGCAACGCGCTCCGGACGCAACTCGTGCGCATCGGCGAGCAGGCCATCGCCGACCGGCGAGGCGACGACGCCGCGCCGCTCGGCTTCGCGGAGGAGATGCGCGCCGACAAGGCGTTCCAACGGGCGCTCGCAACGTGGTGGCCGGCGGTGAGCGCGCCGACTCTGGTTCGCAAGCTGCTGTCGTCGCCATCGACGCTCCGGGCCGCGGCTGCCGGGATCCTCACCGACGACGAGCAGCGATCGATCTTGCGCAAGGCGACGAAGCGCGCCGACGACGAGCCGTGGACGGCGGCCGATCTCGTGCTCGTCGACGAGGCGCAGGCCGTGGTCGACGGCGCTCGCCACACCTACGGTCACATCGTGGTGGACGAGGCACAGGACCTCACCGCGATGGAGCTTCGGGCGCTGGCGCGGCGGTGCCCGCGCCGGTCGATGACCGTGCTGGGCGATCTGGCGCAAGCCACGCGGCCGGGTGGCCAGCGCTCATGGGACGCGGCGCTCGATCACCTGGGCTCGCCCAAAGGAGCGCAGATCACCGAGCTGGATCTCGGCTACCGGGTGCCCGCGCCGGTCATCGACTACGCGAACCGGTTGTTGCCGACGGCAGCGCCCGATGTCCGCCCGTCGCGGTCGGTGCGGCTCGCGGGGGCAGCCCCGGACGTCGTTCGGGTCGAAGCCGGCGAGCTCGCTGCGACCGTCCAACGAGTGGTCGACGAGCAGGCGGCGTCGTGGACGACGGTCGGCGTCGTCGTACCGGACGGGGCAGGGTCGGTGCTCGAGCGCGTAGCGGACGGCGTGTTGGTGGTGTCGCCGGCGGAGGCGAAAGGGTTGGAGTTCGACGCGGTGGTCGTGGTCGAGCCTGCGCTCGTGGCGCAGGCGGGTGACGACCACCACGCCGGCCTCCGGCTGCTGTATGTCGCTCTCACCAGAGCGGTCCAGACCTTGACCGTCGTGCACGCACAACCGCTGCCCGACGCGCTCACCTAGCTTTGGTCCGTGCTCGGGCCAGACGATGCGCTGCTGAACGGACGGTGCGCTGTCGTCACCGGCGCCGCGCAGGGAATCGGCGAGGCGATCGCGCTGGCGTTCGCGCGCTTCGGAGCTTCGCTGGCGTTGTGTGACCGTGACGCGGACGGATTGTCGCGGGTAGCGCGTGCGATCGACGAGATCGACGAGGTCGACGTGCGCGTGGTGACGGGCGTCCTCGATGTCCGCGACCGACAACAGGTCGAGGCATTCGTCGCCGACTCGGTCGCGGCGTTGACGCACCGTGTGGACGTGCTCGTGAACAACGCGGGCGGCGGGTTCGAGGCCTCGTTCATGGATGTGAACGACAAGGGTCAGGACGTCCTCGTTCACGAGAACTTCTCGTCCGTCACCCACCTCGTGCGCGCCTGTGTCCCGCACATGCCGAGCGGCGGTTCGATCATCAACGTCACGTCGATCGAAGCGCACCGCGCCGCGCCGGGGTACGCGGTGTACGCGGCCATGAAGGCAGCGGTCGCAAATCTCACCATGTCGCTCGCGCTCGAGCTCGGCGATCAGGGCATTCGCGTGAACTGCATCGCGCCGGATGTGATTCCGACACCGGGTACGGGCGAGATGCCTGACGTCGCGCCGCGGATGGCGCTACCGGTGCGCGGACACGTCGACGACGTCGCCGGGGCGGCGGTGTTCCTCGCGGGCGGACTGAGCCGGTTCGTCACCGGGACGACGATTCACGTCGACGGGGGCAATCACGCCGCTGCCGGCTGGCACCGGCAACCGGACAAATCCTGGTTGCCCTGAGCGTCGACTACGGCGTGTCGTCGCGGGCGACGTTGCCGCGCTGCAGTGATTCGAAGACGGACTGCACGCCCTCGAGCTGCTTGCGCAGTTCCTGCTCGGCGGCGAGGATCTCGTCACGCTTGGCTCGGGCCTCGGCCAGCAGTTCGCTCGATTCGCGCTGCGCCTCTTCGCGAGCGAGCCGCGCGGTCTCGAACGCTGACTCCGCTTCGATCTGCTGCGACCTCGCGTTCAGCAAAATGGCCTTGGCCTCCTCGTTGGCCTGACCGCGGATCGTCTCGGCGTCCACTTGCGCCGCCTCGCGGATCCTCTCCGCGTCGTGCTCCGCTTCGCGCAGGGTGTTCTCGGCGCGGGCCACGGCAGCTTGCATCTGCTCGGTCGCGTCGCGGACGATGGCGGCCATCTCGTCGCCGAACACGGCGTACGGGTCGAGGCGGGCTGCCGACGCCGTCACCGGCGCGGGTTCGAGATCGGTTTGGACGGACACGGGTGCTCGCTCTTCCTCGCGCTCGAGGTCATGTTCCGGTTCGGCTTGTGCCTGGGGCTCCGGCTCGGTCGTCTCCCTATCGGCCCGACCGGCCGCCGGGCTGAGCGAAATGGCAACTTGCAGTTGACGCACGGCCGCGTCGATCTCGGTCTCGCCCCGTTGCGGCCGGGCGGGGGGGAGCTGCGCGCCGCCGGCGACGGTTTGCGGCATCCTCCGGATCGCTTCCGTCACGTCCTCGCCGGACAGATCCGCGAACCCGCGGGTGGTCACGTAGCGCTGCGGATTCTCGGCGAAGTGCTCCTGCTCCTCGGCGTCTGTGAGCAGGCCACGGACGAACTCCAGGATGTTGGGCATTCTCGAAAACAGTACCGTTCGCCGCGTGCCAGACGAGGATGTGGCAAGGACGCTCGCGCTCTACTGCCAGCTCTGTGACGACGGGCGATTCGACGAGTGGGGCGAACTGTTCGAAGAGGACGCTCGCTTCACGGTGCTCGGCCAGACCCACGTCGGCCGTGACGACATCAAGGCGTGGATCTCGAAGGCGCAGGCACCGGAACTGCGGGGCAAGCACTTCCTCGGACAGAGCATTGTCGACCTCGACGCGAGCGGCGACACCGCGACCGGCGTGACCGACTACACCTTCGTGAGCCGAACGCCCGAAGGTGCATACGCGATCACGTCGGCCGGTCGGTACTACGACACGTTCGTCCGGTCCGACAACGGTCGCTGGCGCTTCGCAACACGCGAAATTCGCTTCCTCGGGTCCTAGGCGCTCCCGTTCTGCCGGTGATAACGCGCGCTGAGCGCGCGTTAGAACCGCACAAACGGACGCCTCAGCGGATCGAGGTCGGGTAGCCGCCGCCGCCGAAGCGTTCGTCGAGGGCGGCGTAGTCGATGGCGAAGCCGTCACGCGGGAGCTTGTCGACGAACTCGACGGACCGCGGCTTCTTGTACGACGCGATCAGCGTGCGGCAGTGCTCGACCATCTCGTCCTCGGTCGCGTCATGTCCGTCACGCAGGACAACGATCGCCTTGACGGATTGCCCCCACGTCGAGTCGGGCACGCCGATCACCGCGGCTTCCTGCACCGCCGGGTGCTTCTGCAGCGCGCCCTCCACCTCGGCCGGATAGATGTTCTCTGCTGCTGACTTGACGAGCCGGCCCTTAGGGCCGATCCACGTGAGCGAGCCGTCCTGCTCGCGACGGCCGAGGTCGTTCGTGTGATGCCAATCGCCGGCCAGCCGCTGCGCGTCGAGGTCGTCGCGGTGGAGGAAGCCGTTCATGACCGTCGGGCCGCGGGCGACGATCTCGCCGACCTCGCCCGGCGCCACCTCGTTGCCCTCGGGGTCGACGATGCGCACGAGCGCCATCGGCGTGGGACGACCCGACGTCCCGACCGCGTCGCCGCCCCAGGCGTTCAGCGTCAGCATCCCCATGACCTCGGTCTGGCCGAACCCGGCAGGCTTCTGCGCCCACGGGCTGTTGTCGACCGTGACCATCTCGTTCCACTCGGGCGAGCCTCCGTACGTGCGCAGCGATGACAGGTCGTAGCGCCCGTCGCGGTTCACGTCCACGATCTGCTTGATCGTCGGGCCCATCAGGAACGCGCCCGTGCATCGCTCGGTCGCGATCAGGCGACACAACTCCTCCGCGTCGACGCGACGCGTGAACACATTGGTACCGCCGAAGTGAAACGTCGCGAGGGTCGTCATGAACGTCGCGACATGGAACAGCGGCCCTGAGTTCAAGTAGACGTACCCGCTGTCGACCCGTTGCAGGTTGCCCATCACGAGGTCCTGCACGAGCACCGCCCAATGCGACAGGAGCGCGCCGTTGGGTCGACCCGTGAACGCAGCGGTGTAGAGCTGCAGCACGGGCGACGCGGGATCGACGACGAAATTCGGGTCGCCGGCAGATCCGGTCGCGAGGAACGCTTCATACGAGTCGCTGCCGCCCGTGTCGTGTTGCAGCCATCGGCCTTTCTCGCCGGTCGCCGCGAGCGCGCGCCCCGCACGGACGGTCTCACCGATCTCTTCGTCCTGCCAGATCACGACCTTCGCCTGCGTATCGTCGATGACGAAGGCGAACTCGTCGGGCGACTGACGCCAGTTCGCTGGACAGAAGACGGCGCCGAGCTTGGCGGCTGCGAGCAACGTCTCGAGCACCCGGAACGAGTTCTGGCCCAACCACAGGATGCGATCGCCGGCGCCGACGCCGCCATCGTGCGACAGCGCATTCGCCAACTGGTTCACGCGGTCGTCGAACTCCGGCCACGTGAGGCGCACGTCGCCGTCGACGATCGCGGTGCGCAACGGATAGCTGCGGCGGTTCTCGCGAAGGATGTCGCCGAGCGTCAGCGAGTGGAGCAGGTCGACAGGCACGCGCGGATGCTGCCAGAGACCGGCGTCGGTGTCAGCTTGTACGGTGCTCGGCTGATGGAGGTCTGGACCACGGGGTTGTCGTTGCCGCGGGTGGCGGCGCGCATGGCGACCCGCGCCGAGGATGCGGGCTTCGACGGCATGGTGGTGGTCGACAGCCAGAACCTCGCCGGCGACTGCTACGTCGCCCTCGCGATGGCCGCTCGGGAGACCGAACGGCTGCAACTGGCGACGGGGGTGACGAATCCGTTCACGCGTCATCCCGCGGTGACCGCATCGGCCATCGCCAGCATCCATGTCGAATCCGGTGGCCGCGCCGTGCTCGGCATCGGCCGCGGCGATTCCGCTCTCGCGCACCTCGGCCGAGCGCCCGCGCGCGTCGCCCATCTCCGGCGTTACCTCGAAGCGGTGCAGGCGTACTTGCGTGGCGACGAGATCGATTTCGACGACCTGTCGCCGTTCGCATCCGAGGCGGCGGCCCCGCCGGTCGACACGCTCGGCCTCGATGCGACCGCGACGGCCAGCAAGCTGCACTGGCTCCGCCCCGACCTCCCCAAGGTGCCGGTCGACGTGTCGGCCACCGGCCCCAAGGTGATCGACGCAGCCGCACAGTTGGCCGAGCGCGTGACGCTTGCGGTCGGCGCCGATGAGGAACGGCTGCGTTGGGCCATTGAGCGCGTGCGCGCGTCTGGACGGGACGTGAACGTCGGCGCGTTCGTGAACGTCATCGCCCATCCTGACCTCGAGGTCGCGCGCACGCTCGCCAGCGGCGGCATGTCGACGTTCGCCCGGTTCAACGTCATGCATGGCGCGACTGCGGGACCGTTGTTCGAAGGCGGCACCGACACGCTGTCGCGCCTGCACGACGCCTACGACATGCGCCAGCACACGCGGGCCGACTCGCCGCAGGCGGCTACCCTCGATGCGCAGTTCGTGGACCGGTTCGGGATCATCGGCCCGCCCGACCTCTGCGTCGAACGGCTCCGCGCGCTCGCGGCGCTCGGAGTCGACCGGTTCGTGATCGTCGGACCGTCACTCGGCTCGGACCGCGAAGCTGCAGCCGAGGCGATGGTCCTGTTCACGAACGAAGTGCTGCCGGAGCTCCATGTCTGACCCTTCGATCGACGTTCACCCGGACGATCTCGTTCCCCGCCACGACGTGCCGACCGATGGACGCAGCGGGTTCGTCGTCGTGGACGACCGGCAGGTCCACTACCTCGAATGGGGCCCGTCGGTCGCGGCGCCAGTCGTGTGCCTGCACGGCGGGGGACAGACCGCGTACATGTACGAAGAGCTCGGGAGCGCGCTGCGCAACACGCACCACGTGCTCGCGCCCGACCTGCCGAACCACGGCGACTCCGACCCGCTTGCCGACGACCTGTGGGGCCGTGAGCACCTCGCTGCCACGATCCCGCCGTTGCTCGACGAGTTCGGCTTGCAACGGGTCGTGCTCGTCGGTGCATCACTCGGTGGCCTGACCTCGTTCTCTGTCGCGGCGCGCCGTCCCGACCTCGTCGCCGGCATGGTCCTCATCGACATCGGGCACCGGCTCGAAGAAGACGGCGTGAAGAAGATCATGGAGTTCATGGGCGCGCACGAATCGTTCGCCTCGCTGCAGGAGGCAGCCGACTTCATCGCGGGGTACCTCCCGTACCGCAAGTCGTTCAATCCGGAGAACCTCCGTCGCAACCTGCGCCAACGTGCCGACGGACGATGGATCTGGAAGCACGGCATGGCCCGTCGCTGGCAGCGCCGCGCCGACGACGAGGGTGCCGTGGAACCCGACTGGAGGGGCATCATGACCGGCGTCGCCGAAGAAGCGGCAGTCATCGACGTGCCGGTGTTGCTGTTACGAGGCGGTGCGTCCGACGTGCTGTCCGGCGACGCGGCCCAGGAGCTGATGGAGATGCTGAGACACGGGCGGCTCGAGACCGTCGAGAAGGCCGGTCACCTCGCCGCCGGCGACAATCCGCACTCCACCGTCAGTCTCGTGAAGGGGTTTCTCGGCGAACTCGGTTGGTGAGGTTCGGCTACGACTCGGTGACGCGGCCGCGTAGGCGAGCGGCAACCAGCGGGAACGTGAGAACGGAGATCATCGCCGCGGCCACGAGCGCGGCCGCAGTGGACGAACGGAGCCGGCCTGTTCGCACCCCGATGTCGGTGATCACGACGACGAGAGGAAGCTCGGTCGCCAAGTAACAGACCAGCGCGAGACGATCCGTGATCGTGCGGTCCCGGTGCATCAGGTAGGCCGGCGCCCCTCGAACGACCAGGAACACCAGAAGGAACGCGGGAACGCCGATCAGCAGGGCCGGTCGATCGCGAATCGCGTCGAGATCGAAACGCATCCCGGTGACGACGAAGAACACCGGCACGAAGAACCCGAAGCCGAGACCCTGCAGCTTCGCGTCGACCAGCGCGGCCTCGCGCTCGTTGTCGCCTGCCGAGAACAGACGGAACACCATGCCGGCCGCGAACGCGCCGAGGAGGACGTCCAGTCCCAGCTCGGTCGCGATCCACACCATCACGCCGGTGAACAACATGACCAGCCGTACGGCGAGTTGTCCGCTCGTGGTCAAGGTCTGGTCGAGGATGCGAGCGAGTCGCTCGCTGCGAGGGTGCATCGCCACCGTCGCGGCCACGAGCACGATGACGATGAACGCAGCCAGCACCAGCACCGTGCGAGCCGGTCTGTCGGTCGACAACAGCACCGAGATCGCGATCAGCGGGCCCAACTCGCCGACCGCAGCGCCGGCGAGGACCTCGGTACCGAAGTCGTTCTGTAGCTCGCCGCTGTCACGCAGGATCGGCAGCAACGTGCTCAGCGCGGTCGTCGTGACCGCCAATCCCACGATGAGGCCGGAGCGCGATCCGTCGACGGGCGTGAGTGCCAAGCCGAACGCCGCACCGAGCGCCAGTGAGAACCCCCATCCGACGACGGCGCGTTGCAGGGGGCCGCCTCGGATGCGGGGCATGTCGATCTCGAGGCCGGCGAGGAACATGAGCGTCGTCAGGCCGAACGCGGCGAGAAAAGCGATGATGTCGTCCTCGCTGGCGATGTCGAGGATCGGGCCCACGAGGATGCCGCCTGCGATCTCCAGCACGACGCTGGGCACGAGGATCCGCCGTCGGAGAAGGTCGCTCAGGATCGGTGCGGCCGCTGCCACGAACAGGATCACGACCAAGGACGGAAGCGTCGTGCTGTCCATGCCGGCTGGTCCTTTCGACGGTCCGGCCCGTCTGGGTGCAGGCGGCTGCTACGAGATCAACGCCTCGATGTTCGCGTGGAACAGACCCGCGTACTCGCTCGGTGTGCATCCCGCTTGCGCGTAGGCCGCGAGCGGATCGGCCGTTCCCTCCGAGTGCGGGAAGTCGCTGCACAGCATGAAGACGTCGCCGCCGCGCGCTGTGAGCCGCCGCGGGTTCTCGTAAGCGAACGACGACACCCGCACCCGTTCGAGGAAGTACTCGCTCGGCCGCTTCGGCAAGTCGATCAATGACTTGCCGTTGAGCTTCGCAGTGAAGTCGTGCGCGCCGTCGATCATCAACAGGAACTGCGGCACCCAGATCGAGCTCAACTCGACGACGCCGATCCGCAAGCCCGGATGACGCTCGAACACTCCGTTGAGGATCAGATCGCTGACCGCGAGGGCCGGCGGTACCCACAGGAACACAGCCTCGATGACTGGGAGTCCCTCGTCGTCATCCGTGTACCAACAGTCGTCGAGCACCCGTGGTTGGTCGGCGACATGGAACACGGGCGTGATGTCGTGGTGCACGAACGCCGACCAGATGGCGTCGTGGTCCGGATCGGACAACGGGCGCCCGTCGACCGGAGCCGGCGCGATCATTGCGACGCGGACACCTGCATCCGCGAGCGCACGGAGCTCACGGGTGAGCCACTCAGGATCGCGCAACGTCAGGTGCGCCACCGGATGGAGGCGCCCGCCGCTCTCTTCGATGATCACGCGGCACCAACGGTTCCACGCGCTCATGTTGGCGGTGAGCGCCGGCAGCGACCCGGAAAGCCGCCGCTCCCACAGCAGCCCGAAGTTGGGAAAGCACACGGCCTCGTCCAGGCCGCTCTGGTCGAGCCATCGCACGCGGGCGGACGGCGACCAGTACTCGTCGGGAAGGGCTTCGTCGTAGTCGTACTCCGACCGTTCGCCGGCGCGGAGCAGCTGCCGGTGGCGACCGTTCGACGCGGTGTCGCCCGGACGATGCACGTCAGCGAGGTCGAGACGCTCACCTCGCCAGGTCAGCCAAGTGAACCCGCGGTCATCGTCGTCGAGTCGTAGCGCGTCGTCGCGCATCGACGGATCGATGTGGTCCGACCACATCGAGCGGGGCTCGTAGAGGTGCTGGTCGGAGTCGACGACCGTCGGCATCAACCCTCCTTCTTCTTCACTCCCGTGTCGCGCACGATGAGCGTGAACTTGACGTCGACCACCGGTTCACCGGACGACGCGTCCTTCCACGAGGTCTCCATCACGTAGAACTCCATGAGCGCGGAGGACGAGTCCTTCTCGTAGACGTCACTGATGCGCGCCGTCCCCTCGAGCACGTCGCCGACGCGCGCGTCGCGGTGGTACACGAACTCCTGCTCGCCGTGCAGAATCATGCGACCTGCGCCCCGGAGCTTGTCGATCGGCAGTCCCTTCGTCGCGCCGTCGATCGCTCCCCAGTAGCTCCACGAGAACGGAAAGGTGGGCGGCACGATCGCGCCGTCCTCCTTGTACGACGGCGAGTCGTCCTTGACCGCTGCTGCGAACACGCGCACCGGCCCCGACTCGATCCGCACTCTCGTGGTGCCGAGCCCGGTTCCCTTCAGCTCCGTGAGCGCGCTCACCATCTGTCCTCCTTCGTGATCAACGTCCGAATCCCATCTTCGGCGCTCCGGAATACCGGTCGCCGAACAGCTCCTGCTTGCGCGCCGTGATCGCGTCGACCGACCAGCGCTCGCTCTGTTCGATCTCGCTCACCATCGTCCAGCTCTCCATGAGATGGATGCGGCCGCCGAACACGACGAAGACCTGGCCGGTGACGTCGGCTGCATCGTCGGTTGCCAACCAGGCGACGATCGGTCCGATGTTGTCCGGGCTCCACTCGTCGAAGCCGCCGTCGCCCGGCGGCATGCCGAAGTCACCGAGCACGGTCTCCGTCATGCGGGTGCGGGCGCGAGGTGCGATCGCGTTGACGGTCACGCCGTAGTTCTTGAGCTCGCGCGCGAGGCCGATGGTCATGCCGGCGATGCCCGCTTTGGCCGCGACGTAGTTCGCTTGGGCGGTGCCGCCGTAGAGGCCGGCTTCCGAGCTCGTGTTGACGATGGTGGCGCGGACGTCGTCACCGGCCTTCGATCGCTCGCGCCAGTGCTCGGCTGCGAAGCGGCTCGGTGCGAAGTGGCCCTTGAGGTGCACGCGAACGACCGTGTCCCACGCGTCCTCGTCCATCTTGAACGACATGCTGTCGCGCAGCACGCCCGCGTTGTTCACGAGGATGTCGAGACGGCCGAGGTCGTCGACTGCGCGCTGCACCAGGGTGCGGGCACCGTCCCACGAGGACACGTCGTCCGCACTGACCAACGCCTTGCCGCCGTCGGCGACGATCGCATCGGCTGTGTCCTGCGCGTGACTCACCTCAGTGGCGCCCTCGAGGGTCGTCCCGAGGTCGTTGACCACCACCGTCGCGCCCTCGCCTGCGAGCGCCAGCGCCTCGGCCCGCCCGATGCCGCGCCCCGCCCCGGTCACGATGGCGACCTTGCCGTCGAGGCTCTTGCCGTCGAGGCTCGTGCCGTCCAGGTCGCCCATGGTCGATCGACGGTAGTCGTATCTGACACGCGTGTCAGGTGGCATGTGTGGTCGTATTTCAAGATGGATGACGGGCTTGCCACACAGGACGCAACCACACTGGCCGCCGCGATCGCTCGCAAGGAGGTGGGCAGCCGCGAGCTGCTCGACCTCTACGTCGACCGCATCGACCGGCTGAATCCGCAGCTGAACGCGGTGGTCACGCTCGACGTGGACCGAGCTCGCGACGCGGCCAATGCCGCCGACGAGATGACGGCGCGGGGTGAGAGCGCCGGACCACTGCACGGCCTGCCGATCACCATCAAGGACGCCATCGAAGTCGCGGGCGTGCGATCCACCGGGGGTGCGACCGAGCTCGCGGACCACGTGCCGGACTCCGACGCGCCGGCGGTCGCGCAACTCAAAGGGTCCGGCGCGATCGTGTTCGGCAAGACCAACGTCCCGCGTTGGTCGGGGGACCTGCAGACCTTCAACGAGATCTTCGGAACGACGAACAACCCGTGGGACACGAGCCGCGCGCCGGGCGGGTCGTCGGGAGGCCCGGCCGCCGCGGTGTCCGCGGGGTTCACGAGCTTCGAACTGGGGACGGACATCGGCGGTTCGATCCGCATTCCATCGCACTGTTGCGGCGTCTTCGGCCTGAAGCCGAGCTACGGCGTGGTCCCGCAACGCGGCTATCTCGACCATGTCGGGGGCGGCACCACCGACGCCGACATCAACGTGCTCGGTCCGATCGCCCGGAGTGCGGCGGATCTCGAGTTGCTGCTCTCGGTGCTGGCTGCGCCAGAGCCCGAGCGCGCGCTCGCATGGCGCGTGGACTTGCCCGCGGCGCGCCATCATGACGTGGCGTCGCACCGTATCGGCGTGTGGTTCGAGGAGCCCGGCGTACCGATCGACCGTGACGAGCTCGCACTTCTTCGCCGCGCGGCCGACGCACTCGCCGACGCCGGCGCCAAGGTGGAGGACGCCCATCCGCCTGTCGACTTCGTCGAGCAGGGCGGGCTGTTCGTCCAGATGATCAGCGGCGCCGTCTCACCGAGCATGGAGGACGAGGCCGCGGAGGCCATGAGCGGTTCGCACCGGCAATGGCTGCGCGGCGACGAGAAGCGGGCAGAGGTCCGCAAGGTGTGGGCGCAATGGTTCGAGTC
>DATAES010000018.1:0-30278 GCA_036257895.1 Acidimicrobiales bacterium
CGAATGTTGGTGCGCCGTGGCCCCCAGAGGGGCCACGGCGACCCAGAGTTCGGGGAGAGTGGGGATCCGGTCACTCGTTACTGATGGCGTCGAGCACGTCGAGCTTGGCGGCCCGACGAGCCGGCACAGCGGCCGCCGCGACCGCCGCCATCGCCGCGAACACCACGATCACGCCGAGCTCTTGAACCGGCACCCGGAAGGTGTTGAAGCCGACGCTCTCGAGGGCGTGAACCAGCGCCCAACCGAAGCCGAGGCCGATGACGGTGCCCAGCGACGTGCCGAGCAGCGCGACCAACACCGACTCCCACCGCACTGTCGAGCGGACCTGTGCGCGGCTCATCCCGACGGCTCGGAGCAGGCCGAACTCCCGCCTGCGCTCGAACACCGAGAGCGCCAGCGTGCTGGCGACGCCCAGCAAGGCAATCACCAACGCCATCGCCAGCAGCACGTACACGAGGTTGAGGATCTTGTCGATCTCGCTGGCCATCGAGCCCTTGAACTCCGACTTCGTCATCAGCTCGGCGGTCGGATAGTCCTGCAGGACCCGCGCGACCGCGTCATGCGCCTGCGTCTTCGAGACACCAGGCGCACTCGAAACGACGACCGCGCTGTCGACGTGCATCGCGATGTTCGCGTCGAACGTCTGCAGCGAGATGACGTAGTCACCGAGTGGCTCTTTCGTGCCGTAGACCGCGGCCACCGTCAACGGTTGGTCGCCGGTCTCCGGGAAGAACATCGTGACGGTGTCTCCGACGTGAAGGTTCTTGCGCTTCGCGGTCTCGGCCTGCACCGCGACCTCGTGGGCGCCCAACGCCGCGACGCTTCCAGAGCGAACGTCGAGTCCCACGCTCTGCTCGACGTGAGTGGGATCGACGGCCGACGCGGACGTCGTCGCACCGTCGACCTTGGCGTCGAAGTAGCGCAGGGAGGTCACCGCACCGGTCTCGGGCAGAGCATCGATGTGCTCGGTCACGGAGGGCGTCAAGCCGCCCATGCCGAACTGCGTCATGACGATCCAGTCGCTCTTCATCGCCCGGTCGACCGAGGTCGACATCGAGGCCTTGGCCGAGGCCGCGAAGACCGTGATGAACGCGACCAGGCCGAGGCTGATCATCAGTGCCGACGACGTTGCCGCCGTGCGGCGCGGGTTGCGCATCGCGTTCTCGCGGGCCAGCGTGCCGGCCATGCCGCGCAACCGGGGCAGCGGCCAGCCGACGATCCGAGCGAACCGACGAGCGATCACGGGACCCAACATGGCGACGCCGAGGAACACCAAGAGAGCACCGGGGCCGACGGGGCCAGCGCCTGCTCCCGACAGGCCTTGCGCCATGAACATCGCGCCGGCCATGCCGATCAGGACACCGAAGACGACGCGACGCTTCGAGTGTGCCGACGTATCGAGTGCAGTCGTTCGCAGCGCCTCGATCGGAGCGACCTTGGCCGCTCGTCGAGCGGGCAACCATGCGGCGACCAGGGTGACCACGACGCCGGTCAACATCGACACCATGACCGTGCGGGGCTCGACCACGGTGCCGCCGGGCGGCAGCTCAGCACCGAAGGCGGACAGCACCGACCGCAGTCCCTGTGCGAGGCCGATGCCGACCACGATGCCGGCGGCCGACGCGACCACACCGGTCAACAACGCCTCGAGGCGGACGGCACGCATCACCTGACGACGGCTCGCCCCGAGCGCCCGCAGCAACGCGTTCTCCTTCGAGCGCTGGGCAACGGTGATCGAGAAGGTGTTGTAGATGACGAACGAGCCGACGACGAGCGCGACGAGCGCGAACGTCATCAAGAACATGTTGACGAACTGCAAGGAGGGTCCCGTCGCCTCGGCCGCTTCCGCGGATGCCTGGGCACCGGTGATGACCTCGACGTCGGAGTCATGCAGGGCAGTCCTCAGGTTGGCGACGAGCTCGTCCTGCGAGACGCCAGGCGCCGCGATCACTTCGATCGCGCTGTAGCGACCTGGTGTGCCGATCACCTCGGAAGCGGTCGCCGGCGTGAACGCAATGACCTGCGCACCAGCCGCATTGTCTGCACCGGCATAGGTGGCGACGCCGGCGATGTGGTACTCGCGCGAGCCGGCCTGACTGATCACGTGAACGGTCTCGCCCGGAGCGAATCGACCCTTCTCGGCCGACGCCTTGTCGATGACGATCTCATCCGGCGCGCGGGGGGCATGGCCGGACACGAGGTCCATCGGGTTGAGCGCCGGCGTGTCCTGCCAGGCGAACGCCACGGGCACTGAACGGTTGCGGTTGGTATCGAGCAGTGCACCGTCGTGGCCGACCACGACGGCGATGCCGTCTTGCTGCGGCTCGGCTGTCTGCACGCCGGTCGCCCCACGAACTGTTGCGAGTGCCGAAGCACTGATCGTGCCGCGGGTCTTGGCACCGACATCGGCGCTGTCGGTCACACGAGCTGAGCGGACCACGGCGTCCGTCGAGCGGTACACGTTGGCGGAGATGTCGTCGTAGGACTTCTGAACGGTGTCGGTCACGACGAACGTCCCGGCCATGAACGCGACGCCGAGCAGGACGGCGATGCCGGTCAACACAGCGCGCGCCTTGTTGGCGCGAATGGAGTTGATGGTGAGTGACAACATCGAGATCACGCTCCCAAGGTCCGCATGCGATCGAGCACGCTGTCTGCAGTCGGGTCGTCGAGGTCGTCGACGATGTGGCCGTCGGCGAGGAACACGGCACGGTCGGCGTACGCCGCGGCCACCGGGTCGTGGGTGACCATCACAATGGTCTGGCCGAGTTCGCGTACGGCCTGGCGCATGAAGGAAAGGATCTCCGCACCGGTTCGGGAGTCGAGGTTCCCCGTCGGCTCGTCGGCGAAGATGATGTGCGGCTGGCTGGCGAGCGCGCGTGCGACAGCAACCCGCTGCTGCTGCCCACCTGACAACTCCGACGGACGGTGGGTGAGCCGGTGCTCCAGACCGACGGTGGCGACCACGTGATCGAGCCAGACCTGGTCGGGCTCGCGGCCCGCGAGTCGCATCGGCAGCACGATGTTCTCGGCCGCGGTCAGGGTCGGCACGAGATTGAACGCCTGGAACACGAAGCCGATCCGGTCACGCCGCAATCGTGTGAGCTTCTTCTCCTTGAGCGCGCCCAACTCGATGTCACCGATCCAGATCGAGCCGCTCGAGAGCTGGTCGAGGCCTGCGAGCGCGTGCATCAGCGTCGACTTGCCGGATCCCGACGGGCCCATGATCGCGGTGAAGCGTGCCGTCGCGAAGTCGACCGATACTCCGTCGAGAGCCCGGACTTCCGCTTCGCCGCTGCCGTACACCTTCGTGGCGTCGACGGCGCTCGCAGCGATCGCCACGTTCCGGCACGAAGTGTCGTGCGTGGCCTGCTGGTGAGTGAGGGTGAGGGTCATGGCATCTCCTTTGTCGTCCTGCGCTCACCATGCGCTTTCGCGGCACGGGCGACGTCGGCCTTCCGACGGTTGTGTGATCGACCCGAGGACCCTCGTGGCAGCACTGCGAGCCGAGCGCGTACATCTCGGGACGTACACCGATGTCATCCCGGAGCCGATGCCGGGACAGATTCCGACAACTACGTTGAGCAGGTGGAACGCCAGCGAGGCTTCGTGCGTCTCGCAGAGTTGGGACGTCGCCTGCGCCGGACGAATCCGTGGCTCCTCGACGCCGTGCTGGCGAGCGTCTTCCTGGTACTCGTGCTGGTCGGCCACTTCGCCGCGTCCCGCGATGCGAACGTCGAGTATCGCGACCCGGATGTGTTGTCGGTGGTGCTGTCGGTGGGCGTCGCGGTGCCGTTCTACTTCCGCCGGTACGCGCCGCTTGCGGTGCTGCTGATCAGCGAGGCCTGCGTCGTCGCCCTGACCGCGGGCGAGTATCAAACGGGAGCGGCACCCACCATCCTGCTCGTCGCCGTGTACACCGTCGCGGCATGGTGCAGCGCGCGCGATCGCGCGATCGGAGTCGTCGCCGTCGCCATCGGTCTGACGATCGTCGCGGTGGCCGGCATTCCAGGCTCCAACGCTGCGGACACGTTCTTCACCTCCGTCTTGTTCGCCGCGGCGTACCTGGTCGGTGCGACCGTGCGCAACCGCCGCTTGTACAGCGAACAGCTCGAAGAACGGGCCCGGACACTCGAGCGCGACCGCGACGAGCAGGCGAGGCGCGCGGTCGCTGAGGAACGCTTGCACATCGCCCAGGATCTGCATGACGTGGTCGCGCATTCGATGGGTGTGATCGCGGTGCAGGCAGGTGTCGGCGCCCACGTGATCGACACCGATCCCGAGGAGGCGAAGCACACCTTGGAGGCGATCTCACAGACGAGCCGCTCGACGTTGGCCGAGATCCGTCGCATGCTCGGCGTGCTGCGCGACGACCAAGGCGCGTCGTATACGCCTGCACCGGGGCTCGCTGACCTCGACAAGCTCTTGCGCGACGTGAGCGGAGCGGGCCTCGAAGTCAGCGTGCGCAGCGAAGGCACGCGCGCAGAGCTCCCACCGGGTGTGGACTTCACCGCGTATCGGATCGTGCAGGAGGCCTTGACGAACGTGTTGAAGCACGCAGGCCGCGCGCGGGCAACCGTCGTCGTCGGCTACGAAGACGGCGCGCTGCGTCTCGAGATCGAAGACGACGGCCGCGGCGTGAACGGCCGGGCTGTACCGGGTGGGCACGGGCTTCTGGGAATGCGCGAACGCGTCAGCGTTTATGGCGGTTCTCTGGAGGCTGGTCCCCGGACCGGCGGCGGATTCCGCGTCTCGGTGCGGCTGCCGTACGGAGGAGTCGGTTGATCCGCGTCGCGGTCGCAGACGATCAAGCGCTCGTGCGAAGCGGCTTCGTCGTGCTGTTGCGATCGGCCGAGGGCATCGACGTCGTGGGCGAAGCCGCCGACGGACGAGCCGCCGTCGACCTTGCTCAGCGTGTTCGACCGGATGTGATGCTCATGGACATCCGGATGCCAGAGATGGACGGACTCGAAGCGACGCGACGCATCAGGTCCAACGAGGCGACGGCGTCCACGCGCGTGCTGATCCTCACGACGTTCGATCTCGACGAGTACGTCTTTGAAGCACTGCGCGCCGGAGCCAGCGGGTTCTTGCTGAAGGACACGCTGCCGGACGAACTCCTCGCCGCGGTTCGGGTGATCGCCGAAGGAGAGGCGCTGCTGGCACCCAAGGTCACGCGCCGGCTGATCGAGGAGTACGTACAACGTCCGGCGGCCGCCTCTGCCGCGCCGCGTCCGGGTCTCGACACGCTGACCGATCGAGAGCGTGAGGTGTTGGCGGCGGTCGCCAGAGGACTGTCGAACGCGGAGATCGGCGAGGAGCTGTTCATGTCCCACGCCACCGCGAAGACGCACGTGAGCCGGCTGTTGACGAAGCTCGATGCGCGGGACCGCGCGCAACTCGTGGTGATCGCATACGAAGCAGGCGTTGCGGTGCCCGGGACCGGGTGATCGAGCGCTTCGATGTTGCTGCGTTCTCCGGCCGCGCAGCCCGCATGTGGTCGCTCCTCCGCTGGCGCTCCGTCGCTCGCATCGGACTGAAGGGTCAGGAATGTTCGACGAGAAGCACTTGCCCGACCAACGCGACACCGTTGCTCCTGACGGTTCCGACGTACGCGTGTTGCTGGCTCTGCGTCGCGGGGGACTCGCGCACTTCCAACTCGCGCCGGGCGCGGTGTCCGTCGCGGTGCGCCATCGGACGGTCGACGAGATCTGGTACTTCCTGACGGGCGGAGGTGTGATGTGGCGGCGCGACGACGACCGTGAGGACGAGATCCCGGTGGGCCCGGGGGTCACGGTGACGATCCCGGTCGGGACGCACTTTCAGTTCCGCGCCGACCCCGGCGCGCCGCTCGCCGCGGTCGCTGTGACCATGCCGCCCTGGCCGGGCGACAACGAGGCGATCCGCAGCCACGGCAAGTGGCCGCCGACGGTGAGCCCCGGCCCCGGGCTGGCCGACACGTAGGCCGACCCCCGAGCCGAAACGTTGGGCACGCGGTGGGCGTGCGATGCTGACCGGCATGCTCGTCGACGGGTCGAAGGAGTTCATCGACCTCCTCGTTGCACGCGTGGGAGCACACGGCATTCGAACAGACGCCGACGCGATCGACGACGAGTCGCACGACGAAGCACTCGGAGCCGAAGCGGTGAAGCCACTTGCGGTCGTCCTACCCGAGTCGACCGACCAGGTGGCGGACGTGTTGCGGACATGCGCGGAACATCGAGTACCGGTCGCGGCGCGTGGTACCGGCTCGGGGCTCTCGGGTGCGTGCATCCCACCGGACGGTGGTGTCGTGGTGTCGTTCCAGCGGATGAACCGCGTCCACGAGATCGACGAGGAGACTCATCTCGCCGTCGTACAGCCAGGCGTCCAACTCGACCAACTCGACGCTGTGCTTGCCGAGGTCGGGCTGGCCTACCCGGTGTACCCGGGCGAGTACAGCGCGACCATCGGCGGCAACATCGCCACCAACGCCGGCGGGATGCAAGCCGTCAAGCACGGTGTCACCCGCCAGCACGTCCTCGGCCTGGAGCTGGCGCTCGCCACCGGCGAGGTCATTCGCACCGGCGGCAGAATCGTCAAGGCCTCGTCCGGCTACGACCTCACCCAACTCGTCATCGGATCCGAGGGCACCCTCGCACTCGTCACCGAGGCGACGTTGAAACTGGTGCCGCGGCCTGCCTTCAGCGCGACCGTGCTCGCACCGTTCCCGACGCTCGACGAGGTCGCGTCCGCCGTTCCGAAGGTGATCACCAGCGGGCTCGCGCCATCGATCCTCGAATACATCGACATGCTGACGATGGCGGCGATCCAGCGCGAGTACGGCCTCGAGCTCGGCATTCCCGATGATGTCCAAGCCACCGCGCTCGCCTATCTCGTCGTCCGCATGGAGAGTGACCACGACGACCGGCTCGATGCAGACGTGCAAGCGGTGGCTGAGCTCCTCGTCGAGCTCGGAGCGGCCGACGTGTACGTGCTGCCATCCAACGCGGCTGCGCAGCTGATCGCGGCGCGCGAGAAGGCGTTCTGGCTCGCGAAGTCGAGCGGGGCGGACGACATCGTGGACATCGCCGTGCCGCGACGGGCGATACCGGAGTTCATGACCAAGGCGCGAGCGATCGGCGAAGCGAACGGCGCATGGATCGCCGGCTGTGGTCATGCGGGGGACGGCAACGTGCACCTCGCCGTGTTCCAGAAGGATCCCGACGCGCGCAAGCGGCTGATGCTCGAGCTGTTCGCCGTCGGGATCGAGTTGGGCGGCGTGATCTCAGGCGAGCACGGCATCGGCATCACGAAGAAGCCGTACTTCATCGCCCTCGAGGACCCGACGAAGATCGAGCTCATGCGCCGGATCAAGCGGGTGTTCGACCCCGTCGGCATCCTCAATCCCGGAAAGATCTTCGACATGGAGGACTCACCGTGAACGGGGCTGAAGCGCTCATCCGCACACTGGTCGCCAGCGGTGTCGACACCTGCTTCATGAATCCCGGCACGTCGGAGATGCACTTCGTCGCTGCCCTCGACGCGGTCCCCGACATGCACGGCGTGCTCGGGCTCTTCGAAGGCGTTGCTACCGGAGCAGCCGACGGGTACGCCCGTATCACGGGTCGACCGGCTGCGGTTCTCCTGCACCTCGGCCCTGGCCTCGGCAACGGTCTGGCCAACCTGCACAACGCCCGCAAGGGCAAGGTGCCGATCGTCAACATCGTCGGCGACCACGCCATGTACCACAAGCAGTACGACGCCCAGCTCGAGTCCGACATCGAGACCGTGGCCCGCAACGTGTCCACATGGATCCGCAGGTCCGAGTCGACCGAGCAGGTTGGTGCGGACAGCGCGGCGGCAGTCGCCGCCGCACTCGGCCCACCCGGACAGATCGCGACGCTCATCCTTCCGGCGGACACCTCATGGAACGACGGAGGTCAGCCGGCCGCATCCGCGCCGATCACGACCCCGCGCACCGTCGATCCAGCCACGATCGAACTGGTCGCCAAGGTGGTGCGATCAGGGGAGCCCGTGGCGCTCTTCCTCGGTGGCGTTGCCCTCCGCGAGCGAGGACTGCGCGCCGCGCAACGAGTCGCGGCCGCGACCGGCGTGAAGCTCCTTGCCGAGACCTTCCCCACCCGCATCGAGCGCGGCAGCGGCCTGCCAGAGCCCACGCGCCTCGCGTACCTGGCGGAGTTCGCGGCGATGCAACTCGAGCCCTTCCGCCACCTCGTGATCGTCGACAGCAAGGCGCCGGTGTCGTTCTTCGCCTACCCGGGGAAGGCGAGCTACCTCGTTCCCGACGGATGTGAGGTGTCGACGCTCGCGTCCGACGACGAAGACGTCGAAGCCGCGCTCGAGTCGCTGGCGGATGCGCTCGACGCGCCCCCGGTGTCCGCGGATGGACCGGGACCACGACCCGAGCGTCCGACGGGTGCGCTCACCGTCGATGCGGTAGCGGCCGCAATCGGAGCGCTGCTGCCCGAGGGAGCGATCGTGTCCGACGAGGCCCAGACCTCCGGACTGTCCAACCCGGGCGCGACGATCAACGCGCCGCGACACACGTGGCTGTGTCTGACGGGAGGCGCAATCGGCCAAGGCCTCCCGGTCGCGACCGGCGCCGCGGTCGCTGCACCCGACCGCCGGGTGCTCGCGCTCGAGGCCGACGGCAGCGCGCTCTACACGATCCAGTCCTTGTGGACCCAGGCGCGCGAGGGACTCGACGTCACCACCGTGCTCTACAACAACGGGTCCTACTCGGTGCTCAACATGGAGTTGAGCCGCGTAGGTGCCGAACCAGGTCCGAGGGCGAAGGAGATGCTCGATCTCCACAATCCGGACATCGACTTCGTGTCGATCGCCGCGGGACTCGGTGTTCCTGCCACTCGCGCCGAGACCGCGGACGAATTCACCATCCAACTCGAGCGCTCGCTGGCCGAGCCAGGACCGAGCCTGATCGAAGCAATCGTGCCGCCGATCATCTGAGTGCATGGCACGAGGCCGGCAACATTGCTGCACGCCCAGTGAATAAGGTTGCGCCCCTGACGGACCGACCCGACGAGGGAAAGCCGTCATGTGACAAGGGGGGACAATGTCCGGTCGTCGTCGTTTCCGCACGTCTGCAGTCGCGGTCTTCCTCGCGCTCGCGTGCATCGCGGCGGGCTGCAGTAGCGGCGGCAGTGGTGGCGGCGGCACTGCCGCGTCGTCGTCCAACCCGGCATGTACCGGTGCGCCGCTGAAGTTCACGTCGATCGCATCCCTGAGCGGGCCGCTGTCGTTCCCGAGTCTCACAACCGAGGCGCAGAACGGTCTGCAAGCAGCACTGAAGGCAGTCAACGGCGAGTGCGCGTTGGGAAGACCAATCGAGGTCGTCCAGTGCGACGACAAGGGTGACCCCAACGAGGCCACAAAGTGTGGCAGGCAGGCGAAGGACGACGGATCGATCGCGCTGCTCGGCTCGAGCGGCTCATACCCCGACGGCACGAGCGCCGCGAACTTGCCCGGCGTCCTCACGGGGGGTGGGAGCGTCTTCGACCTGACCGACCCGAGATCGTTCTCTATCAGCTCGCCGCTCACCTTGGTCGTGGGCGGGGCCGCCACCGCCGCCGCGGCCGGCGTGCACGACGCCCTGATGGTCTCCATCGACAGCCCCATAACCCGCACCTTCGTCGCGACCTCCCAGGAGGTTGCGCAAGGTCAAGATGTCAAGTTGGACGCGTTGTTCATCCCGCCCGATACGACGGACTTCGCTCCCGTCGCGGCGCAGATCGCCGACCGGAAGCCGAGTGCGCTCGGGCTGATCCTCACGACCCAGATGGTGCCGTTCTTCAACGCGCTGGCTGACGAGAACATCTCGCCCCGCGACATTCCCACGTTCACCGCTGTCATCCTGATGGCACCCGAGGTGCTGAAGCAGCTCGGCGACAAGGCCGACGGCGTGTATCTGCTCACGCAGCAAGTGCCCCCGTCGGACAAGGACAACCCCGGCATCCAGCAGATGCTCAAGGAGCTCGAGGACGCGGGGCTCGACGCGAATGGTGACCAGATGAGTCCCGCTGCCACCGGTGCATGGGCGAACATTCATACGCTCGTCGACATCCTGAAGAAGCTCCCACCCGCGGAGATCGCGACGCTCGACTCCGCCAAGATCGTCGACGCCATGGCGAAGGCCGGGCCGATCAACCGGCCGGAGATCGCGCCCTTCGACTTCACTGCGCCGGCCTTCCCGGACATCGCGTCGCTGGCGTCGTTCCGCATCTTCACGCGACAGGCGATGGTCATGCGCGTCGAGGACGGCAAGTACGTCCGCGTGTCGGCCTTCGGGGACGCGACGAAGCCGTTCACACTCGAGAACTGACCGTGCTGTTCGCGGCTGAATTCCTCAGCCAGACCACGCTGCGGTTCGTACTGCTCGGCATGGCGACCGGTGCGCTCACCGGACTCGTCGCGCTGTCGCTCGTCATCGTCTACCGCGTGTCGGGCGTCCTCAACTTCGCAGCAGCCGCGCTCGGAGCGATCGGTGCGTTCGTCTGCTACTCGCTCCGTGACGATCATGGTTGGCCGGAACCGTTCGCGCTCGCGGCCGGATTGCTCGTCGGCGTCGCGCTCGGCGCGTGCACCTATGCGCTCATGGCCGCGCTCCGCAAGACGTCTTTGCTCGCCAAGTTGATCGCGACGCTCGCCCTGCTCAGTGGCGCTCAGAGCGCCATGCTCCTCATCTGGAGCAATCAACTCAGCGCTCCCAAGTCGCTGTTGCCCGATGACTCGATCACCATCGTCGGCGACCTTCGCATCACCGAGGACCGGCTGATCCTGATCGGTCTCGTCCTTGCACTCGCGATCGGCTTGCGCGCTGTCTACAGCGGCACATTGTTCGGACTGGCGACGTCCGCCGTCTCAGAGAACCGCCGGGTCGCAGCTATCGCACGCTGGGCCCCGAACAAGATCGAGTTCGTCAATTTCGTGATCGCCGGATTCCTGTCGGCGCTCGCCGCGATCCTGCTGGCGCCCATCATCGGGCTGAATGCGACGGTCCTGTCGATTGCCGTCCTCCCCGCATTGGCAGCCGCACTCGTCGGGCGGTTCTCTTCGTTCGCGCTCACCGTCATCGCCGCGATGGGGATCGCCGTCATCCAGAGCGAGCTCTCGCTGTTCCAACCCGACCTCGCCAGCGCGTTCTCGGTGAGCACCGCGTCGCTCACCGGCCTCACCGAAGCCGTCCCGTTGATCATCATCCTGGTCGCAACGGTCTTCTCGGGACGCGCTCGACCGACGCGCGGGGAAACGGCCGCGCGCCTGCCTTTGCCGGGAAGCGGCAGGATCGCGCGGATCCCGCTCGGGTTGGCCCTCGCCGCAGGCGTCGCCTTGATCATCGGCGTCCCGAGCTATGCCGATGCCCTGATCGTGACCTTCGGGATCGGCATCATCATCGCGTCCGTCGTCGTGGTCTCTGGGTATGCAGGCCAACTGTCGCTGTGCCAGTACGCGTTGGCGGGCTTTGGCGCATGGACGGCGGCGCGATTGGCGAACAGCTTCGACGTTCCCTTCGTCGTCGCGGTCGTGCTCGGTGTCCTCGTCGCGACGGCAATCGGCGTGCTGGTGGCACTTCCGGCCATCCGCACGCGCGGCGTGACGCTGGCGATCGTGACCTTGGCATTGTCACTCGTCTTCAGCGCGCTCATCTTCCAGAACGCTTCGATGACCGGCGGGTTCGCCGGAATTGTGGTGCGCAGTCCCGAGATCCTGGGGATCGAGCTCGATCCATTCGAGTATCCGCAACGGTACGCAGCGCTGATGCTGATCGCCTTGGTCGGGGTGTCGTTCGTCGTCGCGAACCTCCGCCGAGGCGCAACCGGCCGACGGATGATCGCGGTCAGGAGCAACGAGCGCGCTGCGGCTGCGCTCGGGATCAGCGTCATGGGCGTCAAGCTCTACGCGTTCGGTGTCGGCGCGGGCATCGCAGCGCTCGGCGGCATCCTCCTCGCGTTCCGCCAGACGCACGTGCAGTTCACCTCCTTCGACGTTTTCGGATCGATCCTCCTCGTGCAGTACGCGGTCATCGGTGGCCTCGGGTGGATCTCCGGTGTCGTCCTCGGATCGAGCGCCGCTCCGGGAGCCATCGCGACCAGCGTGACGAACGACTTGCTGCCGAACCTCGACAACGTCGCCGCGTGGATCGCCATCTTCAGCGCCATCGGTGTGGCCCAACTGCTGCGGCGGGCCCCGGACGGCGTGGCGTCCCTGTGGGCACGCATCGGCACGCGGCTACCGATGCTGCGTGGCGGCGGCACGCCGTCGACCGCGGTCCCGGCCGACGTCACGGTGGAATCTCCGCTGACCGGGCGCGAGCTCGAAGTACACGGCGTGTCGGTTCGCTTCGGCGGGGTCATGGCGGTGGACGACGTCTCGTTCCGCGTCTCGCCGGGCGAGGTCGTCGGTCTCATCGGTCCGAATGGCGCCGGCAAGACGACCCTGTTGGACGTCATTTCGGGCTTCACGCGCCAGCAGAGCGGACGAGTGCTCCTCGATGACGTGGATGTGTCGACGTGGAGTCCCGAGCGACGGGCGAGGGCGGGCATCGCGCGGTCATGGCAGGGCGTCGAGCTGTTCGAGGAGCTCACGGTGCGGGACAATCTCCTCGTCGCCGACGACAGCCCGTCGCTGCTGCGATACGCGCGTGACCTGGTGTGGCCTGGCCACAGATCGCTGTCCCCGTTCGCAGAGTCGGTCGTCGACGACCTCGGGCTGCGCGAACTCCTCGACGAGCGACCTGTCACGCTTTCCCTCGGCATGATCAAACTCGTCGGGATCGCTCGGACGATCGTGTCCAATCCCGCCGTCGTTCTCCTCGACGAGCCGGCCGCAGGCCTCGATACCGACGAGAGCCGAGAGTTGTCGATTCTCATCCGCAACTTCGCGGCACGCCACGGTGTGGCGGTCGTCGTTATCGAGCACGACATCGCGCTGATCCTCAATACCTGCGATCGGATCGTCGCGCTCGACTTCGGAAGCAAGATCGCGGATGGAACGCCGGACGAGA
Organism: Acidimicrobiales bacterium; assembly: GCA_036257895.1. GTDB lineage: Bacteria > Actinomycetota > Acidimicrobiia > Acidimicrobiales > JACDCH01 > DATAES01. The sequence continues at coordinate 13,025 of DATAES010000018.1, forward strand.
TCCAGAACGATCAGCTCGTGATCGAGGCCTACCTGGGCGAACCCATCGAGGTCGACGCGAAGCCGGCCGCCGCCGAAATGGGCAGCGCGTGAGCGTGCTCATCGAAGCCAACAGCCTCGTCGCCGGCTATGGCAAGGTGGTCGTCGTTCGCGACGTCGATCTCGAGATCCGCGAGGGCGAGGTCGTTGCGCTGCTCGGGCCGAATGGCGCCGGCAAGTCGACCATCCTGCTCACGCTGGCCGGAGACCTCGCGCCGCTGAGCGGCACGGTGAACTGCCTCGGGTTGAACGGTGGTGCATCCCTGCACCAACGAGCTCGAGCCGGCCTCGCCCTCGTGACCGACTCCAAGACCGTGTTCACGCAGATGACCGTCCGCGAGAACCTGCGCGTGTTCCGCACGACGGCAGAGGCGGTCGTCGAACTGTTCCCCGAGCTCGAAGCGCACCTCAACCGCCGCGTGGCGCTCCTGTCCGGAGGACAGCAGCAGATGCTCGCACTGGGACTGTCCTTGTCTCGCAGTCCCGCCGTTGTGCTCGCCGACGAACTGTCCATGGGTCTCGGCCCGATCATCGTCGACCGCCTCTTCTCAGCCCTGCGCACCGCTGCCGACCGAGGCGCCGGAGTCCTGCTCGTCGAGCAGCACGTCCACAAGGCGATGAGCATCGCCGACCGCGTCTACGTGATGGACCGGGGCCGCGTCTCGATCACGGGCACCGCCGACGAACTACGCCATCGGGTCGACGCCATCCAATCGTCGTACCTGGCGGACACGTCGACCTGATCTCGTCCGCTGCGCCCACGTCACCCCTGACAGGGGCCGGTCCCGCACTCGTCGACGAAGGCGCCCCCGACCTGCAGAAACTGCGACACCTGATCGCGCACTTCAGGGACGTTGCGCGCCGCGCCGTGCGGATCGTCGCCGAACTGCGGCGGACGGGGCGGAACGCTCTCGATGGGCGGCGCGGGTGTGCCGAAGTCCCACAACTCGAGGACCGAACCGGCGAAGGGCGACGACGGCACTGCAGGGATGTCCCACATCGGCGTGACGTCGTTGCTCCGGCCGGACGCGATCGCGGGCTGCCGCACGAACGCGCCGATCGTGCGCGCCTCCGTCTCGGTGCTGATGTTCGCGACCTGATGGTCGCCGAACGCCTCGATCATCATCACTTGATGGTTCGGCGTTCCCGGATACGGGTCGGAGATCATGTGCTGCGCGTAGCCGTTCGGGTCGCCGCGGTCCCACAGGATCTGATTCATGGCGACCCCCAACGTGTACCGACTCTGGTCCGGGTAGGTCTGCTTCAAGATCGCCAGGAACGGATCGAAGTCCACACTCCGCGGCAGTAGCACGCTGTAGTTCATTCCGGGTACGCCGAGAACGGCCCGCGTCCACTCCTTCGAGATCGCCGTGGCTGCGCCGCCAAAGATCCCGCCTTGGCTGTTGCCGTTGTAGAACACCTCGTTGGGGACGAGCGGCGACGCGGACGGAGTTCCGACCTGGAACGCGGGGTTGGCGCCGAAGCCACGCGGATCCTTCATCAGCCGCGCCAGGAACTGCATGTTCAGCAGCCCTTGCTGGAGACGATCGGGTATCGATCCGAAGGTCGAGAAGTCGGTGATGGTCCTGACGATGTTCGGGACGTCGTCGCTCGCCATGCCGATCTCGGGAGTCGCGCAGATCACCATGTCGTACTGGTTGATGAAAGGCGCGAACCCTTCGATCTCGTTCGTGCCGCCGAGCAGACCGTGCCCGTACACGAGCGCGCGCCCGGGGTTCACCGTGCCGCCGGCACCGACCGCGGAAGCAGGGATCAGACAGCGGAACTCGGCGTGGAACGTCCCGACACTCACGGGCAGTCCGTCGGCGCCGAGAACCAGGCGTCCACCGGGCGCGCCACCGTTCGTCATGTAGAGGGGAACGTCGAACGTCCCTCGCACGCGACGCAGCACGTCGCTGTTCGGGTTCTGGTCCACTTGGGTCACGTTCACGGCGGGAACTCCTGCGCCGAGTTGCGCGTACGCGTCGTCGCGCATGTGCAGCATCCCGCCGGCGAGGTTCTGCTCGCTCCCTACGGTGAAGTCCCACGCGAGGTAGAGGCTCTGGCGCTGCACGCCCGCTCGTTGCAACCTGGCGAGGACGTGGTTCATCGCCTGACGGCGCTGGATGACGGCCGGGTCGAAGCTCGGCCGGTGGTCACGGAACGTGACGAATGCCGGTGACGCGGCAATGAGGTTGCCGCCGGCGTCCTTCATGTTCCGCAGCGCCACGATGATGTGGTGTCCCTCGGCGAAGTTGCGCGCCGGTCGGACCACCAACGCCCGAGTCGACTGATCGGGGTTCCACGTGTCGAGCTCCGCCCAGTACGGGACGCGCGCTCCGGTGTCGGTGTCGAGGAGCACGATCGGCGCGTCCGGATCGAGCGAGCGGGCGATGTCCGTGATCGGCGCTGCGCCCGTTTGCGCGAGGTCGATGCCGGGGACGCGGACGATGACTGTGGACCCGGGACTGAACCCGTCGCTGCGGTTCATATCCGTCGGGTCGACGTGAACACCCATGACGTTCGCAGGCATCTTGTCGCGTGGGTAGTTCAGACGGTGGCCTGTAGCTTTCGACGGGTCAGGCGTTGTGAAGAAGTCGTCGGGGAACGGGGTCAAGCACTCCGTCGTGTCGATCGGATCGCATGTGGCAACCGATGGCTGCTTCCTCAACTGGCCAGGCGGGCCCCCGTGCGGGTTGTCGGCTCCGCTCGGCGCGGCCGCGAACGTCATCGCGACGACCAAAGCGGCCGCGACCGCCACAGAACTCAACACCCCGGTACGTCTCATGCGTTATTCCTCCCCACTGGTTACAACGCGAAACACTCGAGCGAGATAGAGCGGTGGGCCAACGAATCCTGGATGCCGCTGTACACCGTGCCGTCGAGCGGCAGGCCGATGTGGCCGACCACTCGCAGGAAGCACGGCGACTGGACCAGGACGTTGTGGTTGTTGCCGTCATTGTTGAGGAACGCGTTCCAATATGGAGTCACGATCTCGTCGAGCGCCGATGCAATGTTCGTGTAGTCGACGTTGCCGATCGTGTCGTCACCCGCATTGAGGCTCGCGAGGAACGACGAACCGATCGCCATCTGCTGGCAGGCGACGACACCGAGGCACGAGCCGAGACCGAGCAGGTTGGCGAGGTTGGCGAGCGAAGTGCCGTAGTGCGGTGCACCGAGGCTGATCATGCTGTCGACCTCGCTCGCGCCGCCGAGGTACTTGATGTAGTAGCGACCCACGAGCCCACCCTGCGAGTGCCCGATCAGGTCGACGCGCGACGCGCCCGTTTGCGCCCGCACTTGATCCGCGAAGACGTTGAGCGCCTGCGACGTGGCGGCGATGTCGCCGAGACCACTGCCCGGCAAGCCGAAGATGAACGCCTGGTAGCCGTCAGAACGGAGTCGCGCGGCGAGTGGCGCGTAGTACACGTCAGCGGTTCCTTCGCCCGCGAACGTGCCAGCGACGATGATCACCGGATCCCTCGTGGTCTCCGCACTGGCCGGTGATGTGGCCGTGGCGGGAACGACGAAGGCAGCAGCAAAGACGAACACGGCCATGAACGACGCGCGAACTCGCATGGGGCCCCCTCATGATCAGCCCGCGCGGCGAAGCCTTGCACACGACCGGCTCCGATGCTCGCGCGACTACGCGCCGCGCTGGATCACACCTTGACTGCTGCTCGCGCCGGCGCGTGACGGACGTCGGATTCGTCGAGCGTCTTCGTCCAGCACGCGAACTCGAGCATGGTGCCGTTCGGGTCGCGGAAGTACATCGAGCGGATGAACACGTCGTCCTCGTCGGTGACGGCGTCGTAGTCAGGCTGATGCCCACCATCGAGCGAATTGGCGTGGTTGATGATCATGGTGACTTCCACGCCCTTGTCGAGCAGCTTCGCCCGGTACTCGTCCATCTTCTCCGCCGGCACATCGAATGCGACGTGATTCATCGATCCGATCGCACTCATGCCATTGCGTCCTTGGATCGATTCGCCGCGCACACCCTCCGGTGCTTCCGGGAACCAGAAGAACGCGATGCCATCGACGCCGTTGCCCATGTCGAGGAAGAAGTGCTGGCCGCGGCCGCCCGGCAGCTCGAGCGTCTTCACGAGTTGCATACCGAGGACGTCCTCGTACCAGGCGACGGTCTCGGCCATGTCCCGACAGACGAGCGCCAGATGGTTGATGCCGCGCAGCTCGAACTCGGTGTTGGTGTTCCCGGTCGCGGCCATGTCACCCTCCTCCCGAAGGGAGCTCTCCCGACGGTGTGCAGGTCATTGCACACCATCGGTGGCGAGAGGGTCAAGCGTTGGCCGCTCCAGGGCTACATCACAGACGCTTCGTATACAGTCCGGCCGTGCCACGACTTCGCGAAATCCCCAAGTCCGAGGCCACCGCGCCGATCGTCCTGTCGATGTACAAACGGCTGTTCGGTGACCGCGACCCGGTGGCCGAGCCCGGGACGGCAACGGGCACGCCGGGCGACTGGTGGACCGTGTTCGCCAATTCGCCCGATGTCATGGAGCACGCGTGTCGCGGCTTCGCGCTCTATGCGAGCCCTGACCGCAAAGTGTCGGCTGAGCTGCGCGAGTTGGGACAGACGCGCGCGGGCTGGCTCGTGGGCAGCCAGTTCGTGTTCTCACAGCACTGCAAGTCGTGTCGGGCCCTCGGCTATCCGCAGGAGAAGATCGAGGCGCTCAAGGCGTGGCAAGTGTCGGACCTGTTCAGTCCACTGGAGCGCGCGCTCCTCGCGTACACCGATGCCTTGGTGCTGGGATTCGGCCGCGTGGACGATGCGGTCTTCGACGCGATGAGCGAACACCTGAGCGACGAAGCCATCCTCGAGTTCACCTACATCACGATGATGTATGCGATGCACGCGGTCATCTCGCGCGCGCTGCACCTCGAGTACGACGCGCGTGACGACCCCATCATCGAGATCGCCGCTCCCGACGACTACAAGGCAGAGAACCTCGGGCGCCAGATCGGCTACGGACTCGATCAGGACGAGTGAACGAGCACGGCCCGCTCACCGGGGTGCGGGTGCTGGAGCTCGGAAGCTTCATCGCCGGCCCGTTCGCCGGACAGCTGCTCGGCGACTACGGCGCCGACGTGATCAAGGTCGAGCCCCCCGCCGACGGCGATCCCATGCGCCGCTGGGGCGTGACCCGCGACGGTGACAGCCTGTGGTGGCCGACGATCGGCCGCAACAAGCGCTCGATCACGCTCGACCTGCGGCAGGAGCGGGGACGCGAGCTCGCCGGCCGGCTCGCGGCACAGTGCGATGTCGTCCTCGAGAACTTTCGACCGGGTGTGCTCGACCGCTGGGGCCTCGACTACGCCACGCTCTCGGCGACCAACCCGCGACTGGTCATGACCCACATCAGCGGCTTCGGCCAGACGGGTCCGCTCGCCGGTCAGGCCGGCTTCGGCAGCGTCGGTGAGGCGATGGGCGGCATCCGCTACACCACGGGCAACCCCGACCGCCCGCCGTCGCGCGCCGGCGTCAGTCTCGGTGACGCGCTGGCTTCCGTGTTCGGCGTCGTGGGCACGCTGTCCGCTCTCGTCGGGGCGCGCTCGACGGGCGTGGGTCAGGAAGTCGACGTCGCCATCTACGAAGCCGTCGCCGCACTGATGGAGTCGACCATGGCCGACTACGAGCTCGGCGGCGTCGTGCGGACGCGCTCCGGCAGCGTGCTGCCCGGTGTCGCACCCTCGAACGTGTACTCGACGAGCGACGGCGCGGACGTCGTCATCGCGGCCAACGCCGACAGCGTGTTCTCCCGGCTGTGCAAAGCGATGGGAGATCCGGAACTGGCCGACGACGTGCGCTTCGCACGACACGGTGCACGTGGCGAGAACATGGATGAGATCGATCGCATCATCGGCGCGTGGTCGGCGACGCTGCCGTGTGACGAGCTGCTCGCCACGCTCGACGAGCACGGCGTACCCGCCGGTCGCATCTTCACCGCGCCCGACATGCTCCGCGATCCGCAGTACCTCGCCCGTGACATGGTGCGACGAGTCACGTCGGCTCAGGGTTGGAACGTCCCGATGACCGGTGTCGTGCCGCGGTTCACTGCGACACCGGGTTCGATCCGTCACGCCGGACCGCGCCTCGGCGAGCACACGGACGAAGTGCTGGGTGAGTTGCTCGGACTCGACGAGCGAGACCTCGCGCAGTTGCGCGCGGGTGGGGTCACGTGAACAGCACGACCTCGGAAGCGGTCGGTGCCGACCACGCGTATGCGCAAGTGCGCGCCGCGATCGTCGAGAACCGTTATCCGCCAGGGCACCGACTGGTCGAGCAACGCATCGCCGAGGAGCTCGGCTTGTCACGCACGCCCGTGCGCGAAGCGCTGCGGATGCTCGAGGCGGAGGGTCTCGTGGTGAGCGAGCGCAACCGAGGTGCGATGGTGCGCCCGCTCTCGGAGACCGAAGTGGTCGATCTCTACGGGTTACGGATCCGGCTCGAGTCCTATGCCGTCGAGGTCGCCACCGAACGTGCCACCGAGTCGGCGCTCGGCGATCTCGCCGACGCCGCCGATGGGTTCGGCGATGTGCGCCGGAGCGTCGACGTCGATTCGGTCGAGGGTGTGCGCATGCTGCACGAGGCGAACCGCCGGTTGCACGACGGGATCCTCGTCGCCGCTCGCCACCACCGGCTCGCGACGATGCTGACCCGGACCGTGGACACGCCGCTCGTGTTCCAGGCCTTTCGCTCGTTCAGTGCGGCGGAGATCGAGCGCTCCGACACGTTCCATCACCTCATCGTCGACGCCATGTGCCGGCGCGACGGCAGCCGGGCGTCCGCATTGATGGCGGAGCACATCGCGCAGGGACGAGACGCTGTACTCGACGCCATGGCATACGCAGACGCGGACGCCGAGTCGTGAACGACGACGCTGCCGGACTCCGCGAACGGGTGCAAGCGGTCGTCCCGCTGATCGCGGCACGATCGGCAGAGGCGGAACAGCAACGCAAGCCGGCCGACGACGTGATCGAGGCGCTGAAGCGCACCGGCGTGTTCCGGTCGTTCGTGCCGAAGCGGTACGGCGGCTACGAGATCGACCTCGAGCTGTTCATGGACATCGGGGTGGACGTCAGCGAGGCGTGCCCGTCGACCGGATGGATCACGACCTTCTACATGGAGCACAACTGGCTCCTCGGGATGTTCGACGAGCAGTTGCAGCACGAGATCTTCAGCGCTCAGCCGTACATCTTGGCTCCGGGCACGGTGAACCCGAGCGGGGAGGCGACCAGACGTGACGACCACTACGAGCTGACTGGCCGATGGCAGTTCGGCACGGGCATCGTCCACGCCGACTGGACGTTGCTGTCGGGTCGCATCGTGGGCGAGGACAGCGCGCTGCCGCGCATGTTCCTGGTACCGGTCGACGACGTCGAGGTGAAGGACACCTGGCACGTCGACGGCATGGCCGCTACTGGCAGCCGCGACATCGTCGCTCGATCGGTGCAGGTGCCGTTCGATCGGGTTTCGAGCGTCGCGTTCGATGCCTCGGAACCGCCGACCGACTACCTGAAGCGGCTGCCCGTGCGCCCGTTCCTGGCGCTGACTGCCGCCATTCCCGCAATTGGTTGCGCGCGGCGGGCAGTGCACCTCTTCCGAGCGCGCATGACCGACCGCGTGATGTTCGGCTCGACCAAGCGCCAAGCCGAGACGTCAGCGGGACAGGCCCGCCTCGGAAACGTGACCGTGCGTGCCTCGATCACGGAGTCGACGATGCGCACGGTCGCACGTGAGATGACAGCGCACGCCCGCGGCGACATCGACCTGACGACGATCGACCACATGCGCCTCCGTGTCACGATTGCACACGTCGTGCGGCAGTGTCGCGACATCGTGCGCGATGTGCTCGAGGCCAGCGGCGCCGGCGCCCACTTCCTCGACAACGAACTGCAGAGGATCCACCGTGACGTGCACATGATCGCAGCGCACACAGTGTTCGATGTCGACGTCGCGGCCCTGGAACTCGGACGCGCGTTGCTGAGGGCGGACGCCTCGTCGTGAGCACGGTCGACACTTGCCACCGTCGCCTCTGCCACACCCTGCTCGACGCCATCGAACGAGGCGACCTGACCACTGTCGAGCAGTGCTACGCACCGGACATGACGATGTGGGCCAACGTCTCCGGCCAGACGTCGACGCGTGACGAGAATCTCGCCACACTCGCCGCCGGTTACGGGCTCCACCGCCGTCGCACGTACGACGACCGCATCGTCAACACGTTCGACGACGGATTCGTTGCGCAGTACACGACGCACGTGGTCACGCACCGCGGTGTCCGGGTCGCGTTGTCGGCATGTCTCGTCGCCGAGGTGCGCGACGGGAAGATCACCCAACTGTTCGACTATCTCGACTCGGGCAAGTTCAGGACCGACGGGCGCACGCGGCGGTGACGGAGTACGAGATCCGCGAGCTGTGCGAAGCGTTCTTCGACGCCTACGAGAGCAGGCGCGTCGACGAGCTCGACCGGCTGTACGCGGAGGATTGCATCATCTGGCACAACGTCTTCGGCCGCGAGACGACGCGGGACGAGAACCTCGCCGCCCTGCCCGACGGTTACAAGGGACAGCGCCGGCGCACGTACAACGACCGGAACATCAACACGTTCCACGACGGGTTCGTGATCCAGTACACGCTCAACGGCGTGCAGCACAGCGGGCATTGCGGCGCGCTGTGGATCTGCATCGTCGGCAAGGTGCGCGACGGGAAGATCACGCGTATCGACGAGTACATGGACTCGGGGAAGTTCGCGGCATGGGCCGGCATTGCCGGCAGAAAGGCGAGGCGGTGAGGAAGGACTGGCAGACCCTCGAGCTGTGCGACCGGTTCTTCGACTCGATCGAGCAGAACGACTACGAGTCGCTCGAGGCGTGCTACGCCCCCGAGGCCGTCATCTGGCACAGCCACGACTGCCTCTACCAGTCGAGAGCGGACAACCTTGCAATGCTGAAGCGGGGCATGGAGACGCTGCCGAAGGTCCGCTTCAAGGACCGACGCATCCGCGCCTTCGAAGGTGGGTTCGTCCAGCAGCACACGATCTACGTGACGCGCGACAACGGATTCGTCGGGCAGATGGACGTGTGCTTCGTCGGCTACGTCCGTAACGGGATGATCAGCCGCGCCTACGAGTACTTCGACACCGGCCAGATCGACAAGTTCATCGGCCCCTCCACCTGACATCCCAGCCGTTTCGGCGGACGTGGCGGCCCCACAGGGGCCCAGTCGAACGCCGAAACGGCCCGTTCGAACCGGCGGGGCGGGATAGGGACGTAGCGTCGGCGTTGCGACAACGGAGGCTTCCCATGACGACCCTGCCCGATCGGCCGAACACGGCGCTGCTCGTCATCGACGTACAGAACGGAGTGATGGCCGGCGCGCCGCACCGCAACGAGGTGATCGCCAACATCAACACCCTGGTCGACAAGGCCCGCGCCGAGGATGTTCCCGTGGTCTGGGTGCAGCAAACTGACGATCATCTTCCGCGCGACAGCGAGAGCTGGCAGTACGTGCCGGAACTGGTGCGTCGCACCTCCGAACCGCTCGTGGACAAGAGCTATGGCGACTCGTTCGAGGACACCGATCTCGAAGCTTTGCTGGCGCAGCGGGGCGTCGGCCGGCTCGTCGTCACCGGCGCGCAGACCGACGCGTGCGTTCGCTCGACGATCCACGGCGCGTTCGTTCGCGGGTACGACGTCACGCTGGTGGGTGACGCACACACGACCGAGGACCTCACGGCGTACGGGGCGCCGCCCCCGGATCAGGTGGTCAAGCACACCAACCTGTACTGGCAGGAACAGCGTGCACCCGGGCGCCGGGGTGACACGGTCGAGACAGCCGAGGTCACCTTCGCGTCTACCGACGCCGATTGAGTGTGCGCGCTCGAGCGCGCCTGGCGATTCAGTTCGCCTCGGCTCGAGTCCAGTGGCGCCGAAATGCGTCGATCTCCGTGTCCGAGTAGAAGTGACGAACGAAGCGCGTCGAGTACACGGAGTCGAGCAAGGCGTCAGGAAGTCGAACTCGGTCGAGAACATCGCCATACAACGACGCGTAGTCCTTGTCCGCGCCGACGTTCGCCGGTCTCAGGTCGACGGGACCGGACAGTTCGAAGAACTCGCGCAAGGGTGCCGCCGATCGATCCAAGCTCTCTTGCCGCAGCAGCAGCGCATCGATCGCAGGATTCTCGATCACACCGAAGCCGACCGCGGGGTCGAAGGGATGCTCGTACACATCGATGCCCAGCATCGCCCCGTACTGGAACTCGAACCAGTCGTGATCGAGACGCTTCCACAGCGCGAACAGTTGATCGACGACATCGTCCGCAGGTATCGGGCGGTTGTCGAAACGAGCATGCTCTTGGAACCACTGCGCCACCAGGCGAGCGACCGGATCACGCACCGAGGTGACGACTTTCCATCTACGCCCGACATCGGGGGGATGCGATGCCAGCCACAATGCCTGCCAGATGTGAACGGGGCGAGTCTCCGGCGCGCGTAGTCGGTACTCGCGCTCGCGCGCTTCGGATGCGCGGCTTCCAAGATTGTGAATCTGGAAGACGTGGATCAGGCCTGCCCGCTGCAGTGCTGTAGCGACCGCCGTCGTACCGGTCTTCCCTGCCGCGAAGACGACATCCACTCGCTTGACATCGCGATCGAGCGCCGCGAGGTAGGCGCGCTTGGCGGCGTCGTAGTCATCAGCTCGAGCGTTCGGATCCATCGATACGCAAATGCTCGCGCGTCGACGACGGGGTACCTAGGCGGGACTCGACATGACCAGGCCGGGATAGCCGCTCGCCGCTACGTCGGCGCAGCGCTCGCGGTAGCGGCCGAACCCGCCGACGTACGGCATGAACACACGTTGCTTTCCCTCGATGTTCGCGCCGAGGTACCACGAGTTGGCTTGCGGAAACAGCGTTGCCTCGGCGACGGCGTGCACGTGCTCGCCCCATCTCTGTTCTGCCGCTTCGGTGGCTTCGACCGCGGACAGCCTGCGCTCGCGCATGTACGTGATGCAGTCCGCGATCCACTCGACGTGTTGTTCGATGGCCACGGGCATGTTCGAGAGTACAGACGGGCTTCCCGGACCGGTGATGGTGAACATGTTCGGGAAGCCTGCGACGAACAGACCCAGGTACGTCAGGGGCCCGGCAGCCCACTTCTCCTCCAACGTGAGGGAGTTCCGACCGCGGATGTCCATCTTGAGCAGCGACCCGGTCATGGCATCGAAACCGGTCGCGAACACGATGATGTCGACGTCGTAGTCCACATCGGTCGTGCGTAGGCCGGCCGTGGTGGCCTCGACGATCGGCGTCTTCCGTAGGTCGATCAGCGTCACGTTCGAGCGGTTGAACGTCATGTAGTAGTCGGTGTCGATCGGCGGACGCTTCGTTCCGTACGGATAGTCCTTCGGCGCGAGTTTCTCCGCCACTTCGGGATCGTCGACGATCGTGCGAATCTGCCCTCGGATGAAGTCGGCAGCGGTGTCGTTGGCTTTCTTGTCGAACAACAGGTCGTTGTACGAGCCGTACATGAACTTGAACCCGCCCGCCTCGTTCCACAGGCGTTCGTAGGTCTGATGCCGTTCCTCGGCGGACACCTCCATCGCCGACTGTCCACTCGCCTCGTATGGGAAGCCCGCAAACGACGCCCGCGACTTGGCACGGATCGCGGGGTAGTCGGCCTTGATGTCGCGCGCCTGCTCCGGGGTCAGCGGCGCGTTCCGGGCGGGGACGCTGTAGTTCGGAGTTCGCTGAAAGACGTAGAGCTGTTCGGTCTGAGCGGCGATCACGGGTATGGCTTGGATCCCGGTCGATCCGGTACCGATCACCGCCACGCGTTTGCCGGCGAAGTCGACTCCGTCACGGGGCCAGGCGCCGGTGTGGTGCCAGGCTCCACCGAACGACTCGAGACCCTTGATGTCCGGGACGTTCGCCGCCGACAGACAACCCACTGCGGTGATGAAGAACCGGCACGTCACCACGTGTCCGTCGTCGGTGTGCACCTCCCAGCAGTCGTCGCCCCGCAGCTCCGCCCGCGTCACTCGAGTGCCGAATCGGATGTCGCGGCGCAGGTCGAACCGGTCCGCAACGTGTTCGAGATAGCGCAGGATCTCGGGCTGCTCGGGGTACTTACTGCTCCAGACCCACTCCTGCTCCAGCTCCTCGGAGAACGAGTACGAGTAGATGAAGCTCTCCGAGTCGCAGCGCGCACCGGGGTACCGGTTCCAGTACCACGTTCCGCCCGGACCCTCGCCCGCTTCGAAGACGCGAGCCGACAAGCCGAGCACGTCACGAGCGCGGTGGAGCATGTAGAGGCCGGAGAAGCCGGCGCCGACGATGACTGCGTCGACGTCGGGCGCGGGATTCATGTCGAGCGAGTTTGCCCCAAGTCGTAGCGTCACGGCATGCCCGGACCGCCGAGGAAGGTCGACAACCGCACGGGTTCGAACGCAGCGTTCGCGTCCGCCATCGCCGCCCGGCTCCCGGAGGTCACGACCGCGACGCGACGGGGCGTGACCTCGTTCAAGGTCGATGACGACGTTTTCCTCACGGTTCACCCCGCGAACGGCGAAGCGACGGTGCACGGCGCGGAGGAGGACGCCGACCTCGCGCTCGGTCGTGCTGGACGTGATGAGGTGCGCGAACAGATCGAGGCGGCATGGGAAGACCTCGCGCCGAAGAAGCGGGTGACCGCACACCGAGCAGCGCGCTCGCGGCGGGCGAAGCAGCCGGCGATCACCCAGAACGACATGCGTGGCGTGATCCTCGAGCTTCCAGGTGCCACCGAAGGACCGATCTGGGGCAAAGACCTCGGCTTCCTGATCGGCACGGAGAAGCGGACTCGGTTCGCGCGCTTCGGTCCCCCAGCGGGCAGCCGCGTCGGCAACCTGCTGCCGCCGGACGACGTCGACACGCTGGTGGTCTTCTATTGCCCCCAGAAGCCGGAGTTGCTGGCGTCGTGCGCGGACCGCTACTTCACGACGCCGCACTACGGGAGCGTTGACGAGCCCGGCGGGGTCATCGTGCGCTTGTCGGAGCATCGGGGGCGTGCAGAGCTGGCCGAACTCGCGGAACTCGTCGAAGACGCATGGCGCGAAGTCGCCACGCCGGACCTGATCGCGCAACGCGACGGCTGAGTCGCCTGACGTGACGCAGCGGAACTACTTCGACGAGGACGTCGCCGCGCGCTACGACGACAGCGACCGCTCGATGTTCGACCCTGAGGTTCTCGACCCGACTCTCGACGTTCTCGCCGAGCTCGCCGGGAACGGGGCCGCGCTCGAGTTCGCCGTCGGAACGGGACGAGTCGCCTTGCCGCTTCCCGCTCGCGGTGTGCGCGTGTCGGGGGTCGAGCTCTCCACCGGCCATGGCCGACCGACTGCGAGCCAAGGATGACGCGCATCTCGTGGACGTGACGATCGGCGACATGGCGACGACCCAGGTCGATGGCGCCTTCCGGCTCGTGTACCTCGTCTACAACACGAGCTGCAATCGCACCCGACTGGAGTTCGACCACCGCACCCCCTGGGCCCAAACCCATCACACCCGCATCCACGATCTTCAAGGCCCCTGCCACTTCCATCACCGCCAGAAAACCGTGCACGCCTGCGAACTGGTCGACGGCACCGGCAAACGACCCGTGGTCCCACCCCACGACCCCCGCCACCCCAACCACACCACCAACAACAAAGCGCCCCCATGACAGCGAAGCGACCAGACCATTTGGCCGTGCCACAGGATGTGCTCATGCACCTGCGGCGCGCTCGCGACCATGCCGACCGGTCATATGCGCAGCCCATCAGTCTCGACGAGCTCGCGTCAGTTGCGTGCATGTCGAAGTACCACTTCCTGCGCCTTTTCAAGGCCACGTACGGCATGACCCCGATGGAGTACGTCTCGCAGCGGCGCATGGAGCGCGCGCAAGACCTCCTGCGAGCGACCAATCTGACCGTCACCGAGGTGTGCTTCGCGGTGGGCTTTTCGAGTCTCGGCTCGTTCAGCACACGGTTTCGAGCGCTCGTCGGCGAGAGCGCAAGCGACTTCCAGCGGCGCTATGCGGACAGTGCGCCACATATTCCCGGCTGCTTCATCTTCATGTGGGGATTGGCCGAACGAAAGCGACCCAGTGCCGACATCGCAATCGAGGAGAAGCCAGTCGCGTCCGCGCCTTCGTAGGGTGGCGAGCCATGATCACCCACATCTCGATCGTCAGTGTGTTCGTCAACGACGTCGACGAGTCGAAACGCTTCTACACCGAGACGCTCGGGTTCCAGGCCAAGGACGACATCAGCCTCGGCGATGGTTACCGCTGGTGCACGGTCGTGCACCCGAACCAACCGGAGCTGATGGTCAGCCTTTCCGTCCCCGGACCACCGCATCCGCCTCAGCTCGTCGAGGCGATGAAGAGGGCCATGGCCGAGGGCAGCATGCATGGCCTCGGGCTCAACGTCGACGACTGCCAGCGGACCTTCGAGGAGCTCACCGCGAGGGGTGTCGAGTTCATCCAGCCGCCGTCGCAACGGCCCTATGGAACTGAGGCTCTCTGCCGCGACAACTCTGGCAACTGGCTGGTTCTCGTCGAGCCATCGAACGCGCCGGTCACGGCCGCCGACTTCAAGTAGCGACGGGCACACTCACTGGTCCGCGCCTGGGCCGACGATCTCGGCGAGCATCTCCATCGAACGCAGCCACGACGGCAGATCGCTGCGCCATGGCGCGGCGACGACGTGTTGCACGCCGGCCGCTTCGAATGCCGAGCGCTCGGCGGCGATCTCCTCAGGCGCCATGCCCTGCGGATCCCAGCCGGTTCTCAGGGAGATCGTGAACGTCGGTTCCGGACGCAGCGAGCGCAGATTCGACACGGCAGCTCCGATGGTGTCCGGCTTGAGGCCGATCAGCTGGAAGCCGGCACCATGCGTGCGCGCTCGTCGCTCCGCGGCAGCACCCGAGCCACCGATCCAGATCTCGATCGGGTGCGCGGGCTTCGGCAACACGCGGATGTCGGAGAACTCGTAGAACTGGCCCTGATAGCTCGCGGCATCCTCGCTCCAGCACAACCGCAAGATGTCGAGGATCTCATCGGTTCGCTTGCCGCGAGTGTGGAAGTCCTGGCCGAGCGCGACGAACTCGGCCTCGCTCCAACCGACGCCGACGCCGAGCACCACGCGACCCTCGCTCAGCGCGTCTACTGACGCCGTGATGTTGGCGAGCCACAGCGGGTGGTACTGCGGAGCGACGATGACACTCGTGCCGAGACCGATCGTGGAGGTCGACGCCGCTGCCCACGTGAGCGATGCGAATGGGTCGAGCAGGTACGGCGATGGATACGACTGCGCGGCCGGGTGGACGACGTGATCGCTCACCCAGACATCGGCGAAGCCGAGCTCCTCGGCTCGCCTCGCTGCCGCGGCAATCGCGTCGCCTCCTGCGACACGGCCGTACTGCGGAAGATGGATCCCGAAGTGCATCGACCAACATTTGCAGGCGACGCCTGACCTTCGCCGCGCGACAGTCGAGCCGACGTGGACACGCCTCCTCCCGCTGCCCTCGATCCCGGCACGATGACGACCGCGCTGAGAAGCGCGTGGTCGATCGATCCCGACCAGCTGGCGTACGTGCCCAAGGGAGTCGGGAGCTATCACTGGCGGGCAGACTGCGGCGGCGCAGGCTCGTACTTCGTCACCGTGGACGATCTCGACACGAAGCCGTGGATCGGGCGTGACCCGGAGATGACCTTCACTGGACTCGCCGCTGCGTACGAGACCGCGTGGAGCCTGTACGAGTCAGGGCTCGAGCTGGTGGTCGCGCCCATCCCGTCCCGCGACGGACGGCTCGCACTGAGGCTGGATCAGCAATACAGCATCGCCGTGTTCCCGTTCGTCGACGGTCGCGCCGGTACCTGGGGCGATCCCATCGCTCCGGATGAACGAGACCGACTCCTGCGCGAGCTTGCTGTGCTGCACCGAGCGACATCGACCGTTCCCGCGCCGATCGCTCGCCGTCGTCGCGAGCTTCCCGAGCGTGACGAGTTGCTCGACGCGCTGGCGAACCTGGATCGCCCCTGGCGCGGCGGCGCGTACTCGGAACGTGCACGTCTCGCCCTGTCCGAACACGCATCGCGTGTCCTCGAACGGCTCGCGCGGTTCGACGATCTCGCCTCGCACCTCGATCACGCCGCCACCGAGACGGTCGTGACGCATGGGGAGCCCCATCCGGGAAATCTGATCAACACCGTTCGCGGTCTGCGCTTGATCGACTGGGACACCGTGGCGCTCGCCGAACCGGAACGTGACCTCTGGATGCTCGACCGCGGCCCGAACGCACTCGACGCGTACATCGAGTCGAGCGGCAGAGTGATCGACCAAGCCGCCATCGACTTCTACCGGCTGATGTGGACCCTGTCGGACATCGCGTCGTTCACCGACATGTTCCGCCGCGAGCACGAGCGCACGAAATGGGCTGAACAGAAGTGGTCGGGATTCGTCACGCTTCTGGAGGGAGCGTCCTCGACGCCGTATGCAAGGAGATGACCGTACAACAGTGCTGGTCACCGTCGGCCAGCGCGCCCTCGGCCGCACGGCTCATCGCACTCCGACCGCGCCGAGTTCATTTCAGTCACGATCGGGTTGTGTGGGAGCCGGCGCACTAGGTCTGCGCGCGTGACACGCTTTCGTATGGCGACGGAACGACATCGCGGCCGAGCGGAACAGGCGGCAGCGATCGAACAACGCATCGATCGCATCGTTGTCGACTACGCCGCCGCGTACTGCCTCCGTGCCGTGCAGCGCGAGCAGGCCATCGACGACCTCGCGATCGCCTGGACGGTCGACGATCACCTCATGGTGGTGTTCCGGAGTGACGATCGTGGCGGCGGAGACGTCCGCGTCCACGAGATCGGATTGCTCGCACCACTCCGGAAGGGGCTGCGGTCGAGGCGGCTCCGCGTGACCTACGTGTTCGGCGCACCGAATTCTGCGTGACGTCGACTGCTCGGCTGCCGGTTGCTGCCAGCGGGCCTCCTACAGTGGATCCTCGGCCGCGCCGCCGGCATACCTCGAGCGGGGTCCGCGCGCCCGATGAAAGGAAGCGTGTGCCTAGTCCACCCAGAGTCGAGTTCGAACCGAGGATGCTCATCGACGGCAAGCTCACCGACGGTGAGGCCGGCACGTTCACCAACCTCAACCCGGCCACCGAGGA
>DATAES010000019.1:0-1691 GCA_036257895.1 Acidimicrobiales bacterium
GATTGTTGTCGCCGACGACACCGGCTTCGTCGCGCACCTAGGTAACGCTGGGCGCCCCCACGCAGCCGCACACCGAAACATCCCGCGTCATCGACCAACCATGGTCTTGACTGACGCGCCTCACACAGGTAACGCCGGCTCAGGGGCGTGAAGCGGCGAGGGCTTCAGATCGAGTCGAGGTGCTCGTCGATCGTTCCCACGACGGCAGGATCGCGATCGTTGTCGATGAGGTAGAGGGCCTGTCGAAGTCGGAACGCCGCCTCCAGCGGGGCCGGGTCGGGGTCGAGGCCACGCTCGTTGGCGTAGGCCTGCCAGAGCGTGGACCAGAGACGAGAGAACTCAGGTCGATGCCGGCGCCAAAGCCCGGTCCCCCACTCCCCGAGATCGAAGTCCCAGAACGGGTGGTCGACGCGGGCGGTCTCCCAATCGAGGATGCCGGTGAGCTGGTCATCGACGACGAGGAGTTGGTCTTCGTGGATATCGCCGTGGACCAGAACGTGTCGGTGTCGAGCGCCTGCCTCGAGCAGCTCCGTCCATCGAGCGAGCTGCCTGCGGCGGCCGAGACGGTCGGCCGCCTCTGCGACCGCGTCGCGTGTGGTCGTCGGGTCCAGAGCGCGACGCAGCCAACGCATGTGTGCGGTGTCGTGGTGTGCGGGAGGACGGGCTCCGGGCAGGTCCGGAGGGACGAGGTCGTGCCATTTGGCAATCGCGCGGCCGAGCTGGTCGAGCACGAAGCTGGCGTCGAATGCACGCACGCCGTGGAGCCGCGTGACGGCTGCGAACGGGAACGGATAGACAGCCTCGTCGTGCCACTCGCCTGTGAGGCGCGGGATGACGGGTAGCCCTATCGGCTCGAGAGCGCGGTACGTGTCGAGTTCCCGGGTGAACCACTCAACGTTGTTCGCTTGGCGAGGGAAGAGGAAGGCTCGGTCCTCGGTGAGAAGCACGTACTTGTTCCAACCCGTTAGGTCGACGGTGACGGGCGTGTCGCCGAGTTCGACGAGGATTCGGAAGCGAGCGAGTTGCGGAGGGATGAGTACAGCCCACAACGGCTCTCCGACCACTGACGAACCCATCGCGCCAGCATGCCTCGCAAGCCGCGTGGCAGCGTCCTCTATCGCCGACTCGGTACCACTCGGCGATCCGGTTCTTGAGATTGGCTGTGGCACCGGACAGCTCACCCGGCAACTGGTCGCGCACGGCGTTGCTGTCACCGCGATCGACATCGGACCGTCGATGATCGAGGTCGCGCGCCGTCGCGTCGATTCGTCCGTCGCCAGTACGTCCGCACCGCATTCGAGGACGTCGACGGTCCCGATCCGACCAGCTCACGATGCTCCGGCTCGTCGCGTCGCCGGATCCGCGCCCCGGGCGGCCGGGTGCGCGCCCGAATGGCGCCGGCCTACCGCTTCTGCGCGACGGCGATCAGCCGCGTACCGTCCAGTGAAGTGTGCTCGATGTCGAAGTCGCCGTAGAAGCGCAGGAACTCGAATGCGTTGGTCTCGAGGAAGTAGCGCAGCTCCTGCGGGAAGAAGAGACGGAAGTCGGTGACGTCGCTTTGGACGAGCTGTCGGTTGTCGATCCTGAACACCGATTGCGTCGCAATCTGGATCTGCCGGGTCTCATCGATGCTGTGCGCGGTCACATAGCGCAGGTTGAACGATTCCCAAACCTGCTCGATCTCCTCGAGG
>DATAES010000020.1:0-3476 GCA_036257895.1 Acidimicrobiales bacterium
GGCGAGCAGCCCTCCGACGCTCAGCTCGACCTCTTCGACACCGTCGCACGCCTCACAGTCGACCCGGACGAGCGATTCGGTGAGCTCCGCAGCCGATACGAAGGCGACGACGCACTGCGGATGGACGGCACGGTGTTCAACGTGGCCCGTGGTCAGGTAGAAACCGTGTAGCCGCGAGGTTCCGCTCGCCGAGCCATTGCTGCGCGTAGAGAACTCATCGCAGCAGCACGTTCACTGCATCGGGCGAGCGGAGAACTGTCCCGCGTATTCGGGGCTCGGATTCGTCGGGATCGAGTCGGATGTTGGGAATGCGGTCCAGAATGCGTTCGACCGCGGCATGGGATTCGACGCGGGTGAGGTGCATTCCGAGGCAGATGTGCGGCCCGGTCCCGAACGCAATGTGGGCGGTGGCCGCTCGCGAGATATTGAATGCGTCGGGGTCGGGGAAGAGGCGCTCGTCGTGGTTCGCGGCGGCGACGAAGATGAAGACGTGCTGATCGGCGGGGATGTGGATCCCGGCGAGGTCGGTGTCTCGTGTGGTTTGCCGTGCGACCATGAGGAAGGGTGTCTGCCAGCGCAGGCCCTCTTCGATTGCGGGACCGATCAGTGCTCGATCGTGTTGAACAGCGTGGAGTTGGCCGGTATGGGTGAGGAGACCGACGAGTAGGTTGCCCAGGGACCGATAGGTCGTTTCGACGCCGGCCGGCAGCAGCATCTTGATGGACGCGAAGATCGCGTCGTCGTCGAGTCGGTGCCCGTCGACTTCGCTCTGGATGAGGTCGCTGATGAGGTCATCGCGGGGCGCGAGGCGTCGTTCGGTGATGAACGCCATGAAGTACGACCGGAACTCTTCCAACGCCCGCACCCCGGGCTCGGGGTCGTTGAACATGTTGATCAGGTCGAGGGACCAGCGCTGGAAGTTGGCCACATCCTGTTCGGGTAGTCCAAGGATGCGGGCGATCACCCGCACCGGGAACGCAAAGGTCAGGTGTTCGACGAGGTCAACACTGTCGTGGTCGATGAACGTGTCGATGACGTTGTCGATCGCGGGCTGTACGACTGTCGTCTGCCACCGCTCGAGCACCCTGGGGCGGAATGCGGGAGCGACGAGCGCTCGATAGAGCCGGTGCTCAGGTTCGTCCATCGCGATGATCGCGCCCGAGAACAATGGGCCCATCGCCTCACTGAGCCCCCGCGACGAGTACGTCTCGTGATCCCGCAGAACCCGAACGCACTCGTCGTAGCCGAGCACCGAATAGATCGGTCCCAGTTCGGGCGCGCTGGTCGCGACCGGCAGCGGCCATGTAGTCGTAACGGCGCCGCGTCTGCGCGCCGCAGCAAGATGCGGGTAAGGGTCGTCGAGTTCATCTGACTCGAGTGGAGGCGGCACCGATACCGGCGCTTGCATTTCGCTGGGCTCGCTCATCCGGACGACTCTCCAGGAACCGGAACGCGTAACGCACACATGGCAATTTCCGCTGAAACGTAGCTCGCATTCCAGAGCGCCATGCTGAGCCTCGGCGGGTGTCCCGAACGCCCGCTCGCGGGTGGCCGGTCTGCGAGCATGGACTGGTGCGGTGGGCAGACCTGGAGCACGATGCTCCGAGGTTGGCCGAGCGAGCACGCGAGAGGCTCGTGGACCCGGGCGTACTTCTTGTGGCGACCGTACGGCGAGACGGGACACCTCGTCTGAGCCCGGTCGAACCGCTCCTGCTCGACGGGGATCTGTGGTTGTCGATGATGTGGCAGTCACGCAAGGCCGCCGATCTCCTTATTGACGACCGGATCCTGGTGCACAGCATCGTGACTGGACCCGATGGCGACCACGGTGAGATCAAGATCCGAGGGCGAGCGACTCCCGTCGATGACCCGGACCTTCGCAAGCACTATTGCGATGCGGTGCAGAGCCTGGGCTGGCGGCCGGTCGAGCCCTACTTCCACTTGTTCGTCGTCGACATCGGCGACATGACGTCCATCCGCTACGCGAAGAGTGGCGACCAACACGTCGCTCGATGGCCGGCACGTGTCGAGTTCATACGCCGTGAAACGTCGCCCACGAGCGTTGGCGAACCCGAACCAGTCACCGATCTGTTCCGGAACGAGTAGCGACTGTCCCAGAACGTTCAATGTGTGAGGACCTCCTCGGTTCGTGCGCGGACAACCTTGCGGTTTGTCCGGTGCCCGAGCACGAGTGAGGAGGTCCTTGATGTCGATGGTATGTGGGTTGGATCTGCATCGACGGCAGATCACGTTCGAGGCGTTGGAGGTGGAGTCGGGCGAGGTGTGGCGGGGCCGGATCTGGCAGCCGGATCGGATCCGGTTTCGTCGGTGGCTGCGCGACGACGTGACGCGTCGCGCCAACGGCGGGCCGGTGGCGTTGGCGGTGGAGGGCTGCACCGGGTGGCGTTAGGTGGTCGAAGAGATCGCGGCCGCGGGGTTCGCGGCGCATCTGGCGGAGCCTGCCGACACCCAAGCAGCGCGGGGCCGCAAGCGGCGGGCCAAGACGGACCGCACCGACGCCCGGTTGTTGCGCGAGCTCCTCGCGGCGGGCGAGCTGCCGGAGAGCTGGATCCCACCCGAACCGGTGCTCGAGTGGCGCGAGCGAGCACGGCTGTAGCTGTCGTTGGTCAACCAGCGCACGGTGTGGTGCCAACGCATCCACGCCGAGCTCTACCAACACGGCGTCGCCGTCCCGGAGGGCGCGATCCGCACCGCGACGACACGGGAGATGCTGGCCGACGACTCCCTCGCGTTGTCGCGGGCTGCTCGACAGCGCATCACCGTCGGCTACTCGATGATCGACGCCACCGACACCGAGGCCCAGCCGCTGAAGCGGGACCTGCAACGGTTCGGAGAACGTCAACCGGCGTGTCGCGCGCTGGTCGACGCCCAGTACGGCATCGGCGGGTTGATCGCCGTGTGTGTGTGGTCCGAGCTCGGCGACTGCCGGCGCTTCACCCGCTCCCAACAAGCGGTCCGTCACACCGGTCTGGACGTGACCGTCGACGCCTCCGACCGGCGACGGGCCGGCGGGTTCCTGTCGCGGCAAGGGCCCGAGACGTTGCGGTGGGCGCTGTACGAGGCGGCCAAAAACTCCTCGCATCAGCGCAGCCCCGACCACGACTACTACGCGTCGGTCAAGGCTCGTCACGAC
This sequence comes from Acidimicrobiales bacterium, assembly GCA_036257895.1. Classification (GTDB taxonomy): domain Bacteria; phylum Actinomycetota; class Acidimicrobiia; order Acidimicrobiales; family JACDCH01; genus DATAES01. Next base: position 3,155 of record DATAES010000020.1, read on the forward strand.
GGGAAGATCGCCGCGATCTCCGTCGCCCGCCAACTCGCTCGACGCTGCTACCACGTGCTGCGCAACCTCGACCCGCAGCTCGTGTACGCCATCCCCGCCTGAACTCACCGTCGGTCAGCGGCGCACGGCATTGCCCACCTCAACATCAGGGTCAACCGCGGTCGGCTCCTGCAGCCGGCGTGCCCGCCTGCCTTCGGGCTGGACGGCCTTCGAACATTGACGCGACCGCGCTCCCAACCAACGGGGGACACCCGATCACGATTGTTGTCGCCGACGACACCGGCTTCGTCGCGCACCTAGGTAACGCTGGGCGCCCCCACGC
>DATAES010000021.1:0-16980 GCA_036257895.1 Acidimicrobiales bacterium
CGTGTCGCTCCGGATGCCCGCACCTCGTCCGAGCCGGCGGGGGTCGTCGTCGGGCAGGCCGTCGGCGCTGTCGGTCCCGACGATGAGGACGTTCTGGACCTGACCCTCGGCGATGGCGCTGTCGACCGGTTGGAGCAGGCCGGTGAGCTCCACCCGGGGGATCTCGCGCACCCGCTGCCAGGTCCAGGTGAGGGCGCCGGCGGCGAGCAGGCACCCGACGCAGGCCACGACGTTGAACGCCAGGACGGCGCGCTGGCCCCAGGTGCGGGTCGTTCCCGGCGCTGCGTGCTTGCCCATCCGCGTGCGGCCCGCCGCCTCAGACGGGGAGGCCGAGGCTGCGGGCGATCACGAGGCGCTGGATCTCGCTCGTGCCCTCGCCGATCTCGAGGATCTTGGCGTCGCGGTACTGCCGGGCGACGAGCGTCTCGTCCATGAACCCGTAGCCGCCGAAGACCTGCGTGGCGATGCGGGTGGCGGTGACGGCCGACTCGGTGCTCTGCAGCTTGGCGACCGCCGCCTCGCGCTTGTAGGGACGACCCTGGTCGTGCAGCCAGGCGGCGTGGTAGGTGAGGTGGCGGGCCGCCTCGTAGTGGGCGAGGAGGTCGGCACAGGCGAAGGCCACCGCCTGGTTCGCACCGATGGGACGTCCGAAGGCGTGCCGTTCCTTGGCGTACGCGGTGGCCTCCTCGAGGCAGCAGCGGATCACGCCGCACGCCAGCGCCGAGATCGCCACCCGGCCCTCGTCGAGGATCTCCAGGAACTGGGCGAAGCCGCGGCCGCGGGATCCGAGTAGGTTCTCCTGCGGGACCCGGCACTCGACGAACGTCAGGCCGTGGGTGTCCGACGCGTGCCAGCCCATTTTGCGATAGGGCGGCTGGACCTCGAGTCCCGGTGTGCCGGCCGGTACGACGATCGCTGAGATCTCCGCCGGGCCAGTGAGCGCGGTGATCGTGACGATCGATGTGATCGGTGTGCCGGAGTTGGTGATGAATGCCTTCTCGCCGTCGATCACCCACTCCCCCGTCGACTCGTCGAGCACCGCCCGCGTTCGGGTCCCGCCAGCATCGCTGCCGGCGTCCGGCTCGGTGAGCCCGAACCCGCCGAGCGCCCGCCCCGCGCACAGATCGGGCAGCCAGCGATCCTGCTGCTCGGCGGAGCCGAACTTGTGGATCGGGTTGGCCCCGAGCCCGACGCCGGCCTCGAGCGTGATCGCGAGGGACTGGTCGACGCGGGCGATCTCCTCGATCGCCACACACAGCCCCGTGAGATCGCCTCCCCCGCCGTACGGCTCTGGGAACGGGATGCCGAACAGGCCCAGATCCCCCATCCGCAGCACCACGTCGGTCGGGAACACGTGCTGCTGGTCCCATTCCTCAGCGTGTGGAGCGATCTCGGCCTCGGCGAAGTCCCGCACCACGGCTCGGAAGGCCTCGTGCTCCTCGGACAGCTCGAACTGCATCGTGGTGACGATACGCGTCAGTCCTCGAGGGGCTGCGCCCCAGCTCGCTGCGCTCGCCCCATCGCCGCCCGGCTCCCTGGCGGTCGCACGGTCGGCCAGTCCATGCGGCCGCACCGTCCGCATGTCCTGACCCTACGCTGCGGCTCTTGAACTCCCTTGCTGTCGTGGGCGGTCGCGTGCTCACGGACCTCGTGGACATCACGTCGGACGTCGATGCGCTCGACTCCGAGGGCACATGGGCGGTCGTGCTCCCGTTCGAAGGCGACCCGATCTGTGCCCGCTTCGCCTCGGTCCGGCCGGCGGCACCGTGGCCCGGCCGGCCTTGGCGGGGGATCGACGCGGAAACGTGGACCACGAGCCTCGACCGGGCCGGGTTCTGTCGGCGCGTCGACCGCATCCGGTCGGCCATCGGCGCCGGCCTCGTCTATCAGGTCAACCTGACGCGCCGGCTGTCCGCTCCGTTGCCGTCCGGAGTGAACGTCGCCGCGCTCGGCGCGGCCCTGGCGGAAGGGAATCCCGCGCCGTACGCGGCCGTCGTGCGGCTGCCATCCCGTGGCGTGCACGTCGCGTCTGCATCACCCGAGCTCTACCTGCGGCGCGAAGGCGACGTCGTGACGTCCTCACCGATCAAGGGCACCGCGGCGACGCCAGACGGCTTCCTGCCGAAGGATCGCGCCGAGAACGTGATGATCGTCGACCTCGTCCGCAACGATCTCGGGCGGGTGTGCGAGTTCGGCTCGGTACACGTGCCGTCCTTGTGCGCCGTCGAGTCGCATCCGGGCCTGTGCCACCTCGTGTCGACGGTCTCGGGGCGGCTGCGCGCCGGATGCGGATGGCGGAGCCTGATCGACGCCACGTTCCCGCCTGGCTCGGTGACAGGCGCGCCGAAGCTGGCCGCCGTCGAGCACATCCGTGCGCTCGAACCGATCGAGCGAGACGTGTACTGCGGCGCGATCGGGTGGGTCGACGCCGACTCCCGATGTGGCGAACTCAACGTCGCCATCCGCACGTTCTGGTTCGACGACGGGCGACTCCACTTCGGCACGGGCGGCGCGATCACGTGGGACTCGACGCCCGAAGGGGAATGGGACGAGACGGAACTGAAGGCGCGGCGGCTCATCCGGGTCGCGAGCGCGCAGCCGGTGAGCGTGTGATCAAGATCTGGATCGACGGCGCGCTCGTGCCTGCGCACGAGGCCCGCGTGCCGGTGTCGAACCACGGACTGACCGTCGGCGACGGAATGTTCGAGACGATGAAGGTCGTCGGGAACACCGCGTTCGCGATACGGCGTCATCTGGCTCGCCTCCATCGGACCGCAGACGGGCTCGGACTCACCCTGCCATACGACGACGACGCGTTGCGCGACGCGATCGACACGACGATCGTGGCCAACCAGCCCGGCGCGGGATGGGCGCGCGTGACCGTGACAGGCGGCCCTTCTCTCAGCGGCTCGGCTCGCGGCGACTCGCCGGCCACGGTGGTCATCCAGTGCGGACCAGTCACCGCGTGGTCGGCTGCAGCGGACGTGATCACCGTGCCGTGGCCGCGCAACGAAAGAGGTGCGCTCGCGGGCCTGAAGACGACGTCGTACGCGGAGAACGTCGTCGCTCGCGAACGGGCGCGGGCCGCGGGCGCGGAAGAAGCCCTGTTCGCCAACACGGTTGGCAGCTTGTGCGAAGGCACGGGTTCGAACGTGTTCGTCGGGCTCGACGGTCAGTTGCTGACGCCGCCGCTCGCATCGGGTTGTCTCGCCGGCATCACGCGCGAGCTCCTGCTCGAGCTCGACCTGCCGATTGTCGAAGAGGACGTGGCGATGGGCGCGTTGACGAACGCGGACGAGGCGTTCCTCACGTCGAGCACGCGTGACGTGCAGCCGATCGGCGCCATCGACGGCGTCGGCATTGCGCGGTGCCCTGGCCCGTTGACGATCGCGGCGCGCGACGCGTTCGCCGCTTTGCAAGAGCAGACGCTCGACCCTTAGCTCTGCTCGGTCCCGCGAACACGAGACGTTGTGACGAGTTTGGACCGAGCAGAGGCCGACCGAGCGACCGCCAGTGAGCCGGGCGGCGATGGGGCAGGCGCCGTAGGCGCCGAGGGGCGCAGCCCCCAGTTAGGAGCTGGTCGAGCCGGGCCGCAGGTGCACGACGTCGCCGGCAGTGATGGTGTGGCGAGTGTCGTCGTCCGCCACGACGACGAGGTGTCCCTGCTGCGTGAGTTCGACGGCCGTCCCTTCCAGTGACGACGTCGGCAGCTCGACACGCACACGCGTGCCGAGGGTCGCCGATCGCTGTCGCACCTCTTCGACCAGGTGCGGATCACGAGAGCGGACGTCGAGTTCGCACAGGATCGCGACGAGGAGCTGCTCGCGGTCGATGTCGTGCCCGGCGACGTGATTGACGGACGTCGCGGTCGCCAGCAGGTCCTCGGGAAAGACGCGTGGCCAGTTGACGTTGAGGCCCAGACCGACGACGACGGCCGGCGCTTCCGGATCCGACCAGTCGGCCTCGGCGAGGATGCCGCCGAGCTTCCGGTCCGAATCGTTGCCGACGCCGGGCCACACGAGGTCGTTGGGCCACTTCAGACGCGGGACGACGGCGGTGGTCGTGATCACTGCGTCGACGGCGGCGATTCCCATGGCCATCGCCACGAAGGGCGCCACCGCGGGCTCGGGGCGCAGGAGCACGGACAGCAGGAGTGACGACGCGGGCGGAGCGGTCCACACGCGATCGGCCCGGCCTCTGCCCGCGGATTGATGGTCGGCGACGAGGACCGTCCCGTCGGCGGCGCCGTCGCGTGCGAGCGCCAGCAGGTCGGCGTTTGTCGAGCCGGTTTCGTCGACCCAACGGACGTCCGAGAACCGCGTTTCGCGTAGCGCCCGGTTCGCGGCTTCACTCAGCACGGCAGTAAACATACGGCCGTGTTTGCCAAGGTCTTGATCGCCAACCGAGGCGAGATCGCCGTACGGGTCATCCGAGCGTGCCGTGAGCTCGGAGTCGCGTCAGTGGCCGTGTATTCGGAGCTCGACCGCGATGCCTTGCACGTGCGACTCGCGGACGAGGCGTACGCCCTTGGTGGTCAGACGGCGGCCGAGAGCTACCTCAACACCGCCAAGATCCTCGAGATCATCGATCGATCGGGTGCAGAAGCGGTCCATCCCGGCTACGGGTTCTTCTCCGAGAACACCGACTTCGCCCGAGCGATCGGCGACAACGGCGTCGTGTTCGTCGGTCCGCCGCCCGAAGCGATCGAGATCATGGGCGACAAGGTGTCGTCGCGGCGAGCGGCCGAAGCGGCCGGCGTCGCCGGTGTGCCGGGGACGACCGAGTTCCTGACCTCGGCCGACGAAGTCGTCGCGTTCGGCGAGTCGCAAGGCTGGCCCGTCGCGATCAAGGCGGCGTTCGGTGGCGGCGGCCGCGGCATGCGCGTCGTCCGCTCCGCGACGGAGGCCGCAAGCGCGTTCGAGTCCGCGCAGTCCGAGGCGTTGAAGGGATTCGGCCGCAGCGAGTGCTACGTCGAGCGCTACCTGACGTGGCCGCGCCACATCGAGATGCAGGTGTTCGCCGACAACCACGAGAACTTCGTCTGGCTCGGTGAACGCGACTGCTCCGCGCAGCGGCGGCACCAGAAGCTCGTCGAAGAAAGTCCGGCGCCCGCGCTCGCTGAGGACATTCGTGTAGCGATGGGAGCGGCCGCGGTGAAGGTGTCGCGCGCCTGCGGATACGTCAACGCCGGCACCGTCGAGTTCCTCTTCCAGGACGGGAACTTCTACTTCCTCGAGATGAACACCCGTCTCCAAGTCGAGCATCCGGTCACCGAGTTCGTGACCGGCATCGACCTCGTCGCAGAACAGCTGCATGTCGCGTCCGGACAGCCGCTGTCGTTCACGCAGGAGTCGGTTGCTGCGGCGCGCCGCGGTCATGCGATCGAGGTGCGTGTCAACGCCGAGAACCCGGCGGGCGGACGGTTCCTGCCGTCGCCAGGGCCGATTCGCAAGATGCACGTGCCGGCCGGCCCCGGCGTGCGCTGGGACGGCGGCTACGAAGCAGGCGACGAGGTGAGTCAGTTCTACGACAACCTCATCGGGAAGCTGGTCGTGTGGTCGAGTGATCGTGACCACGCGATCGCACGAATGCTTCGTGCGCTCGACGAGTTCGAGATCGAAGGTGTCGCGACGACGAAGCCGGCCGACATCGCGATCTTGTCGCATCCGGATTTCGCGGCGGCGACGCACTCGACGAAGTGGGTCGAAGAGACATTGGACCTGTCGGGCGTGGACGCCGCGCCGTCGACGCCGTCGCAGGACGTTGCCGACTCGGGTGACGACGTGTCGGCGAAGGTGCGCCGGGATGTGGATGTCGAGGTCAACGGCCGGCGCTACTCGGTGGCGGTGTGGGTTCCGGATATCGGGCCCGTCGCGGCGGCAGGACGCGGCGGTGGTGTCGGTGGCGGTGGCGGTGCCGGTGCCGTGGCCGCCCGCCCACGGCGGTCAGGCGCGGCCGCATCGGCCGCGGCCGTCGGCGGCAGCGGCAAGGTCGCGGTGCCGATGCAGGGGACGATCACCAAGGTCCTCGTGGCCGTCGGTGACACCGTGGAAGCGGGGCAACCGGTGTGCGTCCTCGAGGCGATGAAGATGGAAAACAACATCAACGCCGACAAGTCCGGCACCGTCGCCGAGGTCAAGGTCTCCCCCGGCCAATCCGTCGGCACCGGCGACATCGTGATCGTCATCGACTGACCCTCAACAAATCAGTCGTTCTGGCGTCAACGAGTTCGGATATTCGAACTGATCGACGCCAGAACGAATCGCACTTCCCCCTTCTGCAATCGATGAAGGGAAGCGCGACGTGTCGAACCTTGAAGTCTTTGCCCGAGCAGCGCGGCAACACGGGCTGATCACCACGCAGCAACTGCGCGAGTTCTGCGTCCCCCGACCAACGGTGTCCGGCTGGCTGTCTCAACAGCGGCTCGAGCGCCTGTCGCCATCCGTCTATCGAGTCGGGGGTGCGCCCGACACCTGGTATCAGCGGGTGATGCGCGCCACACTCGACACCGGCGGGTTGGCGTCGCATCGGACATCGGGCGCTCTGCACGGGTTCGATGGTCAAGATGGGCGCCTGATCGAAGTGGTCGTGGAGCGATGGAAGCGGTCGAGTCACCACGATGGCTACATCGTCCACGAGACGAAGGATCTCCGTGGCGTCGACATCGCGACCCGCTTCGGCATCCCGTGTACGTCGCTCGTTCGGACGCTTATCGACCTACCTGCGGTCGAGCATCCGTTCCGCGTCGAGCAGGCGCTCGATCACGCATGCCGCGTGAACGCGGGCATCCTCTCGGCCGTCAACGATCGTTTCCTGCAAGTCGCGAGACGGGGACGGAACGGAACGAGGCTGATGCGCAAGTTGCTCGGCGAGCGGACGGGTGAGTACATCCCACCCGGTAGCACCTTCGAGAAGCTCGCTCTGGACTGGATCGCGCAGGCAGGGATCGAAACGCCGGTCAAGCAGTTCAAGGTCGTCGATGGTGACTTCACTGCGTACTTGGATCTCGCATGGCCCGAGCTGCTGTTCGCCATGGAATGCGACTCGCTCGCCTTTCACTTCGGCAAGGCTGCGCAACAGTGGGATCGCAGGCGGCGCCGGCACCTCAAGCGCCTCGGCTGGGAGGTCGCGGAGTACTCCTACGACGAGGTCAAGTCGGGCGCATTCATCCGCGAGCTGCGCCAACTCCTCGTTCTGGCGTCGAAAACTTCGGATATCCGAACTGGTTGACGCCAGAACGAAAGAGCGAGGACTCCTACTCGGCGGCGTCGGCGAGGGCTTCGGCGAGGGCGGGGTGGACGAGGAGGCTCTCGACGATGTCGTTCACCCGCAATCCGGCGGTCACGGCAAGGGCGATGACCGAGATCAGTTCGGCGGCGTGGCGGCCGACGATCGATCCGCCGAGCACCACACCCGTAGCTGGATCGCTCACGATCTTGACGAACCCGCGCGGGTCGTTGTTGATCAACGCCTTCGCCGACGCCGAGAACGGCACCTTCGTCGTACGGACCTTGCGACCGGCGGCGAACGCGTCGGCCTCGGCCAACCCGACGTCCGCGATCTCGGGTTCGGTGAAGATGGCCGAAGCGGCTTTGTCGTAGTCGAGATGGCGGTGCTCCCGCGTGTGCAGGCCCATCACGTGCTCGGCGATCTTGCGTCCTTGCATCGCGGCGACGGACGACAACGGAAGCTTGCCGGACACGTCGCCGGCCGCATAGATGTGCGGCACGTTGCTCTGACAGTGATGGTTCACCGGGATGTAGCCCGCCGGGTCCACGACCACGCCCGCCGCATCGAGGCCGACGCCTTCCGAGTTCGGGATCGAGCCGATGGCCAGCAGCGCGTGCGACCCCGAAGCGCGACGCCCGTCGTCGCACGACACGACGACACCGTTCTCGCTGGACTCGATCCCGGTCGCCCGGGCGCCCTTCAGCAACTTCACGCCCCGACGCAGGAACTCGTCCTCGAGCGCGGCGGCCACTTCGGGATCTTTCGCCGGCAGAACCTGTTGACGCGACACGATCAGGGTCACGTCGGACCCGAATGACGAGAACATGTGAACGAACTCGACCCCGGTGACACCCGATCCGATCACAACCAGATGCGAGGGCAGCTCGGGAGGTGGATACGAGTCGCGTGTGGTCAGGATGCGGCGCCCGTCGACTTCCGCCCAATCGGGGATGCGGGGACGACTCCCAGTCGACACGAGCACGGCATCCGCCGCGACTTCTTCGACACCGTCGAGGGTGTCGACCACCACTTCGTTCGGTCCCTTCAGCCGCGCCGTGCCATGGATCATGCGCACGCCCTGGCTGTCGAGCAGTTCAACGATCCCTCGCTGCAGGCGACCGGTGATCTCGGTGATGCGGTCCTTGACGAGATCGAGATCGATGGCAGAGTGCGACTCGGTGAGCCCCATGCCGCTGATCCGGCGGTTGAACGACATCGCGCCACCCGTCGCGATCATCGCCTTCGACGGGATGCAGTCGCACAGGTGGGCCGCACCGCCGACGAGGTCCCGCTCGACCACCGTCACCTTGGCGCCGAGCCGCGCCGCGTGCGTCGCTGCGGTGTTGCCGGCCGGGCCACCACCGATGATCACGAATCGCAGCGGCACGACATGAAGCCTACTGAGGCCACCGGTCAGCAATGCTGGAAGGCAGAGCCATGAACATTCGCCGCACCTTCACCATGCTCACCTCGCTCGCTCTCGCGCTCGGTGTGCTCATCATCCCGTCACCGCCGCCGGCCGCGGCCGTGAACCCGACCCTGCACATCGCACCGGTGCTGACGGGACTCGATCATGCATGGGACGTCGGCTTCGCATCCGACGGCACGATGCTCGTCACCGAACGTCCCGGACGACTGTGGATCCGCCCGGTGAACGGCACGTTCCATCCGCTGTTCGTCGACCTGAGCGACCTGTGGGTCTCCGGCGAGACAGGGTTCATGTCGGTCGAAGCCGATCCGCTCTACACGAGCAACCATCGCATCTACACCTGCCAAGGAACGACGGACTTCTCCAACACCGTGCAAGTGGTGGCCTGGCAAGTGAACTCGGCCAACACCGGGGCGGTACGAGTGAACGATCCTCTGGTAGGCGGGATCGACGGACAGTTCGGTCGCCACGGCGGTTGCCAGATGCGCGTCGATACGGGCGGCGCGCTGATCATCGGCACCGGCGACGCCGCGCTCGGCACCAACCCGCAGAACCCGCACTCGCTCGCGGGCAAGACCTTGCGTGTCGACCGGTTCACCGGCAACGGTCTGCCAGGCAACCCGTTCTTCGGGAACGCGGCCGCCGGCGACCCTCGCATCGAGACATTGGGACATCGCAACGTGCAGGGCCTCGCCCTCCAGCCGGGCACCGGCATCGTGTGGTCGACAGAGCACGGTCCTGACCGTGACGACGAGATCAACCAACTCATCAACGGCAAGAACTACGGCTGGAACCCGGTCAATGGAGATCCCGCGGGATACAACGAATCGGTCCCGATGACGGACCACGCCATCCCGAACGTGCAGGACGCCGCGTGGGCGTCGGGCATTCCGACGCTCGCGACCAGTGGCGCGACGTTCCTGCAGGGCAACGCGTGGGGCGCATGGCAAGGCGCGCTCGCGGTCAGCACGTTGAAGGGATCGGCGCTGCAGATCTTCAGCGTGAACGCCAGTACCAACACGGCGACGATCATCGCCACGCCGCCCGAGCTCAATGGCACCGTCGGGCGCATCCGCGGCGCCGAGCTCGGACCGAGCGGCATCCTCTATGTCACCACTGACAACGGTGGCAGCGACCAAGTGCTCGCGGTCTCGCCGCGGTTCGACAAGGACGGTCCCGCGGTCGCGTCGTCGGCCAACAATCGCATCGACCAGACCGCGCGCGGCTTCGACCAAGCGGTGTGGGAGCGACACAGCACCGGCTCGTTCACGGCGTGGAACTCGCTCGGTGGCATCACGACCTCCGATCCCGATGAAGCCGCGTGGCCGGGACATCTCGACGTCGTCGTGCGCGGACAAGACGGCGCGGTTTGGGACAAAGCTGCGACCAGTGGCACGTTCGGCCCTTGGACCACACTCGGAGGCCAGGTGACGTCCGGTCCAGCGGCGACGTCATGGGGAACGGGACGCACGGACGTGTTCGCGCGCGGCATCGATGGCGCGTTGTGGGCGAACGCGTTCGTCACCAACCACTGGGTCGGTTGGTATCCCCTCGGTGGACAACTGATGGCGAGTCCTGATGTCGCGTCGCGTGCCGTCAACCGCCTCGACGTGTTCGCCGCCGGCAGCGACGGTGCCTTCTGGCATCGGGCGTGGACCGGCAGCGTGTGGACGCCATGGGAGCCACTCGGCGGACGGTTCACGTCCGGTCCTGGAAGCGTGGCCGCCAACGGCACCCGCATGGACGTGTTCGGACGCGGCACGGACGGTTCGTTGTGGGCGAACACGTTCCTGGGCACGGCGTGGAGCGGGTGGTACACGCTCGGCGGCCTGGTTGCCTCTGATCCTGACGCTGTCTCGAAGTCGCCCGGCACAGAGGACGTTTTCGTCCGCGGCGTCGACGGCGAGCAGTGGCGGCGATCGTTCGACGGCAGCAGGTGGTCTGCGTGGACGCAGGTGCTGTGACCTACTGACGGCGGACCTTGTCGAGAACCTTGCGGACCGCAGTCGCGGCTCGCCGCTTGGCCTCGATGAGCCGCACTTCGCGGCCGCTCAACACCATCGCGTGCGTTCCGTCGTCGAGTCCGTCGGCACATCGGTCGATCACTGGCAGCGACGCCAGTTGCGCCTCCATGCGTTGATCGGGAGCGAGCGATCGTGGCAGACGCTCGAGGGCGCAGAAGAACTCGAGCTCGTTGGACAACGTCGGCGTGAAGCGAACCACGCGGAACGATGTGAGACCGAGCCTGAACAGCGTGCGGAGTGTCGCGACAAAGACGTCGGGAGTGAAAGTCCAGCAGTGCACGTCGACGTACTCGTCGGAGTCCGCCGCCTTGCGCGCCCACTCGAGACCGCGTTCGACATCTTCCTCCGCCGGTTGCAGCGCGTAGACACCAGCCCACGCCTGCCCCGCATCCACCGGGGCGATCCTGGCGTAGAACTCGTACACGGTTGCGAGGCTCGGTCGCTTGCTGTCGGCGAGCCATGCGCCGACGACGTCGGACGGGTCGGTCTCGCGCCGATTGATGTCGAAGCAGTAGCGCTTGTCGGGAATGGCAAGGCTGAGCACTGCACCGTCGCTCATCACCGACGCCAGCTCATCAAGCCATCCGACGAGGTTGGGCACGTGTTCGATCACGTGCGACGCGATGACCCAGTCGATCGGAGCACGGTCGCCGAGCGCGTCGACGAGCAAACCATCCCCCCACACGACGTCGACGGCGACCATTTCACCAACGTCCGTGTCGTCCGCGTACTTGGCGTGCAGCGCGGCGGTGTCTGTGTGGTCGACGTACAGGACGTTGGCGTTCGGGTCCTGTGACCGGTCGATGATCGGGTGATGGAGCGCGCCGATCTCCAGTCCGACGCGGGTGAGGTCGCCGAGCGGGGCCAGGATGCGTTGGCGCCGGTCGGGCACCGCCTGCTGCTCCCTCGCGTCCATCGACGGGATCGTAGAGGGACGGTCGCCGCACGTACGCTGGACGCCGTGAGCAACATCGACGACTGGCGTGAGCTGGCCGAGAAGGAGCTGAAGGGCAAGGATCCGGATTCCCTGGTGTGGCAGACGCCCGAGGGCATTCCGGTGAAGCCGCTCTACACCGAGGCCGACGTCGACGGCATCGACACCCTCGATTCGTTGCCGGGGTTGCCCCCGTTCGTACGGGGCGTGCGGGCCACCATGTACGCCAACCGGCCGTGGACGATCCGCCAGTACGCGGGATTCTCGACCGCGGAGGAGTCGAACGCGTTCTACCGCCGCAACCTGGCGGCCGGGCAGATGGGCCTGTCAGTTGCCTTCGACCTCGCGACCCATCGCGGCTACGACAGTGACCATCCGCGGGTCGTCGGCGACGTCGGGAAGGCGGGCGTCGCGATCGACTCGGTCGAAGACATGAAGATCCTCTTCGACGGGATCCCGCTCGAGAAGATGTCCGTCTCGATGACGATGAACGGCGCGGTGCTCCCGGTGCTTGCCTGCTTCATTGTCGCCGGTGAGGAGCAGGGTGTCGATCAGTCGAAGCTCAACGGCACGATCCAGAACGACATCCTCAAAGAGTTCATGGTCCGCAACACGTACATCTATCCGCCCGAGCCTTCGATGCGGATCGTGGCCGACATCATCGAGCACACCGCGCACCACATGCCGCGGTTCAACTCCATCTCGATCTCCGGCTACCACATGCAAGAAGCGGGCGCGACGGCCGATCAAGAGCTCGCGTTCACCATCGCGGACGGCTTGGAGTATGTGCGGGTCGCGCTCGACCGTGGCCTTGACATCGACGCTTTCGCCGGGAGGCTCAGCTTCTTCTTCGCCATCGGCATGAACTTCTTCATGGAGGTGGCCAAGCTCCGTGCCGCGCGTTTGCTGTGGCACCGGGTCGTGTCGCAGTTCGACCCGAAGAACCCGGCGTCGTTGATGCTCCGTACGCACTGCCAGACGTCCGGCGTGTCGCTCACCGAGCAGGATCCCTACAACAACATCGTTCGCACCGCGTTCGAGGCGATGGCCGCGGTGCTCGGTGGAACCCAGAGCCTGCACACGAACTCGTTCGACGAGGCATTGGGACTGCCGACCGACACCTCGGCACGCGTCGCTCGCAACACGCAGTTGATCCTCGCCGAGGAGACCGGTGTGCCGCATGTGGTCGATCCGCTGGCCGGGTCGTATTACGTCGAGGCCCTCACCGATGATCTGGCCGCAAAGGCATGGGAGTTGATCGAGGAGGTCGAGTCGCTCGGAGGCATGACGAACGCCGTCGCCTCCGGCATGCCGAAGCTGCGGATCGAGGAGTCGGCTGCGCGACGCCAGGCTCGTGTCGACCGAGGCGAGGAAGCGATCGTCGGGGTCAACAAGTACCGACCGGAACATCCGGATCACGTCGACGTCCTCGACATCGACAACACGAAGGTCCGAGAGCAGCAGATCGCACGACTCGAACATGTACGGGAGACGCGTGACGACGCCGCGTGCCGCGCCGCACTCGAAGCGCTCGAGAACGGCGCTCGGGAGGATGGCAACCTCCTCGCGCTGTGTGTCGACGCCGCTCGGGCCCGCGCCACTGTCGGCGAGATGAGCGACGCGATGGAGCGGGTGTTCGGCCGGCACAAGGCGGAGATCCGCACCATCTCCGGTGTCTACGGGTCGCAGTACGGCGACGACACTGCGTTCGAAGAGATCCGGCGCGAGGTCGAGGCGTTCTCCGAGCGTGAGGGCCGGCGGCCGCGCATGCTCGTGGCCAAGATGGGCCAGGACGGCCACGACCGGGGGGCCAAGGTGGTCGGGACGGCATTCGCGGATCTCGGGTTCGACGTCGACTTCGGCCCGTTGTTCGACACGCCCGCAGAGGTGGCGAAGGCCGCGGTCGAGAACGACGTGCACGTCGTGGGCGTGTCGTCGCAGGCCGCGGGACACAAGACGCTCGTGCCTCAGCTCGTGGAAGAGCTGAAGGCTGCCGGCGCCGAGGACATCGTCGTCGTGGTCGGTGGTGTCATCCCACCGCAGGACTACGACTTCCTGTCCGACCACGGCGTCGCCGCCATCTTCGGCCCCGGCACCAACATCCCCGAGGCCGCCCACAAGGTCCTCACCCTGCTGCACCCCTGAGGTTTGTGCGGTTCTAACGCGCGCTGTGCGCGCGTTGCCACCGGGAGAACGACAGGTGGGCGCGCAGCCGAGCGACGACGGACTCCGGCTCGTGAACGAGTTGCCACCAGGTGATCCGAATGACCGTCCATCCCTCACCCCCGAGGTCGCAGTCGCGCCGCCGGTCGGATCGGCGATCGAGCGGCGCTCGATGCTGCGAGCCGTCGATCTCCGCGATGACCTTCGCTCGTCGCCACACGAAGTCGACGCGGCCGACCCACCGGTCCTTCGTCCCCAGGTTGATCTGACCGTCGGGTGCTTCGATCCCGAACGCGGCGCAGACTTCGAGGAAGAGATCCTCGAGTTCGCTGTCCCGCCGGCTCGTAGTCGACGCCGAGGTCCGCGACGACGGCTCGGATGATCGCGGTCCCCGGTTTGCCGCGGCGGCCGACGGCAGCAAGCACCCGGTTGAGGTCGATCATGCGCATGCCGTGGTCGCGGATCGCATGGTTGACGAGCCACGTGATGCGCTTCGTGTGGATCTCACGAAGACCTTCGTTGCGGAAGGCGGCAGGATGCCGTGGCAGACCGGCCAGGTCGAACACGGTGCGGGCGACGGTCGTGACGGGCAGCCCCTCGACGTTCGTCACATGGTGCGGGGGCAGCCAGAACGTCTCGTGGACGCTGCCGCGGACCGCTTCGTGGTTGCCGCCTTGTACCCGTTCGACCTCTACGGTCTGACGCGTGAACCGGTTGAAGCCGTGGAGTTGCGCCGCGGCCTCACCGCAGACGGCGGACCGATCGCCGGCGGCGAGTTGCTCGAGCCACAGGTCTTGCAGCCACGAGCGCGGAAACCCGGCGTGAAGGTACAGACCGCGCCGGACGCGGTGGATCCTTCCGGTTCGTTCGCGGTGCCGCAGGTGCGCGTACGAACAGCCCGCGGCCACGGCCTGGGCTGACGAGAACGCGCCCGATTGGGCAACGGCAAGTTTCAAGAGATGATGATCCAGCGGTTGGTAGGTCATCCCTCGACTATGAGTAGGGGGTGTGACAGCCGGTTCCCCCGCCCGTTCTCCCGGTGACAACGCGCGCAGCGAGCGCGTTGGAACCGCACAAACGCTGGCGGGGCAGATAACCGGGGGCGATCGGCGGGGGTTGGCGCAGGGGATCACGTTGGTGGAATCGACGCGGGCAGATCACCGCGTCGAAGCGGCGGCGCTCTTGGACGAGTTGCTGCCGCACACCGGACACGCCATCCGCATCGGCATCAGCGGAGCGCCCGGCGTCGGCAAGAGCACGTTCATCGAACGGTTCGGGCTGCACATCGCGGACCACGGGCACCGCATCGCGGTCCTCGCCGTCGACCCCTCGAGTGCCCGGTCCGGTGGCTCGATCCTCGGCGACAAGACGCGCATGGAAGAACTCGCCCGCGACTCCCGCGCCTACATCCGGCCGTCACCCTCCGGCGGTGCACTCGGTGGCGTCGCCCGACGCACGCGTGAGGCGATGCTCGTCTGCGAAGCCGCGGGCTTCGACGTCGTTCTCGTCGAGACCGTAGGTGTCGGCCAGAGCGAGGTCGAAGTCGACGACATGGTGGACGTGTTCGTCCTCCTCGTCAGCCCTGGCGGCGGCGACGAGCTGCAAGGCATCAAGCGCGGCGTCACCGAGGTGGCGGACGTCGTGGTCGTCACCAAGGCCGACGGCGAACTCCTCGGGCCGGCCCAACAGGCAGCGGCCGACTACGGCCACGCACTTCACCTCCTGCGTCCGAAGCACGACGCCACCACCGCCACCGTGCTGTTGTGTTCCGCCCTCCGCAACGAAGGCATCAGCGAGGTGTGGGATGCGGTCGTGGCCCACCGCGATGCCCTCGACCAGTCAGGCGAGCTGGCCGTGACCCGAGGACGTCAAGCGGTGCGCTGGCTGTGGGCCGAGCTCACGGACACGCTGCTCGAGGAGTTCCGAGCTCGCTCCGCGGTCAGCGAGAACGTCACGGAACTGGAACGAGCTGTCGCGGCCGGTCAGGTGTCGCCGCTGTCGGCGGCTCGTCAGCTCCTCGATCTCGCACGCGACGTCGACCACGGGTGAGCCCGCTGCCCGCCAGTGCGGCGCCGATGAACGCGAACGGGATGACGGGCACCGCGTATCGCGTCGAGAAGTTCGAAGTCGCAACGCATGCCAGCAGTGTGGCCAGCGTCATCCCGACGAACAGCAGGATCCAGCCGCGTTCCCGGCGCAGCCGTATCGCTCCTACAACCGAGAGCAACAACGCCGACGACAACGCGAGCGTTCCGATGCGCATCACCTGTTGCATCCGGCCGAGCGTGTCGAGTACGAACGGCTGCGTCCTCACCGACGGCACGCCGTAGTACGACGCCAGCACCGGCGAAACGTTGTCGACCGCCGATGACGACGCATAGCTGTGAACCCGCAGGACCTCGGGACCTGTTCCGGGGTTGACGTCGTGCCGCGGCTCGACCGGTAGGAAGTATCGGCTGAAGTCCGCGAGCACTTCGTCCGCGTAGTCGACCGGCTGCGCCTTGATGGCAGCCGTCGAGAACGCTCGGAGTTGGTCGTTCCCGACTCTGAAGTCGCCATAGGTTGCGCGCGCCGGTCCACCGCCCCAGATGTAGTAGTCCGGCCCCGGACGCTGCGACGGTGGTGTCGACTCGCAGAGGATCTCGGTTCCCTTGGGCGGCGTGAACTTCGAGCAGTCGGCGAACGGCGCGATCCGCATGTACTCGAACCATCCGTTCGCCTCGACGAGGCTCCACCGGTCCGTCTGCGCGTGTTGCACCGTGAGGTAGGGAGCCATCACGACGAGGAGTCCGAGGCCCACGGCCGCGGTCGTCTGGAGTCGTGCTCGCCAGCCGTGTTGCCAGCACGCAACAATCAGCAGGAACGGCACCACGACGACGCTTGTGGGTCGCACCGTTATCGCGGCGCCGGTCAGCGCGGAGCCGGCGGCGAGCCACAGGACGGGCCGGGATGACGCAACCGAGCGCACCGTGGTCCACATCGCAGCAACGAGGAAGAACCCCGACAAGGCGTCGCTCATCAGCAGGTTCTCGATGCCCACCTGATCGACGGACAGCAGTACCACTGCGGCCGGCAACGCAGACCACCACTCGCTTGCGCCCAGCCGGCGCGCGATGTCGAAGACGAGCACGCCCGCAACGAGTCCCATGACGTGTTGCGTGATGGTCGGAACCAGCGCGCTGGCCCAGATGCCGTGCAGC
>DATAES010000022.1:0-29336 GCA_036257895.1 Acidimicrobiales bacterium
CGAGCCACGGGCCGTCGATGGTTTGTTTGGTGCACGGACCTGAAGGCCCCGCGCAGACCCCGTAGCCGGCGGCGTACCGCACCGACGCGTAGGGACCAGCCGAATAGAAGAGCCACAGCTTGTTCGCGGCATCGAGAAAGACGGGCGCCTCGACGATCCCGGTCTCCCATGCGCGATCAGCGATCAGCAGCACCGTCGGGGACCCTGTCAACGACTGGCCGTTCGCAGCGAGCGGCTGAGACCAGATGCCAGGCGTCCCGCCGATCGCGTTGTCGTCCGACTTCCACGTGAGCCACCACTGGCCTTGCGCGTTCCGGTACGGCGAAGGATCGATCGACCCACCGTGGTCGAGTTGGCAGACGAGGGGTGCGCCGCGACTGTCGACGTATGGCCCGATGACCTGGTTCGCCAACGCCACACCGATGCACTCCCGCCCGGAGGCGGCGTCGAGCGCCGTGTAGTAGAGGACCCACTTGCCCGCGATCTGCGTGACGGACGGTGCCCATGTGAAGCCGACTGCCGCCCACGACCCGAGTGTCGGCAGTGCCTCCGCAATGAGGGTCCAATTGGTGAGGTCGGACGACCGTGAGACGGGCACGTTCGCGATTCCGCCGAAGAGGCCCACGTTCGTAGTGAACGAGTAATAGGTGTCGTCGACGCGGACAACCGTCGGGTCCGGCGCGTCGCGATCGACGACGGGAGGACGGAGGGCGACCGTTGCCGCACTCGCAGGCGCTGCGGTCGTGGCGACAGACGCGAAGACGACGAACGCGACGACGAGCGCCGCGACCGGGAGTCCTACCCGTCTCCGTCCGTGCCTGAGTCCGCCCAACTCGCCTTGCAGAGTACCGGTCCGAGACGCGTGGAGCGCATTCCGTGGTAGGTCTCCCCATGATGGAACGGCTCGATCTCGGCAACGGTGCTTGGGTCGACGTCGCGCGGGGATGGCTGCCCGAAGCCGAAGCCGACGAGTTGTTCGATGGGCTGTTGCACGGTGTCAGGTGGCAGGCGAGTCGGCTGTTCCGGTACGACCACTACGTCGAGGAGAACCGACTCGGTGCCGCGTGGCGACGTGGGGGCCCGCTGCCGCATCCCACGCTCGCGGGCATCACACGGTCGCTCCAGCACCGCTACCGAGTGCAGTTCGATTCGTTCGGCATGATGCAGTACCGGAATGGTCGCGACGGACAGGCCTTCCACCGCGACACGGACATGCGTTGGCTCGACGACACCGTCATCGCGATCCTGAGTCTCGGTGCGACGCGGCCATGGCTGCTGCGACCGCGCACGAGTCGCTACGACCATTCCGAAGGGCGCGGCGCGACGCACGACCTGCAACCTGGGCACGGAGACCTGGTCGTGATGGGTGGACGGACGCAGGCCGACTGGGAACACTCGGTGGCCTATCTCGGTGCTCGCCCTGTCGGCGTGCGCATCTCGATCCAATGGCGCCACGCGAGGAAGACCGGCAAACCGTTCATGGGGTCCGACTACCGGGCACCCTTGCGATTCGGTCGCTGATCGGGCCGCTTCTCGGAACGCTGGCCAGGCTGCGAGACTCGACGGCGTGGTCGTGCAGGTCGTGATCGCCGCGATCGTCGCTGTCGCCGCAGTCGCCATCGCCGCGGTGATCCGCAAGCGCACGCGCCCCGATCCGCCGACCCAGGTGCCCTACGTGGTGCCGTCCCAACTCGACCGCGCCGACTTCGAACGGCCGGACGCGCCGTGGTTGGTCGTCACGTTCTCGTCTGCCACCTGCTCGTCCTGTGGGGACGCGTGGCACAAGGCGCAGATGCTCGAGAGCGCGGTCGTGGCGGTGCAGGAGGTCGAAGTCGGTGCCCGCAAGGACCTCCACGACCGCTATGCGATCGAGGCGGTCCCGATGATCGTGGTCGCCGACGACGACGGGGACGTCCGGGCGACGTTCATAGGGGCGCCCACCGCCGCTGACTTGTGGGCCGCCCTCGCCGAACTGCGCGAGCCGGGCTCGACGCCCTCGGCCTGCGACCACCACCAGTCCGCGCCGTCAACCTGACCTCGGCCCCCTCTCGCGCCCAAGGGGTGCGACGACCGCGGGTCAGTTGGGCGGGGTGTTGGTGATCGCGGGGGCGGGGGACGGCTCTTCGACGCCGTTGCCTCCGTTGCCCGAGGCGGCCACCGCCGAGGGCTGGCTGAACCGGGTCTCGTCCGCGCCCCGCGTCACGACCGACTCGATCGGGGCACCGGTTCGTCCGATGTCGATCAGCCGCCGCACCTCGTCACCGTCGATCGTCTCGTGCTCCATCAGCGCACGGGCGACGAGGTCGAGGCCGTGCCGGTTCTCCCCCAGCACGACCCGGCACCGGTCCTCCTGCTCTCGCAGGATCTTCTCGACTTCCTCGTCGATCACTCGAGCGGTCTCGTCCGAGTAGTCGCGGGTGTGCATCAGGTCCTCGCCGAGGAACACCTGGCCCTGTGAGCCCCACGCCATCGGACCGATGCGGCTCGACATGCCCCACTCACGCACCATCTTGCGAGCGAGCTCGGTCGACATCACGAGGTCGTTGTTGGCGCCTGTCGAGATCACGCCGTAGACGGTGTCCTCGGCGATGCGCCCACCCATGGCGACCACGAGCCGGTCCTCGATGTAGTCCTGCCGGTAGATGTGCCGCTCTTCGATGGGCAGCTGCTGCGTGACGCCGAGCGCCATGCCGGTCGGCAGGATCGTGACCTTGTGCACCGGATCGGCATGCGGAAGCACTGCCGCGCAAACTGCGTGACCGGCCTCGTGGTACGCAACCGCCTCCTTCTCGGAATCCGACAGTGCCATCGACTCCCGTCGCTGGCCCATCAGCACACGGTCTCGCGCCATCTCGAAGTGGCGCATGTGGATCGACTCGTCGCCTGCGCGCACGGCGAACAGGGCCGCCTCGTTCACCAGGTTGGCGAGGTCGGCTCCGGACATGCCCGGCGTTCCACGTGCCACGACATGCATGTCGACGTCGTCGGCCAGACGCTTGCTCTTGCTGTGGACCTTGAGGATCGCGAGGCGCTCGTCGATCTCGGGGAGCGGGACGACGACCTGGCGGTCGAAACGACCGGGGCGCAGCAACGCCGGATCGAGGATATCGGGACGGTTGGTGGCCGCCATCATGACGATGCCTTCGGTGGCCTCGAAGCCGTCCATCTCGTTGAGCATCTGGTTGAGCGTCTGCTCACGTTCGTCGTGGCCGCCACCGAGGCCGGCGCCGCGCTTGCGGCCGATCGAGTCGATCTCGTCGACGAAGATGATCGCCCGCCCGAGCTTGCGGGCCGTCTGGAACAGGTCACGCACCCGCGACGCGCCGACACCGACGAACATCTCCATGAAGTCGGAACCTGACACCGACAGGAACGGCACCCCTGCCTCGCCGGCCACCGCCCTCGCGATCAGCGTCTTGCCGGTGCCCGGCGGCCCGACGAGAAGGACGCCCTTCGGGATGCGGGCGCCGATCTCTCCGAACTTGTCGGGGAACTTCAGGAAGTCGACGACCTCACGGATCTCCTGCTTCACGCCGTCGTAACCGGCGACGTCGGAGAAGGTCGTGCCTGGTCGCTCGGTGTTGTAGGTCCGCGCGCGCGATCGCCCGATGGACATGATCCCGCCCATCTGGCTCGCCTGCCGTCGCTGCAGCCAGACGAAGAGCGCACCGATGGCGACGATCGGCAGCAGCAGCGGCAGGAGGGTTCCCCAGATGCTGCTTTGCGGCGTCTTGAACGTGACCTGGACGTGATGGTCCGCGAACAGTGTCCGGTCGTCGTCGGAAGGCCCCGGTGGCGAGGGCACGCCCGTGGTCGTGAACTTCGCGCCGTCGTCGAACTGGCCGTTGATGTGCCCGTCGTTGTTGTTCCACTCGATGCTCTTGACGTTGTCGTTCTGCACCTGCGTCAAGAACGTCGTGTAGTCGATCTGCTGACCTTCACTGCTGCTGAACAGCGACGGCAGCAACAGCGCGGCGGCGACGACGCCGAGCAGGACCCAGATCGACCACCGCGGCCACGAACCCAGCCCCGAGCGCGTCGGTGGGCGCTGATCCCGCGGCGGAGGCGGCGGGGGCGGGGGCGGGGACTGCGGGCTCATACCCACGACATGCTAGGGGCCAGGTGGCGGTTATCGGAGGCGGCATCCGCCCGGCACGCCGCCGGAGTGGCTACCGTCGCCGCTCGATGAGCCGTCACTGCGCCAAGCCGGGATGCAACACCGTGGCGGATGCCACCCTCCGATACGACTACGGCAACCGCAACGCATGGGTCGAGCGGCTGTCCGAGGAGCCGCATCCGACGACGCACGACCTCTGCGAGCGCCACGCCGCCAGCCTCTCCGTCCCGCAGGGTTGGCGCCTCGAGGACCGCCGCGTCGTCGAACCGCTCTTCCGCGAACGCAGTTACCTCGCGTCGTAACGATCGGGTTTGCTGCCGTAGCCTCGGCCGGTGACATCCGGACAGGCCGACGAGCGGGCAGCCGCGCCGGCGGAGGTCCGGTGGGGCCTCGGCGACGCCGCGGTCGGCTTCGTGCTCGCATGGGTGATCACCGCGGTGCTCACGCCGTTGATCTTCGTCATCACCGGCGTCGACGCCGACACGCCGTCGTCCCAGATCCCGCTGCGCACGATCGCGCTGCAGCAGGTGCCCTTCGACGGCACGATGCTCGTAGTCGCGCTGCTCGCGTCGTATCGCAAGGGCATGGGACCGGTACTCGACTTCGGCTGGCGAGCCGAGCTGCGTGACATCTCCGGCCTGCTGGTCGGTGTTATCACCCAATACGCGGCGCTACTCCTGTATGTGCCGCTGCTCTGGTTCACGTCCATCTCTGCGGACGACGTCTCGAAGCCGGCGCGCGACCTGACCGACAAGGCCAGCGGCGGCGGCGTGATCTTGCTCGTCCTGATCGTCGTGGTCGCGGCCCCGATCGTCGAAGAATTGTTTTTCCGGGGCCTCGTGCTGCGGTCGGTCGAGCGCCGGTACGGGACCAGGTGGGCGGTCGTCGGCTCAGCAGCCATCTTCGGTGCGGCCCACCTCGAACCGCTGCAGTTCCCGGCACTGTTCGTGTTCGGCTTGGTTGCCGCGGTGCTCACGGTCCGGAGCGGTCGCTTGGGGCCGTCGACATTCGCACACGTCGCCTTCAACGGGATCGCCGTCCTGACGCTGCTCCGGTGATCGACTGCCGCCGAACTGGCGCCGACCGCGCCGTTCCTTCGCTCGGCTCCGAGCGCTCGCTCCGCTCGCTGTCTCCGCCGAGTGCCGCTCGTCGCTGGCGCCGACCGCGCCGTTCGACGACGGCACTCATGCCAGGATTGGTGCAATGGAGACGGTCCACGAGCCGGTCGACCTGGCTCGCGTGGAGCCGGATCCCTGGCCGACTGAACATGCCACGACGCGCTGGTTCACCGCGGCGCGGGTCATGCGGATCGTCGACGTGTTCGTCGTCCTGGTCGTCTCAGGATTCGTCCTGGGCCAGCTCGGACTCGGCAATCTGCTGCTCAACACAACTGCAGCCGGTGGCGACATGGGCGCTCACGTGTGGGGGCCGGCGTTCCTCCGCGACCACGTTCTGCCGCACGGCCAACTGACGGGCTGGACACCCGACTGGTACGCGGGGTTCCCCGCGTACGAGTTCTACATGGTGCTGCCCGCACTCCTCGTCGTGGCGCTGAACGCGGGCCTCCGCGGTTGGGCGGCGCTGATCCCCGCCGTGGGTGCGCTGTTCGTCGGTTACCAGGCATGGCGCTCGCCGTCCGGATCGCTCCGGCGCCATGTCCTTGCAGGCGTCGCCGTCGTCGGTGCGGTGTTCCTCATAGGGATGCCCTACGACATCGCGTTCAAGGTCGTCACCGTGCTCGGTGTGCTGTCGCTGCCGGTCGCCGCGTACGCGTTCGGCCGCCTCGCCGGATTGCCGTTCCCGACCCCCGCGATGTTCAGCATCGCGATGTTGCCGTTCGTCTTCAACAGAGAGCCGACGCTCTCCGGCACGGGGAACATCATCGGCGGCAACCTGACCTCGACGCTGGCCGGCGAGTTCAGCTTCTCGCTCAGCCTCACGTTCGGGCTGCTGTTCCTCGGAACGATCGTCGCAGGATTCCGCACCGGCCGGTACCGATGGCTGGCCGCGGTCTTGCTCGCGCTCACGGCCCTCTGCCATGTCATCGTCGCCATCTTCGTGCTCGTCGCGGCCGCACTCGCCTTCATCGTGTGGCCGGGCAAGGCGCGGCTGGTGTGGCTCGCGTGCGTGCTACCGGTCGGCGGTCTGCTCACCGCCTTCTGGACCCTGCCGTTCTTCGCGCGCCGCGCTTACGTCAATGACATGGGCTGGGAGAAGTTGCCGAGCGGCGCCGGGCGCCGGAGCGGGTGGCACCTGTTGGGGCAGTTCATCACCAACGAGGGTTCGTACGGAACGACGAACGACGGCTACCGGACGGCTGTTGTCAAGACCTTCCTAGTGCCTGACGCGCTGCAGTGGCTCGTGGTGCTCGCCGTCGTTGGCCTCGTCGTCGCAGTCGTGCTCCGGCTCCGTGTCGGGATCTGGCTCGGCCTCGTCGCGTTCACCATGGCGCTCGGCTTCATCGTCGCTCCGGAGTCTCGACTGTGGAACGCGCGCCTGTTGCCCTTCTACTACCTCGCGCTCTTCCTCCTCGCGGCACTCGGCATCGGCGAATTGGCGCGGGCGGTCGTAGTGCTGGCGTCGCGCGATCCCGAACGTCCCAACACGACACTCGACCTCGCGCTCAAGGCCGGGGTCACCGCCGTCGCGCTCGGTGTTGTCGTCGTCATGGTCGGTCTCCCGTTGAACGCGCTCCCCGGCGAGACCAACGAAGGTGGGACGCTGTCGTGGAAGCCACTGAACGTCGGTATGTCGCTGACGACGACGGATCGCAACCCGGCCCCCGACTGGGCGCGGTGGAACTACACGGGCTACGAGAAGAAGCCGGCGTATCCCGAGTTCTACGGGTTCATGAACACGATGTCGCAGGTCGGCCGCGACCAGGGATGTGGTCGGTTGATGTGGGAGTACGACGACCCGGTGCTCGAGCGCTACGGCACGCCGATGGCGCCGATGCTCGTGTCGCTGTTCACAGACGGCTGCATCGGCTCGATGGAGGGCCTGTACTTCGAGTCGTCCACGACGACGCCGTTCCACTTCATCGACCAGCGCGAGCTGTCCACGGCCTGCTCGTGCGCCCAGCGCAACCTCCCGTACGGGAACCTCGACGTCGCCCAAGGCGTGCAGCATCTGCAGATGCTGGGCGTGCGCTACTACGCGGCGTCGACCGATCAAGCAAAGCAACAGGCGGATGCGAATCCGGATCTCGTACCGATCGCGGAGAGCTCGCCGTGGAAGATCTACGAGGTCCAGGACAGCGATCTCGTCGAGCCGCTTGCCAACCAGCCGGCAGTGCTGACCAACCGCAATGATGGCCTCGACTGGGTGTACGGAACGAGCGATCCGCACTCACCGCCGGTGGACGCGCAAGGCAAGACCATCACCGCGAACGGTCCGGCGATGACGTGGTACACGGACCCGAGCAAGTGGGACGTGTACCTGGCAGCCGACGGTCCGGAGAACTGGGAGCGTGTCGCCGACGGTGACACGCCGCGCTCGCAGCCGGTGCCGCAAGCCACGGTCTCGAACGTGCACGAGGGCACCGACACGATCGACTTCGACGTCGATCGGACGGGCACGCCCATCCTGGTGAAGACGTCGTACTTCCCGAGCTGGAAGGCCGAGGGCGCAGAAGGCCCGTACCGGGTCACACCCAATCTCATGGTGGTGGTGCCGACTTCCGACCACGTGCAGTTGAAGTACGTCCAGACGACGGTGGACTACCTCGCGGACGGCCTCACGATCCTCGGCATCGCGCTCGTCATCGTCTTGGCGCGCATGCGGCCGTTGCGCATGCCCGAGCCGCCGTCGTCGACCGAGGACATGCTCGGACGGTTCCTCGCGAGCTCCGGTGTGGACGAACTCGCGGTGGACAGCGACCTGGCCCCGGACGGCGACGGCGATGACGGCAGACGTCGAGACGGTACGGCGACATCGGCCACACTCTTCTCCGATCGTGAGCCGCCGCCCGACGACCTCTGACCGACCGCCATCCCCGGGCGCCGCCCGGCTGTCGGTCGTCGTACCCGCCTACGAGGAGCACGACCGCATCGCGGCGTCGATCGACGCGATCCGAGGAGCGCTCGGCACCCTCGACGGTGGGCTCGAGATCGTGGTGGTCGACGACGGTTCGACCGACGGCACCGCTGAGGTTGCCCGCGCCGCAGGCGCCGACATCGTGCTCGTCCACGACTCCAACCGAGGCAAAGGTGCCGCTGTGCGCACCGGCGTGCGCGGCGCAAACGGTCGGACGGTCGCGTTCACCGACGCTGACCTCTCCTACGCGCCGTCGCAACTGTCTGCACTGCTCGGGGAGGTCGAGTCGGGGTGGGATGTCGCCGTCGGCAGCCGGGCCCACGCGGACACCCGAACTGTCGTGCGTCCGTCGATCGTTCGGTCCGTCGGCGGACGCGTCATCAACTGGCTGACCCGTCCTGTCCTGCGTAGCCGGCACCGCGACACACAGTGCGGCATCAAGGCGTTCCGCTCCGACGTCGCGAGGTTCATCTTCGGTCGGGCGCGCATCGACGGCTTCGCCTTCGATGTCGAGTTGTTCGCCATCGTCGAGCGCAACGGCCTCGCGTTGACGGAAGTGCCGGTGATCGTGTCCAACACATCTCGATCGACCGTGCACGCGGCGCGAGACGGATGGCGGCTCGTACGCGATCTGTTGCGCATCCGGAAGTGGGCTCGCGCAGGCGTGTACGACGGGCCGGGGGAACTAGCGTCGCTCCGCATGCCTGCCTACGACGCCGTGTTCAAGGCATACGACATCCGAGGATTGGTTCCCGATGAGCTCGACGCGGTGATGTGTCGGGCCATCGGCGCTGCATTCGCACGGTTCAGCGATGCCGGACGGGTGCTGGTGGCGCGCGACATGCGGCCTTCCGGAGTCGAGCTGTCCAGTGCGTTCGCCGACGGCGTGCGCTCTCAGGGCATCGACGTCGTCGATCTCGGCATGGCGTCGACCGACCTCGTCTACTACGCGGCGGGCACTCTGGATGCGCCGGGAGCGATGTTCACCGCCTCGCACAACCCCGCGCAGTACAACGGCATCAAGCTGTGCCTGGCAGGTGCGAAGCCGGTGGGCGTCGACACCGGTCTCCTCAGGATCAAGGACATGGCCGAGCGCGGGTGTCCCGATGCGGATCACGAGGGCAAGCTCATGCAGGACGACCTGCTCGACGACTTTGCCGTCCACGTGCGCTCGTTCGTCGACGTCGGTTCGCTGACGCCACTGCGGGTGATCGCGGATACGGCGAACGGCATGGGCGGACTCGTCGTACCGATCGTCTTCGATCCGTTGCCGTTCGAGCTCGAGGTCATGTACGGGGAGCTCGACGGCACCTTCCCCAACCATCCCGCCGACCCGATCCAACCAGCGAACCTGCGTGACCTCATCGCGCGGGTGCAAGAGACCCGTGCCGACGTCGGCCTCGCGTTCGACGGCGACGCGGACCGCGTGTTCCTCGTCGACGACAAGGGCGTACCCGTGTCGGGTTCGACCACGACGGCGATCGTGGCGAAGGCGGTCCTGGCCCGTGAGCCGGGCGCGACGATCCTGTACAACTGCATCTGCTCGAAGGCGGTGGCCGAGATCGTTCGTGAGAACGGCGGAACACCCATCCGCACACGCGTCGGCCACAGCTTCATCAAGGCGGTCATGGCCGAGACCGGCGCCGCGTTCGGCGGCGAGCACTCGGCGCATTACTACTTCCGTGACAACTACCGGGCCGACTCGGGTTCGATCGCCGCGCTCGTCGTGCTCGAGCAGCTGTGCGTCGCAGGCGTGCCGCTGTCGGAGTTGCGCAAGCCGTTCGAGCGATACGCGCAATCGGGCGAGGTGAACCTCGAGTTCGTCGATCCACAGGCGGTGATCGACCGGGTGGCGGAGGCCTACGAGGACGCCGATCAGGACCGTCTCGACGGGCTCACCGTCGACCTCGGCGACTGGTGGTTCAACGTCCGGCCGTCGAACACCGAGCCGTTGCTCCGCCTCAACCTCGAGGCCCGAACGCCCGCCGAAGTCGAGCGGCACGTGGCGGAGGTCAAGGCTGCGATGGGAGAGTAGGCAGATGGCGCTCGACCCGCAGTTGCTCGACATCCTCGCCTGCCCCGAAGACAAAGGCCCGCTGCTGTACTTCGAGAGCGAGGACGTCCTCTACAACCCCCGCTTGAAGCGCAAGTACGCCATCAAGGACGACATACCGATCATGCTCATCGACGAGGCCGACAACGTCGACGACGCGGAGCACGACCGTCTGATGGCCAAGGCGGAGGCCGAGGGCATCAAGCCGACATTCGAAGCACCGTGAGCGAGCGCAGCGAGCGAGCCGGCCCGGGCGTGCGAGCGCCAGCGAGCCGTACGGGGATGGGGTCCGGGGGCGCAGCCCCCGAGGAAGCACCGTGAGCGAGCGCGGCGAGCGAGCCGGCCCGGGCGTGCGAGCACAGCGAGAGCGCATCGACACGCTCGGCATGTGGGACGCGACGATGGCGTTTCCCGAACAGGTCGAGGCTGCCGCGGCGCAAGAACTGGACTTCAGCCGGCTGCCCGCCCACGACGAGATCGAGAACATCGTCATCCTCGGTATGGGCGGCAGCGGCATCGTCGGCGACGTGGTGCTGTCGGTGGCGGGGCCGTTCATGGCGACACCCATCGTGGTGTGCAAGAGCTACGAGCCGCCGAGCTTCGCGGGACCGACGACGTTGTGCATCGCGCTCTCGTACTCGGGTGACACCGAGGAGACGGTCGAGGCGGCGCAGACGGCCGCGCTGGCCGGTGCACGGATGGTGGTCGTCGCGGGGGGTGGCGAGTTGGCGCGACTGGGGGAGTCGTGGGACGCCACCGTGTTCGGGCTGCCGGACGGCATTCCCAAGCCGCGGGCCGGGCTCGGTGCAATGGCCGTTCCGCTCCTGCTCGCCCTCGAGCACGTCGGTCTGTTCCCCGGTGGGCGCGGGTGGATCGATCTCGCCGTCGAGCAATTGCGAAGGCGTCGTGACGAGCTCGCGGCCGATGACAATGCGGCGCGTTCGTTGGCACGCCACATCGGGCGCACCATGCCGCTCGTGTACGGTGCCGCCGCGCTCGGCGTGACCGCGGCGCTCCGGTGGAAGAACGAGATCAACGAGAACGCGAAGTCTCCTGCGTTCATCGGCACCGTTCCCGAGCTCACGCACAACGACATCTGCGGCTGGGGGCAGCACGGCGACGTCACGCGGCAGGTGTTCACGCTCGTGTTGCTTCGTCACGACGGCGAGCACCCGCAGGTGATGCGGCGCTTCGAGCTCGTGCGCAAGTGGACCGAAGAGGTCGTCTCGGGCGTCGAGGAGGTGCGCGCCGAGGGCGACGGTCCGCTTGCGCAGCTCCTCGACCTCATGTTCTTCGGAACGGTGACGAGCCTCGAGCTCGCCGCGCAAGAAGGCGTCGATCCTGGACCGATCCCCGTGTTGGACGACATCAAGGAAGCGATGAGTCAGTAGGGATGCCGGGTGGCACGCCGGCGTCGGTCCCGCCAGGGACCAGCCGGCACTTGGCGGAGACAGCGAGCGCAGCGAGCGCTCGGAGCCAAGCGACCTCAAAGAAGCGATGAGTCAGTAGCGACCATTGAATCGCACACCGGGACGAGGCACCCGGTAGCATCTCCCGGTCGGGCTGTCACGAGCGGGCCAGTTGGTCCCAGCCCACGAACGCACATCACACGCGCCTTCGTGGAGGAGGATCATGACTGACGATTTCAAGGTTGCAGACCTGTCTCTGGCCGCATACGGCCGCAAGGAGATCGAGCTCGCCGAGCACGAGATGCCCGGCCTCATGGCGTTGCGAGCCGAGTTCGCCGACGAGCAGCCGCTGAGGGGAGCTCGCATCACCGGGTCGTTGCACATGACGATCCAGACCGCCGTGCTGATCGAGACGCTCACCGCGCTCGGTGCACAAGTGCGGTGGTGCAGCTGCAACATCTTTTCGACCCAGGACCACGCCGCCGCGGCCATCGCCGAGAGCGGTGTCCCGGTGTATGCGTGGAAGGGCGAGACGCTCGAGGAGTACTGGTGGTGCACCGAGCAGGTGCTGAAGTGGCCCGACGGCGGCGGCCCCAACCTCATCCTCGACGACGGCGGTGACGCCACGCTGCTGGTGCACAAGGGCGGTGAGTACGAGACCGCCGGTGCGGTGCCGGCGCCGACCGATGATGACAGCGACGAGTGGAAGGTCGTGTTGTCGGTGCTGTCCCGCACGCTCGGCGAAGATCCGAAGCTGTGGACGCGTATCGGTGAAAGCATTCGCGGCGTCTCCGAGGAGACGACCACGGGCGTGCACAGGCTGTACCAGATGACCGAGGCCGGCACGCTGCTGTTCCCGGCCATCAACGTCAACGACTCGGTGACCAAGTCGAAGTTCGACAACCTCTACGGCTGCCGGCATTCGCTGATCGACGGCATCAAGCGCGCCACCGACGTGATGATCGGTGGCAAGGTCGCGGTCGTCTGCGGTTACGGCGACGTGGGCAAGGGCTGCGCGGCGTCGCTGCGGGGCCAGGGTGCGCGCGTGGTCGTCACCGAGATCGATCCGATCTGCGCGCTGCAGGCGGCGATGGAGGGATTCGAGGTCACGACGCTCGAGCGTGTGCTGGACACGGCGGACATCTTCATCTCCGCGACCGGCAACCACGCGATCATCTCGGCCGAGCACATGGGCCGCATGAAGCACGGCGCGATCGTCGGCAACATCGGTCACTTCGACAACGAGATCGACATGGCCGGACTCGCTCGCATGAGCGACGTGCAACGCGTGACCATCAAGCCGCAGGTCGACGAGTTCGTGTTCCCGGACGGGCACTCGATCATCGTCCTGGCCGAGGGCCGGCTGCTGAACCTCGGTTGCGCTACGGGGCACCCGAGTTTCGTGATGTCGTGCAGCTTCACCAACCAGGTTCTCGCGCAGATGGACCTGCACAAGTCGGCCGAGTTCCTCGACAAGAAGGTGTACACGCTCCCCAAGCACCTCGACGAGAAGGTCGCCCGGCTGCACCTCGATGCACTCGGCGTGAAGCTGACCCAGTTGACGAAGGACCAAGCGGAGTACATCGGCGTCCCCGTCGACGGCCCCTACAAGGCCGACCACTACCGCTACTAGTCGTTCTGGCGTCAACCAGTGCCGGATACCGCACTGGTTGACGCCAGAATGCCGGAGGTGATCCCTCCGACGATCGAGTGGGCGGGCGATCGGGTCCGCCTCATCGACCAGCGGCGGCTGCCGGGCGCGCTCGTGATGGTCGATGCGACGACGGTCGACGAACTGTGCGAGCTGATCGTGACGATGGCGGTGCGGGGCGCGCCTGCTCTGGGCGCGGCCGGGGCGATGGGTGTCGCGCTCGCCTCGGTTGGGGGTGACGATCTGGACGCGGCTGCCGAGAAGCTGCTCGCGACACGGCCGACCGCCGCCAACCTGGCGTGGGGCGTGCGTCGTGCGTTGGCCGCGGCCGATCCGGTGGCAGAGGCAGTTGCCGTTGCCGCGGAGGACGTCGCCGTGAACGAGTTCATCGGCCGTCATGGCCTGTCGGTGGTACCGCAGGACGCTCGGATACTCACGCACTGCAACGCCGGCGCTCTTGCATGCGTCGGCTACGGCACGGCTGTCGGCGTGATCCGCGCCGCGCACGACGCTGGTCGCGCGCCGACGGTGTGGGTGGACGAGACCCGTCCCGTCCGCCAAGGCGCGCGGCTGACGGCGTGGGAGCTCGATCGTCTCGGCATCCCGTGCACAGTCGTGGCGGACGGTCTCGCCGCCTCGTTGATGTCAGGTGGCGAAGTCGATCTCGTCGTCGTCGGCGCTGATCGGATCGCGGCCAACGGCGACGTCGCCAACAAGGTCGGGACCTACGGCGTCGCCATCGCCGCACGCCACCACGCTGTGCCGTTCTATGTCGCCGCGCCTCGATCGACATTCGATCCTTCGTGTCCGTCGGGCGACCAGATCCCGATCGAGCGTCGTGATCCGGCCGAGCTCGGCGAGGTCCCACCCGGCGTCGCTGTCGACAACCGCGCCTTCGACGTGACGCCCGCGGAACTCGTGACCGCGTACATCACCGAGGCGGGAGTGTCGCCTACTCCGCTCCGATGACGGTCTCGGGCTCGGGGTGCTCGAGCGAGAGGCGGTCGAGCCAGAAGTGCACATTGGGTCCGATGGTCACGGCGAACAGGACGGTGCCGATACCTACGCTGCCGCCGAGGGCGAAGCCGAGCAGCAACACAGAGGCCTCGATGACTGTGCGCACCAACCAGACCGGATGACCTCGGTTGGCGATCGCCGTCATGAGGCCGTCGCGAGGACCGGCGCCGAGCCGCACGCCGATGTAGAAGCCGGATCCCGGGCCGAACAAGAACGCACCGACGATGAGCATCGCGGCGCGTACACCGATCGACGCGTTCGCATCGGGGAGTACCGGCAGCACGATGTCGATCACGAGTCCGATGAGGATGACGTTGCACAGCGTCCCGACGCCGTACCTCTCGTGCAGTGGGATCCAGAGCAGGAGGATCACGAAGCCGACGAGGATCGACACGGTCCCGATCGGGATGCCGGTGCGCTCGGAGAGGCCTTGGTGCAGCACGTCCCACGGTGCGAGTCCGAGGTCGGCGGCGATCATCATCGAGATGCCGACGCCACAGAGGACGAGGCCGGCGATCAGCCGGGGAAGGCGAGCGACCGTCGTGCGCGCCGGAGCAAGCTGCAGGACGGCCATCGGGTCGCAGGTTACCGACGGGTTGTGGATCAAGCGCCGAGCAATACCACCGTGGCGTAGGTGTAGGTCTGCTCGCCGCTGGCGTCGCCTTCGAACACGATGAGCACGACGGGCTGGTCCGGCGACGGTGGACCGATCGTCGTCGTGAACGGTCCCATCTCGCCGTTCGCCCCCGCCATCGCGGTGCCGGTCGCCACCAGGGTCTTCGATCCGAGAGGACGGAGCTCGACCCCGAGTTGCGCCTCGAACGCGGTTCCTTGTCCGGAAACGGTGATCAGTGAGGTCACGGGATCGTGCGGCTTCGGCGCGTCGACCACGATCAGATCAGCGTTCGCGCCGGTCACGACCCAACCGGTGCCCGCCTCGACCGTGTTCACCGTCGTCCGTGCGTTGCCGCGGTCGTTCGGAAAGACCTCGACGTTTGCCACACGTGATCCGGTCGCAGGGCTCGCGGGCACGCCGATGATCGTCTTCCCGAGGCGCGCATCGGTCATGCCGAGATAGTCGATGGCGAAGCTGCGCGCCGCTTCTTCCGGAGTCGCCAACGTCGTCGACGGGGCGAACGGCCAGATGTGCGGCGGGACCGCAACCGGCACGGCGGTCGCCGTCGTCGAGGTCGTGCTCGTCGTGGTTGTCGTCGTCGTATCGGACTCGGACGACGACGCGGCCGGCACCACGTTGACCGACTGCTTGTCGTTGTCCCGAAACAGGGCGACCGCACCGACGATCAGCGCGACCGCGGCAGCAGCGCCGAGGCCGATGAACAGCGCCCGCCGCCGCGACATGGTCTTGCGTTCCTCGGCGATCCGCTGCTCGATGTCCTCGAGCGAGTTGGCGTCAGCTGGCTCCACGGTGCCCGCCCGGCCAGCGAGCGTGTCGGACAGGCGACGTTCGAGGTCGTCGTCGGGAGTCATCGACGGTCCTCCACGAGTTGGGCCAACGCCGCGAGGCCGCGGCGCATGTGGGTCTTCACGGTGCCGGACGCGATGCCGAGCGTCGTGGCGATCTCGGCCTCGGAGCTGCCGACGTAGAAGCGCAGTACGCGCCTGTCCGGCTCGCGCACGCGGCCCGGCGAGCGGAATACAGCTACGAACGCGTCCTGCACGATCTCCTCGCCCGTCGACACGTCGTCGACGAGCAGCGACGCGAGACGAACGAGCGAGCGGTAGTGCTCACGGTGCCCTTCCACGAGCTTTCCGTCGACACCGACCTCGGCGTCCATCGCCGTCATCATCATCCCAGGGGAGGCTCCTCGGCGACGTTAACCAGGCCTCCGAAAGGCACTGCGTGCCTGTTCAACCCCCTGCCGGGCAAAGCAGCCGGACAGGTGGTCGTTGACGAGGCCCATGGCCTGCATGAATGCGTAGACGGTTGTCGGGCCCACGAATGCCCAGCCCCGGCGCTTCAGGTCCTTACTCATCGCCGTGGATTCTGGGCTGGTCGAGTCCACCATCTGCCAAGAGACTGGCGTCGGACGGTTGGCGGGGTCGGGCTCGAACCGCCAGACGTAGCTGGCCAAGCTGCCGACCTCGTCCACCAGGTCGATGCATCGGCGGGCGTTGTTCACCGTTGCTTCGATCTTGGCCCGGTTGCGCACGATACCGGCGTCGGCCATGAGGCGGGCGACGCTGCGTTCGTTGAACCGGGCGACGGCGTCGATGTCGAAGGACTTGAACGCCAGGCGGAAGTTCTCCCGCTTGCGCAAGATGGTGAGCCAACTGAGGCCCGACTGAAACCCTTCGAGACTTAGTTTCTCGAACAGCCGACGATCGTCGGCTACGGGCTGGGCCCATTCGAGGTCGTGGTAGCTGCGCATGGGGTTGCCCTCGCTCCCGAAGCAGCGGGCCACCCCGTCTTCGCCCTCGACGAGATCAGGCACTGCTTGAGGCTAAGCGGCCTCTAACACACTTACGAGGACTCTCCCAACAGACGCCCGACCGATGGACTTGGAGGACACGCGTACTCAAAGCCCTCCGTTCTGGCGTCAGCGAGCGTGCATATGCGCACTGATTGACGCCAGAACGTTCGCTGTCACACCCCTTGAATAGAACTGCGGCATGTTGCTGCCACGAACGTGTCCGTTGTGTCACCGTCCCGGTCCGGCGCCGTGTGTCGAGTGCGCGTCGGCGCTCGACGCCGCGCCGAACCTTCCACCTCCATCCGGTGTCGACATCTGCAGGGCTGTGCTCGTCTACGACGGTCTGGGTCGTGAGCTCGTCGCCCGGCTCAAGTACCGCAACGCACGCACGACACTGCGGTGGCTCGCGACGCAGATGGTCTTGCTCGTCGGTCCGAGCGACGTCGATCTCGTCACGTGGATACCGACCACGGCCGCGCGCCGTCGCGAGCGCGGCTTCGACCAGGCGCAGCTGCTCGCGCTGGGTGTGGCGCGCGGACTGCACCGTCCGTGCCGCCCGTTGCTCGCACGGGCGCACGGCCCGCCGCAGACGGGACGAACGGGGGTCGAGCGGCTCGTCGGGCCGGCGTTGTCCGTCAGGCCGAGCGCCCGCCGACACCCGCCGCCGCGCCGCGTCGTGCTCGTCGACGACGTCATCACGACCGGGTCGACGTTCTCGGTCGCCGCACGAGCGCTCAGAGCGGCTGGAGTCGAGCGAATCGTCGCTGTCGCCGCGGCCCGTACACCGCTCAAGCGGATCCGCACCAGCCCCGAAGCTCGAGTCCGATGAAGCCCGACGTGCTCACCTGCTGCCTGTTCTAACCTGCAGGCACCGTTCGTGCTGAGTGCGGAGAGCCGAGCGAGAGGAGCCGCCGTGGAGATCACCGTCAGCAGCCGGCACACCGAGGTCTCCGAGCTCTTGCGAGCGAGCACGATCGAGAAGATCGGCAGGCTCAGTCGTTTCTTGGAAGGCATGGACCGCGCCGAGGTGCATTTCTCCGAGCACAACCATCGGCGAGTGGCGGACAAGGAGGTGTGCGAGGTCACGCTGGTCGGGCACGGCCACCATGTTCGATGCAAGGTCTCGGCGCCCGATGGTTTCGCTGCGGTCGACAAGGCGGTCGAGAAGCTCGAGCACCAGCTCCACAAGTTGAAGACGAAGTTGCTGCGCCGGAGTCACCCCCACGAACGTCGAGCCAACGGCGCCAGCGCCGAAGCCGTGCCCGGGGCAGCCGAGGCGGTCGAGGCCGACCTCGACATCGACGACGGCGGTCAACCACGCATCGTGAAGACGAAGACCTTCCAGACGAAGCCGATGACGCCGCAAGAGGCCGCGCTGCAGATGGACCTCCTCGGCCACGACTTCTTCTTCTTCATGAGCGCGGAGACCGAGCGGGCCACGGTCGTGTACCGGCGCGACGACGGGGACATCGGCCTCATCGACCAGGCCTGAAGGGGTATCACACCCGAACGGACTAGTCTCCCGACGAGTTCGCGAGGAGCCTCGATGTCCGAAGATGACCAGGTCGCACCGGACGCGATACGTGTCCTGATCTGCGACGATCACGCGCTCTTCCGGCGCGGGCTGGTCATGGTGCTCGAGTCCGAGGACGGAATCGAGGTCGTAGCCGAGGCCGAAGACGGCGAGGAGGCGATCCGCAGGGCCCAGGACGCGGCGCCCGACGTAGTCCTCATGGACGTGCGCATGCCCCGGATGTCCGGCATCGACGCCACCCGGGCGATCTCCGAAACGGCGCCAGCCGCCAAGGTCCTCATGCTCACGGTGAGTGACGAGGAGGAGGACCTCTACGAGGCGGTCAAGGCCGGTGCGACCGGCTACCTCCTGAAGGAGATCTCGATCGAAGAGGTGGCCAACGCCATTCGGGCCGTGGTCACGGGGCAGAGCCTGATCTCGCCGTCGATGGCGTCGAAGCTGCTGTCCGAGTTCAACAATCTGGCGAGGCAGGCCCAGCAGAAGGTCGTCGCGCCCAAGCTCACCGACCGGGAACTGCAGGTCCTCAAGCTCGTCGCCCAGGGCATGAGCAACCGCGAGGCCGCCGAGACCCTGTTCATCTCCGAGAACACCGTGAAGAACCACGTGCGCAACATCCTCGAGAAGCTCCACTTGCACTCGAGGATGGAAGCGGTCGTCTATGCGGTGCGAGAGAAGCTCCTCGACATCCACTAGCAAGGGGGGCTGCGCCCCCCGGGCCCCATCGCCGCCCGGCTCCCTGGCGGTCGCTCGGTCGGCCTCTGCTCGGTCACGAACTTGTCGCAATGTCACGACTTCTGGGGACCGAGCAGAGCTAGCAACCGCTGGCCTGGCGGCTGAGGTGGCCGCTGCCTGGCGGCGCCCCGGCCAGGAGCGGCCGGTAGCATCGGGTACCCCATGGGAGTTTTCGATCGCGTCCTCCGGTCCGGCGAGGGCAAGAAGGTCCGGGCACTGGCGGGTCTGGTGCCGGACATCAACGCTCTCGAACCCGAGATGGAACGGCTGTCGGACGACGCGCTCGCAGCGAAGACCAGTGAGTTCCGTCTGCGTCTCGACAACGGCGAGGATCTCGACGAGCTCCTGATCGAAGCATTCGCTGTCACGCGTGAAGGCGCGAAGCGCACGATCGGTCAACGTCACTTCGACGTGCAGCTCATGGGAGGCGCGGCACTCCACTTCGGCTGGGTTGCGGAGATGAAGACCGGCGAAGGAAAAACCCTCGTGTCGACCTTGCCGGCGTACCTCAACGGCGTCGCCGGCCGCGGCATGCACATCATCACCGTGAACGACTACTTGGCCACTCGCGACGCGGACTGGATGGGTCAGATCCACCGATCCCTCGGTCTGACGGTCGGGCTGATCATCCCCGGTGACTACGACAGCGAATACAAGCGGGCGCAATACGCGTGCGACATCACGTACGGGACGAACAACGAATTCGGGTTCGACTACCTCCGCGACAACATGGCGTTGACGAAGGAGCAGAAGACCCAGCGCGGCCACGTGTACGCGATCGTCGACGAGGTCGACTCGATCCTCATCGACGAGGCGCGCACGCCGTTGATCATCAGCGGGCGCGTGTCGGAAGCTGCGCAGCTGTACTACGACTTCGCAAAGATCGTCCGAGACCTTCGCCGCGACGAGGACTACGAGGTCGATGAGGAGAAGCGCATCGTCGCGCCGCTCGAGCCAGGCATCGAGAAGGTCGAGAAGGCTCGGGCCATAGACAACCTCTACGACGGTGTCGCCCAGAACCTCGTCCACCAGTTGAGCGTGGCGCTCAAGGCCAAAGAGCTCTACAAGCGCGACAAGGACTACATCATCCAGCAGGGTGAGGTGAAGATCGTCGACGAGTTCACCGGCCGCATCCTCGAAGGTCGGCGGTGGTCCGAAGGCCTGCATCAGGCGATCGAAGCCAAAGAGGGCGTGAAGATCAAAGAGGAGAACCAGACCCTCGCCACCGTCACGCTGCAGAACTACTTCCGGATGTACGAGAAGCTCGCCGGCATGACCGGTACCGCGCAGACCGAGGCGTCCGAACTGGCCAACACGTACAACTTGCAGGTCGTGCCCATCCCCACGAACCGGCCGATGGTGAGGGACGACAAGGCCGACCTCATCTACCGGACGGAGGACGGAAAGTTCGGGGCACTCGTCGAGGACCTGGCCGAACGCTACGAGACCGGTCAGCCCGTACTCGTCGGCACGATCTCGGTCGAGAAGTCCGAGAAGCTCAGCCGCATGCTCGAGAAGCGCGGCATCGCGCACGAAGTCCTCAACGCGAAGCAGCACACGCGTGAGGCGCACATCGTGGCGCAGGCCGGCCGTCTGAACTCGATCACCGTCGCGACCAACATGGCCGGCCGCGGTGTCGACATCATCCTGGGCGGCAACGCGGAAGGCCTGACCCAGCGCGATGTGATCGCAGAAGGGCTCGATCCCGACAGCGAGGAGGGCGCGACGCGGTACCAGGCCCTGCTGCCGAAGTACGAGGCCGAGACCGAGGCCGAGGGTGCGAAGGTGCGTGAGCTCGGTGGGCTGTACGTGCTCGGCACCGAACGGCACGAGAGCCGCCGTATCGACAACCAGTTGCGAGGACGTTCGGGCCGCCAGGGCGATCAGGGGGAGAGCCGCTTCTATCTCTCGCTCGAGGACGAGCTCATGCGCATCTTCGCCACGGGTGCCATGAACTGGGTGATGACCAAGGCCATGCCCGAGGACGTACCCATCGAGGCGCGCATGGTCACCAAGGCAATCGAGCGCGCGCAGAACACCGTCGAGCAACGCAACGCCGAGATCCGCAAGGACGTCCTCAAGTACGACGAGGTGATGAACGAGCAGCGCAAGGTCATCTACAAGCGCCGCGATCAGATCCTCGAGGGCGCCGACCTGCGCGACGAGGCGATCCAGTATCTCGCCGACTCCGTCGAGTCGACCATCTCGACGTACTGCGTGTCCGACTACGCCGAGGAGTGGGATCTCGACGGCCTGCTCAACGAGGTTGCCACGAGCTGGCCGAGCAACATCACGAAGGCGCAGCTCGAAGCAGCGACGAACACCGATGAGTTGTACGAGCTGCTGATGGCCGAGGCGCAGGGATACTACGAGCGGCGTGAGGAGGAGCTCGGCCCCGAGGTCATGCGCCAGGTCGAACGCCAGATCATGTTGCAGATCATCGACCAGAAGTGGCGCGAGCACCTGTACGAGATGGACTACCTGCAGGAAGGCATCCATCTCCGCGCCATGGGTCAGAAGGATCCCCTCGTCGAATGGCAGCGCGAAGGGTTCGACATGTTCGGCATGATGATGAACGGCATCGCACAGGACTTCGTGAAGTACGTGATGCATGCACAGGTCACCGTGACGCAGCAGGCCCCTGAAGCCGCGCCAACTGCCACCAACATGAAGTTCTCCGGTCCGGACGATCCCTCGAGCGGCGGCGGATCGATTGCTGCGGCTGCGGCGCATGCGGTCGCGGAGGGTGTCGAGGGTCAGGCGGCGGCGCCTCAGGCCGAGGAGGAACAGGTCAACGTTCCCTTCGTGAAGAGCGAGTGGGACAAGACGCCGCGCAACGCGCCGTGTCCCTGCGGCTCCAACAAGAAGTACAAGTTGTGCCACGGCCGCTGAGGGCGGCGGGGCATGCGTGACTTCACCGACGAGGTAGCCGATCTACGACGCAGGCTCGACGAAGCGCGGTCGTACCTGCGGATCGAGGAGCTGCGGCAGCGCCGGCCCCAACTCGAAACGGAGGCCTCGAGGCCCGACCTCTGGGACGACCAGGAACTCGCCAAGAAGGTCACCGGCGAGCTGTCCGCGACCATGGCCGACATCGAGCTGTACGAGTCGCTGACGCAGCACGTCGATGACGCGGCGACCCTCGCAGAGCTGGCGCGCGAGGAGAACGACGAAAGCCAGGTGGGCGAGATCGAGCGCGAGCTGGCCGGAGTGGCGCGCAAGCTCGACGAGCTCGAACTGCGATCGCTGTTCTCGGGCGAGCACGACGAGTACGACGCACTCTGCGCGCTGTCCTCGGGCGAGGGCGGCGCGGACGCGCAGGACTGGACCGAGATGCTCTACCGCATGTACGTGCGCTGGGCGCAAGGCCATGGCTTCGCAGTCGAAGAAGAGGACTCCACGCCGGGTTCGGAAGCCGGACTGTCGTCGGTCGAGTTCGTGGTGAAGGGTCGGTACGCGTACGGGTGGTTGAAAGCCGAGCGAGGCGTGCACCGGCTGGTGCGCATGAGCCCGTTCAATGCGCAGGGCAAGCGCCAGACCGCGTTTGCCGCTCTGTCGGTCGTGCCGATGCTGCACGACGGCGACGCAGAGATCGACATCGACGAGTCCGATATCGAGATGCAGGTCTTCCGCTCGTCGGGTGCCGGTGGTCAGCACATCAACAAGACCTCGTCGGCCGTGCGGCTGATCCACAAGCCGACGGGCATCGTTGTGTCGTGTCAGGTCGAGCGCAGCCAGTTCCAGAACCGAGACAGGGCGATGACGATGCTGAAGGCGCGGCTGGCCGATCTCGAGCGCCAGAAGCGCGAGGAGGAGCTCGCTGCGATCCAGGGCGAACAGCAACGAGTGGGGTTCGGCAGCCAGATCCGCAGCTACGTGCTCGCGCCCTATCAGCTCGTGAAAGACCTCCGCACCGAACACGAGACCGGCAACGTCGACGGTGTGCTCAACGGTGATCTCGACCCGTTCATCGAGGCATACCTGCGCTGGCAGCGGGCCGGCGGCAGCTCGGCGAACTGATGCGCCTCGGCGTCGTCGCCGACCCGCACTTGTCGGTGCAGCGCGACGAACCGGCTTCGTGGCACAACCCGTATCGGCTGCACGACGCGCACGAGCGTCTCGACCGAGCGCTGCACCACCCGTTGCTCGACGACGTCGACGCCATCGCGTTGCTCGGTGACATCGCGCACTTCGGTGATCGCGCGTCGCTGCGCGCTGCAGTCGACATCATCGCCGCGGCAAGCGGCGCCCGGCCGGTCATCGTCCTGAGCGGCAACCACGACGTCCTCGAAGCGGGGGTTCGGTTGGAGGACGAGGTCGCAGCGGTCGGCGACCTCAATGTGGTGTCGCCCTGTGCGTGGCCCGATTCGTCGCCGGTGATCAAGCCGTTCGAGGCCGAGGGCTTCGGGCTCCACGTCCACGAGGTCATGGCGGTCACCGACCGGGCGACGGAGCCGTTCGACGTGCGGGGCTGGACGAAGGTCGCCGGCGTTCGCGGCGACCTGTTGCTCAGCCACTTCCCGGTGCTGTCGTTCGAGCGGCGGGCGCGAGAGGCAGGTCTGCTGTACTCGGGTCACCTGTCGCAGCTCGCTCCGGTCCGCGACCTGACGGTGCCGAATTCTCCGATTTGCCCGGTCGTGGCGATGAGCGGGCATCTTCACCTGCGGGGCGTCGCGGCCGATGGTGCCGTCCTCCAGTTCGCCTTCGCGGCGTTGGTCGAAGCGCCGTACGAACTGGCACGCGTCGAACTCGACTGGGACCGCGACGACCTCGTCGTCCGCTACCGGTGCGAGAGCGCTCATCCGCCCGACATGGCCACGTTGCCGGTGCTCGATCCGCCGCTCGGCACCTGGCGATGGTGCTCGCAGCGCGGTTGGTCGAACACGGGGTGACTTGGTTCCAAGGATCGCGCTGGTAGCCTCGCGGCCCGAAGTGTGAGGACGCCCGAACCGCAGCGGGCACGACGTGTCCCGCTTCGCCGCCCCCGCGCCCGCACTCCCATCGCCTTGCCATGATCAAACTCGAAAGCGTCACCAAGGTCTACAAGGGCGATGTCGTCGCGCTCCGCGACGCGAGTGCAGACATCCAGAAGGGCGAGTTCGTCTTCCTCGTCGGACCGTCGGGGTCCGGCAAGTCGACGATGCTTCGCCTCCTGAACAAGGAGGAGACGCCCGAGCACGGCCGCATCTATGTTGCCGGCAAGGACATCGGCGAGCTCAACCAGTGGAAGGTGCCGTATCTGCGGCGCAACATCGGCTGTGTCTTCCAAGACTTCAAGCTGCTGACGAACAAGACCGTGTACGAGAACGTGGCGTTCGCGCTCGAGGTGATCGGGCGTCCCAAGCACGTCATCAAGACCCAGGTACCGGCGATCCTCGAGCTGGTGGGGCTGGCCAAGAAGATGGAGAACTACCCGCACGAGCTCTCGGGTGGTGAGCAGCAACGGGTCTCGATCGCACGCGCGTTCGTGAACCGACCCCTCATCTTGCTGGCCGACGAGCCGACTGGAAACCTGGACCCGACAACGTCGGTGGGCATCATGCGCCTGCTCGACCGCATCAACCGCACGGGCACCACCGTCGTCATGGCAACCCACGATCGAAGCGTCGTCGACACGATGCGCCGCCGCGTGATCGAGCTCGACCGCGGCGTCATCGTCCGGGATCAGTCCCGCGGCGTCTACGAGTAGAGGAACAACAAGTCAATGGCCCTCCGAGTGGACTACGTCGTACGAGAGACGGCGACGAACCTGAAGCGCAACCTCACGTTGACGTTCGCGACCGTCGTGACGATCGCGATCGCGCTGACGCTGGTGGGCACTTCCCTGTTGATGAAGCAAGGCGTGAACCGGTCGAACGTCCGGTTCCGCGGCAACGTGCAGACGATCGTGTACTTGAAAGCCGATGCTTCCCAGGACCAGATCGATGCGGTGGGCCGCGGTCTCGATCAGAACCCGAACGTCCAGTCGAAGAAGTACCTGAACCACGACGAGGCCAACGCCGAGTTCCGCGAGATCTTCGTCGACGAGCCCGCAATCCGCGACAGCCTGACGCCTGCAGAGACCCCGACCAGCTACAAGGTCCACGTGAAGAACGCGAGCTCCGAGGTCGTCGACTCGCTCAAGAGCCAGTTCCAGGTGATGCCGGGCGTCTTCGAGGTCATGGCGGACAACGACAACATCCGCCGTCAGGAAGACAGCTTCGCCAAGTTCCGGAGCTTTTCGTTGCTGTTCGCCGCGGTCGTCGGCGCGACCTCGCTCGTGCTCATCGTGAACTCGATCCGCATAGCGATGTTCGCCCGCCGTCGCGAGATCGAGGTGATGAAGCTCGTCGGCGCGACGAACTGGTTCATCCGCATCCCGTTCATGGCCGAAGGGCTCGTGCAAGGCATCTTGGGCAGCGCTGCGGGCATAGGGATCGTCCTCGCGTTACGCGCGTGGCTGTTACCGACGCTCGTGTCGGGGGGTGGGATCTGGGCCGGCTTCCGGCTCGAGTTCACCGACGTTCAAGGCACCGGCATCGTGATGCTCATCGCGGGCGCGATGGTCGGTATCTTCGGCTCCGCTGTCGCCGCGACGCGATTCCTCGACGTCTAGGCGGGCCGTGGAGTACACCGACATCAGCTATGAGGTCGCCGACCGCGTCCTGACGATCACGCTCGATCGACCCGACCGCCTCAACGCGTTCACGAACCGGATGCACGAAGAGCTCATCGATGCGTTCGACCAGTCGGATGCCGATGACGATGTGCGCGTGGTCGTCGTGACCGGTCGCGGCCGGGGCTTCTGCGCAGGTGCCGATCTGGGCGCGGGCGGCTCGACGTTCGACCACTCGGAGCTTCTCGAGACGACGGATGTGCACCGCGACGAGGGCGGGCTCGTCGCGTTGCGCATCTTCCGTTCGACGAAGCCGGTGATCGCGGCCGTCAACGGTCCGTCGGTCGGCGTCGGTGTGACGATGACGCTGCCGATGGACATACGCCTTGCTGCACAGAGCGCACGCTTCGGGTTCGTTTTCGCCCGCCGCGGGCTCGTGCCCGAAGCGGCATCGTCGTGGTTCCTGCCGCGCGTGGTCGGCATCAACCGTGCGCTCGAGTGGACGTTCACCGGTCGGGTGTTCCCTGCGGCCGAAGCGCTCGAAGCCGGTCTGGTGCGCTCCGTCCATGCGGACGACGAGTTGTTGCCTGCGGCGTACGCGATCGCCCGCGAGATCGCCGACAACACCTCCGCGGTCTCGGTGTCGCTCACCCGCCAGATGTTGTGGCGAATGCTGGGCGAGTCGCACCCGATGGCCGCGCACCGAGTCGATTCCGCTGGCATCAACGCCATGGGACAGTCGCCGGACGCGCGTGAGGGCGTGCTGTCGTTCCTCGAAAAGCGCGCACCCGCCTTCACGATGCGCCCCACCGCGGACATGCCCGACTTCTACCCCTGGTGGCAGGAACCCGACTTCTGAATGTTGGTGCGCCGTGGCCCCTATGGGGGCCACGGCGACCCTGAGTTCGGGAGGAGAGGGAGGTCGGGGGACGGGGGCTACGCGAAGGCGGCGCGGAGCGCGGCCGCGGACGCGTCGATGGCCTCATCGGCGACCGGGGTGACGATGCCGAGGCCGTAGAAGCCATGGATCATGCCGTCGTAGCGCTTGACGTCGACGGCCACGCCCGCGTCCTTCAGCCGTTCGGCGTACGCCTC
This sequence comes from Acidimicrobiales bacterium, assembly GCA_036257895.1. Taxonomy (GTDB): domain Bacteria; phylum Actinomycetota; class Acidimicrobiia; order Acidimicrobiales; family JACDCH01; genus DATAES01. Next base: position 26,671 of record DATAES010000022.1, read on the forward strand.
GCCTTCATCGCGCAGTGGGTCGAACTCGGCCGTCAGGACGTGCGCCGGCGCGACGCCGCTGATGTCGTCCGCGTAGTACGGCGAGATCTGCGGATCTTTCGGGTCGGCGCCTCCGAGGTAATGGTTGGTGAACCACACCATCGAGTCCTTGGTGAGGAGATAACCCTCGCCGTTCTCGTCGATCGACGGGAACGACAACGTGAGGTCGACTGCGGGGTAGACGAGCAACTGGTGGCGGAGCGGAATGCCTGCATCGCGGGCCTTGATCGCCATGACCGCCGACAGGTTGCCGCCGGCGCTGTCGCCGCCGACCGCGAGTCGCGTCGGGTCGCCCCCGAGCTCGGCGCCGTTCGCTGCCACCCACTCGAGTACCGCCCAGCAGTCGTCGACCGGCGTCGGGTATGGATGCTCGGGTGCGAGCTGGTAGTCGACGGACACGACGACCGCGTTCGCGCGGTTCGCGAGCTTGCGGACCACTCCATCCGTCGTGTCGAGATCGCCGATGACCCAGCCGCCGCCGTGGTACCAGACGAGAATCGGCTGTGGTCCACCGTCTGGTGCGTACACTCGCACGGGGACCCCGGCGATCGTTCGGTCCTCGACCTTTGCCACGGCCTCGGGCTCGCCCTCGATGGCCGTGAGCAGCTTCATCATCTGGCGGGCCTCGTCCGGGCTGACCTCGTGGAGCGCCGGTCCACCGACCGCTTCGAGCTGGTCGAGCACCGTCTTGATGGCTGGATCGAGCGGCACGGCTTCCCCCTTGTCCGCGAAACCAGTTGACTCGGCCTCGCTTTCGCGCCGAGCATACGGGTTCGCATCCGGACCGAGCGAAGGAGGAATGCGCCGATGACTGTCGTGTCCCGCACCTCCAGCCGGTCCGCGCCTCGCTGACTTCATAGCCGCCGCGCCCGCCGGCTGGGTCTTCCAGTCCCTCCGTTTCGAAGGAGCCCACCTTGGCGCGCGCCATCCCCGCATGGCTGATCACCGACTTCTACACCGACACCGATCTCGGTGTCATCGCCACCGGCAAGGAAGGTGAAGTGGGACTCGTCGAGCGCACGGCGCGCGACGACGATCGTTCACATCTCCTGGCCCGCAAGCGGTACCGACCCCGAACCGTCTCCCACAAGGGCGAGCTGCAAGCGCTCGGCTTCGAACGTGCTCCCACGTTCGCCAACGACATCATCTATCGCGACGGGCGCAACTACGGCCGCCGCAGCCGCGACCGCCGCGCGGTCGAGGCCATGACGAAGTACGGCAAGGAACTCGTCAAAGGGCGCTGGCTCGGTCACGAGTACGAGGTCATGGCCACGGCATGGGAAGCAGGTGCTTCTGTGCCGTTCCCAGTCGGCTACGACGAGGACGGCGGACTGTTGCTCGAGTACATCGGCGACCGCACCCAGGCCGCGCCTCGGCTTGCGCAAGCTCGGCTCGATCGCGACGCGCTCGTCGACGCCTGGGATCAGTTGCAGGAGAACCTGCGCCTGGTCGTCGAGGCCGGTTGGGTGCACGCAGATCTTTCGGCGTACAACGCGTTGTGGTGGGAAGGTCAGCTCTGGCTGATCGACTTCCCGCAAGCCGTCGATCTGGTCGGCAGCCCGCACGGTTTCGATCTACTCCACCGTGACGTGTTGAACGTGTGCAAGTGGTTCGGTCGCCGCGGGATCGAGGCCGACGGCGAGGCGTTGTTCGCGGAGCTGGTCGCCGCCGCGTTCAGCGGCGGCCGGTCAGCTGGTCTGGCCCCGTGAGGTAGCCCCCGGCCTCGCGGATCTGTGCGCCCCACGGTTGGATGATGCCGAAGAGGTCGTCGACATCGTCGCCGAGTGCCTCGATGGCAGGTCGCATCTGCATGTCCGTAGCGAACTCGATCGCCTCGCGAACCTCGCGCCCTTCGTCGGTGAACGCGCCGTCGACCAGGAGACCGCGCGCCACGAGCCGCTCTTCCGCGGCATCGAGTTGCGCGTCGCTCCAGGCGCGGGTGCGCACGTACGTGCGAGGGGGCACGCCCCAGAACTGCTCGGTCAGCAGTCCGATCTCGGTGGCGTCGAACCCGGCACTCGTCCAAGCCGCCGTGTGGGCGTCGCCGCGGAACTCGCGCAGCTGATCGCCGTACCGCCAGAGATCGCCCCACGGCGTGCCCGGCATGCCGAGCGCCAACAGGCCTGCGTACAACGGCCGGCCCTCCGGGCGCAGCGGAGCGCAGGCGCGAGCAAGCAACTCGCTCACCCGCTCCAGGCCGTCGGGATGGTCACCGAGGATGCGGACGAGCTGTGCGACGGCCCCGGTGGTGCGCGCGTCGGCGATGGTCTGGGCGTCGGTCAGCGACCAGCCCATCTCGACGCAGGGCACGACGATCTCAGGGTTGAACACGGCGAATGCCGACGCGACCAAGTGCCCCGGCGCCTGGCCCAAGGCCGAGCCTCGGCTCGTGAAGTACGCCGGCCCGTCGGGCAGCGCGACGCCGCCTCCCTCGCCCGGGCTCGGCGAGAATCCGAGCGCGACGTACGCCTCGTGGCACTCGCGCGAGAAGTAGACCTGCCCGACCACCGGCTCGATGAGTGCGGCCAGACGGCGGGCCCGCTTGCTGACTTCGGCGTCACTGAGCACGACGGGGGACACTACAGCGATGTCCCGTCGGCGAGGGAAGCGCCAGCGACGAGCCGACA
>DATAES010000023.1:0-13438 GCA_036257895.1 Acidimicrobiales bacterium
ACCGAACGCAAGCCCGTCGTCGTGCGATGCCATCTCGAAGCTGACTACGTGATCGTCGAGGTGCACGACGAGGGCGGCGGTTTCGATCCCGACGCCATCACGCCGCATCCCGACGTGACCAAGCCGGCTCGTCTGATGTTCGAGCACGGGCTCGGCATCCCTTTGATGCGCGAGCTGACCGACGAGCTCGAGTTCCGCGCCGAGGGTGGCGGCACCACCGTGCGTCTGCTGCTCACCACGCACCTTCGGCGATGAGCGAGCCTGTTCGACGATGAGCGACGAGCCGGTCGAGACGATTCCGAAGCCGGACGAGTTGCTCGCGCTCCACGACGTTACCGAGGACTTGTTCGGGATACTGCGACGCTGGTTCGACGTCGCGGCGACGGTGTCGATCGATCTCACCGACATCGACTCTGCGGTGACCGAGCTCGGTGACCCTGAGATGATCGCCGCACTGGCCATGCGCAAGCTTCAGGCGCTGCGGCTGTTGTCGACGCCCGGCGTGCGCACGACGACCGACGTCGTGGTCGCGATCGTGAACGACGTAGATCGAGCGCTGTTGCAGGCACCCGACCTGCGTCTGCGCCGTCAGGTGGCAGGAACGGACTGGGATGCCGCGCTCGAACAGCTCAGCTCCGGCGAGCACCTGCCGGATCCCGACGACTCCACGGCCCGAGAGTCGTTCGACGAGGAGGTCGCATTGTTCCGGTCGTTGCACCAACAGTTGCACGAAGCCGCGATCGCGGTCGTCGAAGCCTCGAGCGGCGAGATCCGGATCCTGGAGTAGCCGGGTTCAGCGGCTGAACAGCGAGCTGAGCTCCGAGCCGAGCGAGCTGAAGTCGCTGAAGCTGCTCAGATCGCTGAAGTTGCTGGTGAGATCGCTCAAGTCGGAGAGGCTGCTGAGATCACTGAGATCACTGAAGTTGCTCAGATCACTGAGATCACTGAACCGGTCGCTCAACGAACTCGACAAGCTCGACAGGCTCGACGAACCCGATGACCGGGTACTCGATGAGCTGTCGCTGCCGCTGATGTCGATACCGCACTTGTCCTTCGCGTACGTCTCCACGTTCTGCGACGCCTTCTCGAAGCCCGAGTTCTGATCGGAGAACGACTGCTCGAGGTCGCTGAGCTTGCTGAAGTCGCTGTCGCTCACGGCTGAGCTGAGCTCGTCCGCCGACTCGCCCAAAGCCCTGATGGCTTTCGCGAGGGTCTGCATGTCACCCTTGATCTCGCTCGGCGCCTTGTTCGCGAGGTCATCGAACGCCGTCTGCAGGAGCGACTGACTCTGCGAGTTGGTCAGGTCGGACTGGTCGGACAGGTCGCTGAACGCGCTCACCTCCTTCTTCAAGGCATCGCAGAACGCCTGCTGGCTGCCACCGCCACCGCCGCCCCCACCGCAGGCCGCCAAGACACCGCCGAACACGACGACTCCGACGGCCGAGCACGCCAAGAGCTTTCGCATCACATCTCCTCTTGTCCCGAGGTCGGGACGGTCCGCTCGCATCGCAACAAGGTCCTCGGAGGTTACCTGTCCGGGCTCGGCGCCTCCGCGATCGCGGCGTACTTGCGCAACTCCCTGCGGGCAACCGTCATGCGATGCACTTCGTCCGGCCCGTCGGCCAATCTGAGTGTTCGGATGTGCGCGTAGAGCGACGAAAGACCGAAGTCGTCGCCGATGCCGGCGGCGCCATGAGCCTGGATCGCGTGGTCGATGATGCGCAGCGCCATCTGCGGCACCGCCACTTTGATGCCAGAGATCTCGGTGCGCGCGGCCTTGTTTCCCTGGGTGTCCATCAGCCATGCGGCGTAGAACGTGTACAGCCGCGCCTGGTCGATGTCGATGCGGGCGTCCGCGACCCAGGTCTGGATGACACCTTGCTCCGCGAGCGGTTTGCCGAACGCAGTCCGCGTCTGCGCCCGCAGGCACAGCATCTCGAGAGCTCGTTCGGCGGCGCCGATGGTGCGCATGCAGTGGTGGATACGACCCGGGCCAAGGCGGGCTTGCGCCATGGCGAAGCCGCCGCCTTCCTCGCCGAGGATGTTCGAGCGCGGCACACGCACGTCGTCGAACACGAGCTCGCAGTGTCCCTCGCGGTCTTGGTAACCGAACACCGGGAGCGCTCGCACGTTCGTGATGCCCGGCGTGTCCGTCGGAACGAGCACCATCGACTGCTGCACGTGGCGAGGGCCATTCGGATCGGTCTTGCCCATCAGGATGTACACGCGACAGCGCGGGTCCGATGCACCGGAGATCCACCACTTCCGGCCGTTGATCACGTAGTCGTCGCCATCGACGTCGATGCGGCACTCGATGTTGGTCGCGTCGGACGACGCCACTGCTGGTTCGGTCATGGCGAATGCGGACCGAATCTCGCCTTCGAGCAGCGGTTGCAGCCATTGTTCCTGCTGTTCCGGCGTGCCGAACATCGCGAGAAGCTCCATGTTGCCGGTGTCAGGTGCGGAGCAGTTGCACGCTTCGGACGCGATCCCCGATCGACCCATGATCTCTGCGAGCGGTGCGTAGTCGAGATTCGTCAGACCCTCGGTCCACTGCGTCTTGTGCGGGAGAAACAGATTCCACAACCCGCGCTTACGCGCTTCGCTCTTGAGCTCTTCCATCACCGGGGGGTGAAAGTGCGGATCGCCCGACGCCTCGAGCTGCTCGCGGAACACCGGCTCGGCTGGATAGACCTGCTGGTCCATGAATTCGAGGAGCTCGTCGCGGAGACGACTGGCAGCGGGCGAAAGGGAGAACTCCATGGTCCGCACACTAGGTTCCTCGCTCGTGACGGTCTCTTTGGCGCAGGACAGTTCCGTTGCGGTCATCGGACTCGACGACGGGAAGGCGAACGCGATCACACTCGACGTGCTCGCCGGCATCGACGGCGGGCTCGCCAAGGCGCGCGAGAACGGAGCGTCGGCCGTGCTGCTCACCGGGCGGCCTGGTCGCTTCTCTGCGGGGTTCGACCTGTCGGTGATGACCGCTGGTGAGCAGCAGATGCGAGAGCTCGTCACCAACGGGGCAGAGCTGTTGATGCGGATCTTCACGTATCCGATGCCAGTCATCTGCGCGTGCACCGGTCACGCTCTCGCCATGGGATCGCTGCTCCTGCTCGCCGCCGACGTCCGCGTCGGCGCCGCCGGTGATTTCAAGATCGGGTTGAACGAGGTGGCCATCGGCATGGGCCTGCCCGTCTTCGCCATCGAGCTTGCTCGCTACCGCCTCACATCCACCGGTTTCAATGCCGCTCTGCTTGGCGAGGTGTTCGGGCCGGACGACGCGGCTAGAGCGGGCTATCTCGACCGCGTGGTGCCGGCTGACGCGGTGATCGAAGAAGCGTCCGCTACGGCGCATCGTCTCGCCGAGTTGCGCACCGGTGCAGTGGCCCACTCGAAGCAACATGCGCGGAGCGCGCTCGCGGCGATGGTCCTCACGACGTTGCAGGCGGACATGGCTTCATTGTCCGGGCCCAACCCGCGAGCCTGACCTTCGATCCGTCCTTCTGACGCCGGACTGGCCTTGTGCCGCAACGGATCCGACCGCACGGGTTGACAGCACGGCACTTCGGCCCCTACGTGTTGATCCAATGCCCAAGCCCCTGGTCATCGTCGAATCGCCGGCCAAAGCCCGCACCATCGCGGGCTTCCTCGGCCGCGATTTCGTCGTCATGGCCTCGATGGGCCACGTCCGCGATCTTCCCGCGAAGGGCTTGAGCGTCGACACCGACAACGGGTTCAAAGTCGACTACGAGGTCAATCCCAGCAAGAAGCAGGTCATCAAGGATCTGCGCGAGGCACTTCGGGACGCGGACGAGTTGTACCTCGCGACCGACGAGGATCGCGAAGGCGAGGCCATCTCTTGGCACCTGCTCGAGGTGCTCAAGCCGCGTGTACCGGTGAAGCGAATGGTGTTCCACGAGATCACCCAGCACGCGATCCAGGATGCCGTCGACCAGTGGCGCGAAGTCGATTACGGGTTGGTCGACGCGCAGGAGAGCCGGCGCATCGTCGACCGTCTCTTCGGATATCCGGTGTCAGAGGTCTGTTGGCGCAAGATCCGCACCGGCCTGTCTGCCGGACGCGTCCAGTCGCCGTCGGTTCGCCTGGTCGTCCAACGTGAACGTGAACGCATGGCGTTCGTCGCTGCCGCCTATTGGGACCTCGCGGCGGCGTTCCCGACCGATCCGACGTTCACCGCTTCGCTGGTCGCGGTCGACGGCGCCAAGGTGGCCGAGGGCAAGGACTTCGACACACTCGGTCAGCTGAAGCGCGCCGCCGACGTCCTCGTCTTGGACGAAGTCGCAGCGCGAGGTTTGGCCGCTCGACTCGAGGGCGCCGACTTCGCCGTCCGCACCGTCGAGACCAAGCCGTACACCTCGCGGCCGAAGCCGCCGTTCATCACGTCGTCGCTCCAGCAAGTCGGCGGGAGCAGGCTCCGCATGAGCGCGCAACACGTCATGCGCGTCGCGCAGGGCCTGTACGAGAGTGGCTACATCACGTACATGCGAACGGATTCCACGACGCTGTCCGACACCGCTCTCGCGGCGGCACGCTCGCAGATCGGTGAGCTGTTCGGGCGCGAGTACCTCCCGGATGCCCCCCGCTCGTACACCCGGAAGTCAAAGAACGCGCAGGAAGCCCACGAAGCCATCCGCCCCGCCGGCGAGGAGTGGCGCACGCCCGCGCAGCTACAGGGGGTGCTGCGTGGAGACGACCTTCGGCTGTATGAGCTGATCTGGCAACGCACGATCGCATCGCAGATGTCCGACGCCCGGGGCTCCACCGTCACGGCGCGCATAGGCGCCACGACCTCCGCGAGCGAGGACACGGAGTGGTCGGCCTCAGGGCGCACGATCACGTTCCCGGGATATCTCGCTGTGTACGGATTCGGCGGCGACGATGCAGAAGCAGATGGCGACTCGTCGGCCAAGCTGCCCGAGTTGAGCGATGGTCTTGCGTTGCCTCGACCGGACATCGACGTGCTCGGTCACGCCACGCAGCCGCCGGCTCGCTACACGGAGGCGACGTTGGTCCGCGCTCTCGAAGAGCGGGGTATCGGCCGCCCTTCGACGTACGCCTCGATCATGCAGACGATCCAGGACCGCGGCTACGTGTGGAAGAAGGGCCAAGCGCTCGTGCCCACCACGGACGCGTTCGCGGTCGTCAATCTTCTCGAACGCCACTTCGCCGATCTGGTCGACTACGACTTCACCGCGCGCATGGAGGACGATCTCGACGAGATCGCGGAGCGACAGCAACAGCGCGAGCCGTGGCTCGGGAAGTTCTGGTTCGGCAACGGCACGCCGGGCGTGAAGACGCTGTGCGCGAAGGCGATCGAGGAGGCCGATCCCGCGGAGATCAACGCCGTCCCGCTCGGTGTGGACGACGATGGCGAGATGGTCGTGGTCCGCAACGGCAAGTACGGACCGTACGTGAAGCGGGGTGACGACACCGCTTCCCTCCCTGAAGGCATCGCGCTCGACGAGCTCACCATCGACCGCGCTGTCGAGTTGCTCAACGCGCCGAAGGGCGACGAGCCGATCGGCCACGACCCCGACGCGGGGCTGCCCGTGTACGCCAAGAACGGACGCTTCGGTCCGTACGTGCAACTCGGCGACGCGGACACGCTTCCTGACGGCGAGAAGCCGAAGATGGCCTCGTTGTTCCAGTCGATGTCGCTCGAGACGATCACACTGGACGATGCGCTCCGATTGCTGTCGCTTCCCAGGGTCGTCGGTGAGGACGATGACGGCGTCGAGGTGGTCGTTGCCAACGGCCGGTACGGCCCCTACGTGAAGAAGGGGGACGAGACCCGCAGCCTGGGGTCGGAGGAGCAGCTGTTCACGGTGACCCTCGACGAGGCGCGGGCCGTCCTCGCCCAGCCCAAGCAGTTCGGTCGCAGCCGGTCGGTGCCGGCGCCGCCGTTGCGTGAACTCGGCAACGACCCCTCCACCGACAAGCCCATCGTGGTCAAGGATGGGCGCTTCGGTCCGTACGTGACCGACGGCGAGACGAACGCGTCCCTGCGCAAAGGCGACGCGGTCGAGGGCATCACCGTCGAGCGCGCGAGCGAGTTGCTCCAGATCCGGCGGGAAACCGCGCCGACCAAACCGAAGCGAGCAGCGAAGAAGGCTGCCTCCAAGAAAAAGCCTGCGGCCAAGAAGAAAGCACCGGCGAAGGCGATCGGGGCGAGGAAGGCGCCGGCGAAACGGACGGCCGCGAAAGGCACCGTCGCCGAGACCGGGGCCAACGCCGCGGGTGACCGGGGGTAGCCCGGGCCGCGCGAGCCGCGCCGGTAATCTCGGAAGCCGTGGCTGAACCGGCCTCGCAGCGGGCTTCGGCCGACCCGTCCCCGCCGCACAACGAACAAGTCGAACAGGACGAGTCCGCGGCGACTTCGTCCCTTCTACCGGACGCGCCCGGCGTGCCCGACGCGCCGGACGCACCCGAGGCGCCGAGTTCGGCCGGGCTCGGGACCACCGGCATCGATGCCCCCGTCGTCCCGTTTCCCGCGTTTCTCGAGGAGAGGGTCGAACCGCCGACCCAAGTGGCCTTGCACGTGCGACTGTTCGGGAGCCACGAGTTCTTCAGACTGTGGATCGCACAGGTGGTGTCGTCGCTCGGCGACTGGCTCGGCTTCCTCGCCATCACGATCCTGGCCGCGTCGATCGGCTCCGGGTCGGGTGGTGCCGCTGTCGGTCTCGTCATGTCGGCGCGCATCATTCCCGGCTTCTTCCTCTCGCCGGTCGCGGGAGTCCTCGTCGACCGATGGGATCGCAAGAAGATCATGGTCACGTGCGATCTCATCCGCGCGATCGTCATCTGCACACTGCCGTTCGTCCACACTGTGCTCGGCCTGGTGCTCGCGTCACTCGTGCTCGAGATCTGCACGCTGCTGTGGTCGCCCGCGAAGGAAGCCTCGGTACCGAATCTCGTGCCGACCGATCGCCTGACAACTGCCAACTCACTGTCGTTGGCGGCGGCGTATGGAACCTTCCCGATCGCCGCCGTGTTGTTCGCGTTGTTGGCGCAGGCGTCCCGGTGGCTCGGCACCGTGGACACGCTCGATTTCCTCAAGACCGACCAGACCGCGCTCGCGTTCTACGTCGACGCGGGCACGTTCGCGTTATCGGCGTTCATGATCTCCACGCTGGCGTTACCGGAGGCAGCGCGACGCGCGCGGACGAAGAAGAACGGTGAGAAGCGCGTCGACTTCGGGCAGTCGTTCCACGAGTTGAAGGAGGGTTGGCGATACATCTTCGTGAATCCGATCGTGCGTTCGGTGCACCTCGGCCTCGCCACCGCCCTGATCGGCGGAGGAATGGTCGTGCCGCTCGGTTCGATCTACTCGACCGAGGTGCTCGGGGCAGGGGCGGCCGGCTACGGCGTGTTCATCACCGCGCTCGGATTCGGTGTGGCCGGGGGTGTGCTGTTGCTCTCCGTCACGCAAGGTCGCTTGCCGAAAACGCGCGTCTTCGAGTTGTCGATCTTCGTCGCGTCCGGTTCGTTGTTCTTCGCTGCATCGATGACGACCCTGGCGTTCGCGCTCATTCCTGTGTTCGTGCTCGGAGTCTGCGCCGGGTCCGTGTACGTGGTCGGCTTCACGCTGCTGCACGAGAACGTCGACGACGAGCTGCGCGGGCGCATCTTCAGTGCGCTCTACACGATCGTTCGCTTGTGCTTGTTGATCGCGTTCGCGCTCGGACCATTTCTGTCCGAACTACTCGACCGCATCTCCCGATCGCTGTTCACGGGTCAAACCGTGACACTTCCCGGTGGCCAAGAGCTGTTCCTGCCGGGGGTCCGGCTCACGTTGTACATGGCATCGCTCATCGTCTTCATCGCAGGTTGGATCGTGGCTCGATCTTTGGGATCGGGAAGGAAAGAAACCGTCGGTGCTGATCGCGTTTGAAGGCGGTGAAGGCGCCGGCAAGTCCACCCAGGCCCGCTTGCTCGCCGCTCGCCTCGGTGCGGTGCTGACCTTCGAGCCCGGCGGGACCCCACTGGGCGCGCAACTCCGCGCGGCGTTGCTCGATGGAGATGCGGTCGACCCACGCGCCGAGGCGCTTCTGATGGCCGCGGATCGTGCGCAACATCGAAGTGACGTGATCGAGCCGGCGCTCGACCGAGGGGTACACGTCGTCACGGACCGCTATCTCTATTCGTCACTCGCGTACCAGGGCTACGGGCGCGGGCTCGACGTGGAGGCGGTCCGCGCCTTGTCGCAGTTCGCCGAGGCGCCGGAAGCCGATCTGGTGATCTTGCTGATCGTTCCCGCGGGGGTGCGCCGCGAGCGGCTCCAGGGCCGGCTCGATCGCATCGAAGCGGATGACGAGCAGTTCCACGAGCGCGTCGAGAAGGGATTCTTGGAGCTGGCGGAGCGGGATCCGGAGCGGTGGGTCGTGATCGCTGCGACCGGCGCGGTCGAGGACATCGCCGAGCTGGTGTGGACGGAGGTCAACGGTCGCTTGTAGCGATCTGCACCAGACGCGCTTCGCCGCGTTCGACCAGGAAGCCGCGGCCGGGACGGAACGGTGTGCTCGACCTTCGAGGCAACTGCACGCCGAGTAGGTCGCCGTCGCTGCTGAGGTCGGGTTGCAGCAGGAGGCCGGTGCGAGACTTGCGGACCTCTCGCAACCAGTGGCCGTAGCTGCCACGGACATCGTCGGTACGGGCGGCGGCAACGACGGGCTGTGTCAACTCGACCGCGTCCACGGCCGCTGCGTCGTCGACGAAGAGATGGTGCGGAAGAACGCACGCCATCGTTCGCAGCGCGGTGGTCTTGCCGCTGCGGGGCGGACCTGCGATCAGGACGTGCTCGACCATCTCGAGGAAGACGGGGTCGAAATCCTCGTCGATGCCCACCGCTCCAGGAGGGAGATCTCCCAGTGACACGAACGAAGGCATGGTGCGGATCGTTCGCGCCTTGATCTGGCGGCGTGGCATCCCGACCTGGACAACGCGGTTGCCATCGCTGTGCACCGCACGTCCGGCGACGAACGCGGGAAGCTCGTTTGGTCGCAGACCGACGAGCGCGTAGTCGTGCGGATCCGCGAGTCGGAAGAGCAGCTTTTGGCTGACGAGTGAGCTGAGCCGTAGAGGCAGGGCGCTGATGCGGTCCGCCGTCACGACGAACGAGATACCGAATGGCGATCCTTCGCCGAACAGCCGGTGGAACGTCTCGGTCACCTCGATGCCGTCGATCCCGTCGTGCTCGGCGAGGAACGTGCCCACGTTGTCGACGCAGGTCACGATGCGCGGCTCGCATTCGCCCGTCGCCCGCCGGCGTTCGAGCTCGAGCCGCAACGTCCTCATGAGGCGCGCATGACGCTCGTGTGCGTCCGTGCCGAAGTCGACCGCGTAGATCTGCGCGTGTGGCAATCGCTCGAGGACGGCGCGCATGGCAGTGGTCGTGCCGCTGCCGGCCATGCCGTAGAGGACGAGGTTGCCCTGGTCCAGTTGCCACGCGACAGGCACCTGTCGTTGGTGGTCGGGCTCGTCGGCAAGGGCGAAGGCTGGCGGTTCGATGTCCCCCAAGTCGATGCTCGGAGGGAGCATCGGCAGCCATGGTCGCCGAGGCAGTGGACCCCTCCAAGCGCGCAGGGCCTCGACCAGAACGGCGAGCTCCGTCGGCCCATCGACCGAGTCCATGGTGTCCGTCGAGGGAAACGGACGCACGGTCACCGGCGCACGCTCGATCGCCGCGGGCAGGCTCGCGGTCGCGGTCTGCACCAGCACGACGTCACCCGAGCCACGACGGATGTACGCGCGACCGGGTGTGTCGCGGCTGATCGAAGCCGCTTCCGGACTGTCGATGACATCGATCGAATCGGTCGCGTCCTGCACGCGCAGAGCGATGCGGAGGTTCGCGTTGGCCTTGATGTTCGCGTTGACCACGCCCGACGGCCGCTGTGTCGCGAGCACCAGGTGCATGCCGAGGCTCCGACCGCGTTGCGCGATGCCGACGAGCGCTCCGAGGAAGTCGGGAAGCTCGGTCGCCAGCGTCGCGAACTCATCGATCACGACAACGAGGCGCGGCAGCTTCGTGGTGTCATCGCGGCGATCACGCTCGCGGAAGCGCAGTTCGGCTTCGAGCGAACGGAGCGCACGTTCGCCCAACTGTTCGTCGAGGTCCGTGACGAGTCCGACGCAGTGTGGCAACAGCGCGCAGTCATCGAACGCGCTGCCGCCCTTGTAGTCGATCAAGACGAAGACCATCTCGTCAGGTGTGTGACGCGCTGCGAGTCCCACCACGAGTGTCCGCAACAGCTCGCTCTTGCCTGACCCAGTCGTGCCCGCGATCAGGCCATGCGGCCCGTCGCGGACGAGGTCGATCTCGACAACACCGTCCTTTCCGCTACCGATCGGAACCCCGCTGTGGCTGTTCAGCGACGACAGGCGGACCGTGTGAGGAAGGGTGGCGCTTTCTGTCGTCTCGGGATCCTCGAACCGCGCCAGCCCTCGAGCGAACGCACGAGCGGTTGGCTCGTCCATCCCGCAAGCGATGAAGTCCTCGGCGTCGCCGAGATCACTGTTCACCCTGACGACCGTCGTGCAACTCGCGGGCAGATCCTCCTCCGTGGCCGCAATCGCGACGGAGAACGTCCACGGAGCTGCCGTGCGGTGTGGAAGCCACTTGGCCCAGTCCCAGTCCGGACCACCCGGCACCTCGATGCGGACGTCTGCAGGACCGTGATGGGCTGCGACTTGGCACACCAGTGCGCGAGCCAGCGCTCGCGCCGCGATTTGGTCCCCCGCGACACCGATCTTGCCGTGAAGACCGTCTGCCACGACTGGCATGTGTCCTCGCAGGCCGAGCCGTAGCAGGCCGAAATCGTCGTCCGTCGGACGGCGCGCCCAGAGCGCACCGGTCATCGCGCACGGATCGGGTGCGAGTCCTTCGAGTCGCCGACACTCACGCTCGAAGTGGTCGAGGAGTGCGCGTTCGTACGCGCGCACCGCACGGCGATGCCGGCGGAGGTTCTTTCGCGACGAACGCCGGCTCCCCGCCAGCGTCATCAGCGCGACCGCGGGACCGATCAGTGCGAGCAGAGCGAAGCGTGGATCGCGGTACACGACGACGAGCGCGCCGCCCATCAAGGCCGGGCCGACGATCGCGGCGAGACCGACGCCCCGCACCGCTTCGGGCCGTTCCGGTTGCTCGGGTGGCGGTTCGGGTTCTGCGATCGGCGGTCGGGGCGGCCGGTTGTATGGCCCCGGCCCCCGGGTGTCGATCCGGCGGGCGCGAATCCGCGCTTGGGTCGCACCGAAGCAGATGAGGTCGTCCCGGTATGTCCATGTGCCGTTGACCGAGCCGAGATCGCTGATCCGGTGGTGCTCGTCGATCACTGCGTGGTGCGGCGACACGGTCGGATCGTCGAGCACGATGTCGCATCCAGGTGCCCGGCCGACGATCACCGGCCGGCGCGGTAGCGGAAACGACCTGCCGGCTCGGAGCCCACCGACGATGTCGAGGACGTAGGCAGTCTCGGGGCCGGGCCGCGGCTCGAACGTGGTCAGCACCGCGCCCTCGTAGAGCTCGAGCGGCTCGTCGGGCGCCCGGTACCGGCCGTCGATCCAGCAGCCCTGCGGTGCCAGGTCCGCGACCCTTGCCGAGTCGTTCGCCGTGACCTCGAGCTCGTCGCCATCGAGGAGTATGTGCATAGCATGAAATACTATGAAAGAGGATGAACTCGCGCCCACCCGCGTCTTCGCCCGACGGCTGCTTGACTTCGGGCATGACGGACCCATGGGCCACGGTGGTCGGCCAGGAGCGAGCGGTGACCGCGCTCCAGGCCGCAGCACGATCGCCGGTCCACGCCTATCTGCTGGCCGGTCCGCGCGGCAGCGGCAAGCGCGACTTGGCGCGTGCCTTCGCCGCCTCGTTGCTCGCATCCAGCGCGCCGAACGACCCTGACCGCACCGTGCAGCTCGCGCTGGCGGGACGGCATCCAGACCTGCACGAGTTCGAAAGAGCAGGTCCCTACATCACCGTCGAGCAGGCCGACTCGATCATCCGAGAGGCCAGCCGCTCGGGTGTCGAGAGCAACACCAAGATTCTCGTACTGGTCGACTTCCATCTGGTGCAGCCCGCGGTCGAAGCGAAGCTGCTGAAGACGATCGAGGAACCGCCACCCGGCACAGTGTTCGTCGTACTCGCTGAAACGGTTTCGTCATCGCTCGAACCGATCGCATCGCGATGCGTGCGCATCGAGGTGGATCCGTTGTCGCCGTCGATCGTGCGCGAGGCGCTCGTGAACGAGGGGATCGACGAGCAGACGGCGACCACGGTGTCTGCCGCAGCCGGCGGTGATCTCGCGCGCGCCCGGCTGCTCGCGACAGATCCAGGGTTCTCGAGCCGCCAGCAAGCGTGGGCGGGTGTACCTCATGCGCTCGATGACAGCGGCGCGACGGTTGCTCGGCTCGTAACAGAACTGCGCTCGATGATCGACGACGCGGCCGCCCCGCTCGAGGCGCGGCACGCCGTCGAGATCGCCGAATTCGAGGAGCGCATCGAGCGCTATGGCGAACGCGGCTCGCGCAAGCGTGAACTGCTCGACCGGCATCGGCGCGAGCTTCGGCGGCATCGGACGGACGAGATCCGGTTCGGCCTCGCCACGCTTGCTGGTAGCTATCGCGACACCCTGTCGGCATCGCCGCCGTCGCTCGATCCTCGCACTGCCGTCGACGCGATCGCGCTGGTCGACGATGCGCACCAGTCGCTGGAGCGCAATCCGAACGAGACACTCTTGCTGCAAGCGCTGCTGCTTCGGCTTCCTGTCCTCCGCGTGACGACGCCGGTGTGAGGTCGCCCGAGGGGAATCGTCGGCACGAGTCGTCGCACGATTGTCGGGCACCCTCGTTCTGAGGCCGCACTACCCTGTCCCCTCCCGCCCGGGTAGCTCAGACGGCAGAGCAGCTCACTCGTAATGAGCAGGTCAGGAGTTCGATTCTCCTCTCGGGCTCCAGAACGGCTCCGGAACGGAGCATCTCGACCGTGCAAGGTTGCCGCGAACCGAGAGCGACAGCACGGGCCCGGCGAGTCAGGCGCAGCCCCCTCGGCGAGATTCTGTTCGTCCGGGGTTCGATTCGGGTTCATCCGATCGGCACGTCGCTCTGGCAGGGTCGGAGCGACATGTCCGATCAGTCACCGAACCCGAACGTGGATGCTGCCGACCCGGTGGCTCGCCTGCGGGCCGAGATCGAACAGACGCTCGAGCGCATTCGTACGTTGCCGGACGACGCCGCCGCGATCACCTCGAGCGAAGAGCTCCTGCGGCTGATCGCGTGGACGCATCGCTGCGCCGAAGAGCTGCTCGCGGCTGCCCGGGCCGACGCAGATGACTTGGTCCGACGGGCCGAACAGGAATCGTCGGCGATTCTCCGTGACACGAAGAACGCCGCGGCTGGGCTTCACGCCGACGGACTCGAATAT
>DATAES010000024.1:0-5173 GCA_036257895.1 Acidimicrobiales bacterium
GACCGCGGTCGCCTCTTGGAGCGCGAGCACGTAGTGGAGATCCTCGGCCGACGCGAGTGCGTCGATCAGTGGAAGCTCCGTGCTGCCGGGATTACCGAAGATGTGGCGGACGCCTTCGGTCCGCAGCACATCGAGCAGGACGTCGCGACCCCGCGGGCTCACCGGGCCACAACGTAGGCGCGCAGCCGGTGTGTTAGCCCACGCCGACCGCTGGTCCGCTGGCGATCGCGCTCCACATCGCGTCGCTGGCGTGTTGCCACGACCAGAACGACACCCCCTTGGCGCCGTGGGCCGCCGACGTGTTCATGAAGGCGCCGATCTCGTCGCCCGTGGGCGTGCCAGGAGGGCCACCGTCGAGACTGCCGTCGTACGCCTGGCCGATCGGGTACACCGGCTTGCCGAACGCAGCGAGGAAGTCGACGGCCTGCGCCGCGTCTTCGTCCGGCGGCGTGTCGATCCAATAGACCATCGGCGCGATCGCATCGAACGACGCGGTGACCTCCGTGTACGGGTAGTCCGCCTGACGCGCGGGGCTGGGTCTCGGCACGGTCGCGATCAACGGGTAGCTCGGGCCGACTGCGCCGCGGAGTCCGACGCCGTACAGCAGCGCGTTTTCGGGTGAGAGCCACACGCCCTCGAAGCGCGTCTCGATGTCGGGGCTGAAACCATCGAGCCGATCGCCGGTCGGCGTGGTGTAGCTGATGGCGGCGACGGCCCGGGAGATGTCGGCGCCGATGTCGGAGAAGTACGGGAAGTCCCAGCCGATGATCTTCAGCCCGCCCGCATGTGCGACCGGCAGGAGCGCATCGAGGAACGGCGCGGCGTAGAAGCCGTCGACCGACGAGCCCGTGCGCACGTACAGATGGGTGAGCCCCGTCGCCTGGGCGCGCGCCACGATCGCATTGACGTCGCCACCCTCCGCTTGGTCGGGCATCCAGATCCACATGCCCTTGCCGGTCGGAAGCGCCGGTGCCTGGAGCTGGGCCGGGGGCGGCGCCGGCGTTGTGGCCGGCGGCTCGGTTGGTCCAGCAGGGGCCGCGGTGGTGGGGGTGGTCGCGGCTGCCTCAGCCGGCGCAGCGACGCCCGGCCACGGACTCGGCGAACGCGGTGGCACCACCCAAGCGAGGACGAGGGTGGCCACGATGGCCAGGGGTGCGAACAGCAGAATGCGTTGTTGATGGTGTCGGGACATGCGCTTTCGTGACGAGGGACTCCGGCACGAAGCGGCCCGCGCAGAGAAAATCGCCGAGGTACGAAGGGATCCGACGCTTCCGTCCGGCGTCGAAGTATCCGAGTGTGCAGGTTTCGCGGACAGCGCGCAAGAGCGCCTCCTCGACTACGCAGGGTGACGACGTCTCAGCGCATGCCCCCGTGGCCCCTCGGTCCGACGGGACTCGTCTCGCTATCGACCGCGGCCGGGCGGGCGTCGGTGGCGCATCGTCCAGCAGGCGCGGTGCCAGTGGCGACGGTCGTCCGGCATGTCGTCCGGGACGACCACGAGGTGACCCAGCCCGACCGCGATCTCCTGCTGGCAACCGGGGCACAGATACGTCCTGGTCGCCTGATACGGCTGGACGCGGGTCACGGTCACCGATCCGTACAGGCCGTCCATTTGTCGAATCTACGGGTGATCGACGACCGCGCCGACCGCGTCCCACGCGCCCTCGATGCGGTCGATGCGCTCCGTGGCCGAATGACGCAGGCGAGCAGCGACTCCCGCTACGAGCGCGTTGCCGATCGCGAGGACGCCGATGTGGCTGTCGAACGGTCCGGTTCCCTCGACGGCAGCGACAAGCGTCGCGTCAGCAAGTGCGGCCAGCGGCGACAGGACACTGTCAGTCACCGCGATGACGGTCGCGCCGGCTTCGGCCGCCATCGACACCGCGTCGAGCAGTGCGTCGTCGTACCGCCGGAGATCGATGGCAACGACGACATCCTCGGAAGCCAGGTCCGCCGATCGGGCGGCAACTTCGACCGGTGACCCTGCGACCAGAAGGATTCCCGCGCGCAGCATTGCCAGCTCGTCACAGAACTGGCGCGCAATGCCCACAGAGGCACCGCCGGGAAGCACGATGACCCGCGCCCGACGACGGGAGATCTCTACGACGGCGCGACGTAGCGCCGCGCGATCGAGATGCTCGAACGTCGCCGCGAGGTTTCCGGCTTCGACGGCCAAGGCGCGTGACGCGAGATCGTCATGTGCAGCTGGACGCCGTATCCGTTGACTGGCCAACCTGAGTCGCCCTGCGAAGTCGTCGCGCACCGCGCTCTGCAAGCCCGTGAACCCCTCGTAGCCGAGCCGCTCGGCGAGACGGACCACTGTGGCGCCACCGGTTCCCGCGCGTCGCGCGAGCTCGGCGACCGTGCCGAACGCAACAGCCTCCGGGTCGCCGAGCACCACCTCTGCCACGCGACGTTCGGACGGCGTCAGCAATTCGCGTCGTTCCTCGAGCCGGTCGCGCACGGACATCGGCCGACAACGTATCCTGGCGAGAACGTGGTGGAACGGATGTTCCAGAGGCTTGCATCGATGGAACAGCAGAACCGGAGAGGCAAATGACGTCGTTCTCGTCCGTCAATCCAGCTCGGCCCGCCGAGGTCATCGGTACCTACGAGGCCGGGACCGGAGTCGACATCGACCGCGCGGTCGCAACCGCGACGGAAGCGCAACGGCAGTGGGCGAGGATCCCGGCACCCGCTCGAGCCGACGTCGTCGCACGGGCCGGCTCCGTGCTCGCGAGCCGGAAGACGGAACTGGCGGGGCTCGTTGCCCGTGAGGCGGGCAAGGTGCTCGTCGAGGCCGCGGGCGATGTGCAGGAAGCGGTCGACATGGCGGCGTTCGTGTCCGGACAAGGACGCTCCGCCTGGGGCGAGACGGTTCCATCCGAGCTGGCGGACAAGTTGGCGTGGACCACCCGGCAACCGGTCGGCGTGGTCGGGCTCATCACGCCGTGGAACTTCCCGGTCGCCATCCCTTCGTGGAAGATCTTTCCGGCCCTCCTCGCCGGTAACGGCGTCGTGATCAAGCCGTCCGAGCACGCTCCCGCGTGCTGCGAGGCGTTCGTCGCCGCGTGCATCGAGGCCGGAGTGCCCGAGGGGCTGTTGCGAGTCGTGCACGGCTTCCTCGAGCCCGGCGCGGCGCTGGCCGTGCATCCGGGCGTGGGGGCGGTCAGCTTCACCGGCTCCGTGCCCGCGGGGCGGGCGGTGGCGGCACGTGCGATGGAAGCAGGACCGAAGCTCGTCTCACTCGAGCTCGGCGGCAAGAACGCAATGATCGTTCGGCCCGATGCCGATCTCGATCTCGTCGTCGACGGCGCCATCTTCGGCGCGTTCGGCACCGCTGGACAGCGATGCACGTCGACCTCGCGCCTCATCGCGCATCCGAGCATCGCTGCCGAAGTCGTGACGCGCATCGTCGACCGGGCGCGGACGCTGCGACTCGGCGATCCGGTCGAGCCCGAGACCGACGTGGGCCCGGTGATCACTGCGGACGCGGCGACACGGATCGTCGGCATGATCGACGCCGCACGAGAACAAGGCGGCGAGATCTCGTGTGGTGGGCGCGCTCGCAACGACATCGCAGGCTGTGAAGGCGGGACGTTCGTCGAGCCGACTGTGGTCACGGGTGTGAAGCCGGATCATCGCATCGCAACAGAGGAGGTGTTCGGCCCCGTCCTGGCGGTGCTCGAGGTCGAGCCACTCGACGAGGCCATCGAGGTCGTGAACAGCGTCGAGTACGGGTTGTCGGCCGCCGTGTACACGTCGAACATCAACGAGGCGCTGCACGCCGTCGACCGCATCGACACCGGCATCGTGTACGTGAACGCACCGACGATCGGTGCGGAGATCCCGCTGCCGTTCGGCGGCACCAAACGCACCGGCAACGGCTTCCGGGAGGCGGGAGCGCGAGGCATCGAGCAGTTCAGCCAGATCAAGACGGTGTACGTCGATCACTCCGGTCGGTTGCAGAAGGCGCAGATCGACACGCACCCATTGGACGAATCGTGACCGCCGTCCGACACCACACCGACGACGCGACCTCCGCGTGGCTTGCTCGTTACGACGACGCCGTTGCCGCAGTGCTGCCCGCGTACTTCGACGTGGTGGCGCACCGTGGTGAGGGATCGTGGCTGATCGATGTCGATGGTCGCCGGTTCCTCGACCTCGGCTCGGGCATCGCGGTGACGAGCACCGGCCACTGCCACCCGCTCGTGGTCGCTGCCATCGAAGCGCAGGCGCGCACGCTGCTGCACACGTCGGTCGTGACTCGGCACGAGCGCCAGATCGAACTCGCCGAACGGCTTGGCGCGCTCTGCCCGTTCTTCGAGCACCCGCAGGTGTTCTTCTGCAACTCCGGAGCGGAGGCTGTCGACGGCGCGCTGAAGCTGGCACGCAAGGTCACCGGCCGGCCCGGTGTGGTCGCCTTCGACGGTGCGTTCCACGGGCGCACGCTGGCAGCGACCACGTTGACCGCCACGAAGCCCGCTTACCGCGAGGGCTACGAACCATTGCTGCCCGGCGTCGCGCATGCGCCCTACTGCCACGACACGTCGGAGGTCGAGCGCGCGTTGACTCGTCTCGACGACGTGTTGGCGTCATCCGTGGGCGCGGTCGTGGTCGAGCCGGTCCTCGGCGAGGGTGGCTATGTCGTTCCGCCGGTCGAGTGGTTGCAAGGGGTGCGGGATCGATGCGACGCCGTCGGCGCGCTGCTGGTGTTCGACGAAGTGCAGTGCGGTATGGGACGCACGGGTCGGCCGTTCGCGGCGGAGACCTTCGACGTGGCGCCGGACGTTGTCCTGTTCGCCAAGGCCGTGGCGAGTGGGCTTCCGCTCGGCGGCATCATCGCGCCCCGCGCACTGATGCAGTCATGGCCGCGGGGCGCGCACGGTTCGACCTTCGGCGGCAACCCGGTTGCGTGCGCGGCCGCACTTGCAACGCTCGATGTGCTCGACCGCGAAGGCTGTTACGAGCGCGCCCGCGTACTGGGTGCGCACGCGCTGGACCGGCTGCGGGCGACTCGGTGCGTCGAGGTACGCGGTGTCGGGCTCATGATCGGTGTGCAGGTCGCGGACAAGGCGTCGGCGCTCGCAGTGCAACGCCGATGCTTCGACGACGGCGTCCTGGTGCTGACGTGTGGCCCAGCGGAGGACACGTTGCGACTCGCGCCCGCACT
>DATAES010000025.1:0-43982 GCA_036257895.1 Acidimicrobiales bacterium
CGCTTCGAGGCGTCGACGCGCGACTTCGTAGCACGCGATCGCGCCTGCGGCCGCGACGTTCAGCGAACCCAGGCGGCCGCGCAACGGGATCGCCACCACGACCTCGCACCGGCGCCGGACAAGCGACGAGAGTCCCCGACCTTCGGCGCCGAGCACGAGAACGACGGGCTGATCTGCCAGCTCGAGCTGATCGATGCGTTGCGAACCTGCGCTGTCCAGACCGACGATCCAGACGCCGAGCTTCGCGAGACGGTCGAGCGCAGCGGGCAGACCCCCGACGACGGCGATCGGAAGGTGCTCGATCGCGCCAGCCGCAGCCTTGGCCACGGTCGGGGTCACGTGCACCGACCGGTGGCGCGGCACGACGACGCCGGTCGCGCCGCAGCACTCAGCGGCGCGGAGCAGTGCGCCGAAGTTGCCGGGATCAGTGACGCCGTCGATCGCGATCAGAAACGGCGGCTCGCCGTTCACGGGAGCCACCAACTCGTCGAGGTCGACTTCGGGCAGCGGCGCGCAGCGCGCGAGCACACCCTGTGGTGCTTCGCTGCGGGCTGCGGCATCGAGCTTCGCTTGTGACACGTACTTGATCGGCACGCGCAGCTCTTCGGCCAGTTCTGCCAGGTCGTGGCGCGGACCGCGTGGTGTCTTGTCGGCGGACGCGATCCACAGCTCGCGCACCCGTCGCCGTCCGGCGAGCAGCAACTCGCGGACGGCTTGCCGGCCCTCGACCTGATCGCCGCCGAGCCCGCGGCGGTCGCCCCCTCTCGTTCTGGCGTTCGAATCGGCCCTCTGACGGCCGTCCGGAACGCCAGAACGGCGAGCGGGGGACGACGAGCGCCTCACGGACGGTCGACGAGCGCCACCGCGAGGCACGCGATCCCCTCCTCCCGTCCAAGTGCACCCAACTGCTCGGGTCTCGTGGCCTTCACGCTGACATCGGCACCGACGGCGGCGGACAGCCGCTTGCGCATCGCGTCACGGTGGGGCGCCAGCTTCGGCGCCTCGCACACGACCGAGCAGTCGATGTTCGCCGGCTCCCACCCGGCGCGCCGGACCATCGAAGCGACCTCCTCCAGCAGCGTGATGCTGTCGGCGCCGTGCCAACGCGGGTCGGTGTCGGGAAAGTGGTGTCCAATGTCTTCGAGTCCCGCTGCGCCGAGCAACGCGTCGCAACAGGCATGGGCGACGACGTCCGCGTCGCTGTGCCCGAGCAACCCTCGCGCACCTTCGAACACGACTCCGCCCAGTACGAGCACTCGCTGCTTGTCGTCCGGTGCGAAAGCGTGCACGTCGATGCCGAGTCCAACGCGCATCACGGGATCAGGAGCTCCGCGATCGCAAGATGCCACGGCTCGGTGATCTTGAGGTTGCGGGCATCACCGTCCACGGTGCTCACCTTCGCGCCGCACGCCTCGGCCAAGGACGCATCATCAGTCGCGTCCGTCTCGTGCGCATGGGCCCGGCGGAGCACGTCGACGCGAAACCCTTGAGGCGTCTGCACCGCAACCAACCGCGAGCGATCGACAGTGCCGCCCTCGCGCTCGCGCAGCGTGTCGGTGACAGGCACGACCGGAACCACGGCCTCGGCCCCGTCTGCCAGCGCTGCCAATACCCGTTGCCACACCTCGGTCACGGGCACCGGGCGAGCCGCGTCATGGACGAGCACATGCGTCGCGGCATCAGGGACCGCAGCCAGACCGGCCCGGACGGACGCCGACCGCGTCTGTCCTCCCGCCACGGTCATGTCTGCCAGAGGCTCCGGCCGACGGGTGAGCTCGGGTGGAACCACGACGACGACCCCTGCGGTCATCTCCGCCGCGGTCAGCAGCGACCAGTCGAGGACGCGCCGTACCCCCAACGACTCGAATTGCTTGCGCTGACCGAACCGCTCACCCGAACCGGCCGCGACGACGATCGTCCAGACCGTCAGATCAGGCTCCGGATCGAGTCATCGGAGCGCTTCGTCGAGCTTCTTCTCGGCCTCTTCCTCGTCCACGTTGATGGCGAACGTGAGCTCGGACACGAGGATCTGGCGAGCCTTCGCCAGCATGCGCTTCTCGCCCGCCGACAAGCCCTTCTCGTTCTCGCGCAGGGACAGGTTTCGCACGACTTCGGCCACCTGGTAGACGTCGCCCGACTTCAACTTCTCGACGTGGTTCTTGAACCGCCGCGACCAATTGGTCGGCATGCGCGCTTCCTTCTTGCGAAGGACCGCGAACACTTCCTCGACCTCTTCGTCGTTGATCACCTCGCGCAACCCGACCGAGTCCGTGTTGTCCGCAGGAACCATCAACGTCAGATCGCCGTAGGCCAAGCGAAGGACGAGGTACTCACGCTGCTCGCCCGAGGGCGACTGTCGCTTCTCTCGCTTCTCGATGACCGCCGCACCGTGATGCGGATACACGACCTTGTCGCCGACGTCGAAGGTCGTCATCACGCTCCAGGGATCGCAACGGAAAGGAGGGCCAGACCCACAGGGTAGGAAAGGCCCTCTGACCGCACAACCCCCGTGACGACGTGGGGGTGTGCGGCCATCTACATTGCGGCAGATGACCGACGCCGACCTTTTGACCCGCGTCGATCTCTTCGCGGAGCTGGAGCCGGAGGAGTTGGCCCGCATTGCCGCCGCTGCCCAACAGCGCGACCTGCGGCGCGGCGATGTGCTGTTCGAGGAAAACGACGAGCCCGACGAACTGTTCGTCGTGCTCTCGGGGCGCATCGCGCTCGCAAACAGGTCGATCGACGGTCGGGAGTCCGTGGTCGCGCTCATGGAGACCGGCGACGTCTTCGGCGAGATGCCGCTGTTCGACGGGCTGGGCCGGTCGACCGCGGCGCGCGCGATCGAACCCTCGGACGTGATCGCCATCCCGTACACGCCGGTGCAAGAGGTCTACGAAGCGCGACCGACGCTGTTGTGGAGTGTCGTCGCGATGCTGTCGGGGCGCATTCGCGCCATGGACGCCGCGCTGGCGGACTCCGTGTTCCTCGACGTCACCGGCCGCACCGCCAAGCGACTGCTCGAAGTGGCGGGCGACGACGACGAGTTCGTCCTGCCGGTGACGCAGGAAGAGCTGGCCGGCATGGTGGGCGCGTCACGAGAACGGGTGAACAAAGCCATCGCCGCCTTCGTACGCCTCGGCTGGATCGAGCAATCCGAGCGTCGCTATCGCATCACGAACCGCCCGCAGCTGACGTTGCGAGCGCGTTAGACCTGCAACCAGTCGACGACGCGCCGCCACGCGTCTGCGGCGTCGTCGGCGCGGTGCGCCGGACGCGACGGGTCGTGGACGAACCCGTGCTCGGCGCCCTCGTACCGGACGACGGTTGCGCCAAGCTCCGCGAGCGCGTCCACATCGTCGGGCGGCGTGTAGGGGTCTGCCGTCCCGATGATCGCGAGCACCCGATCTGCTCGTGCGGGAGGTTGCAACAAGTCGAGCGGGTTGAACTGTCCAGGACCGCGCCACGCGTCGGGAACACGGATCATCCCGTAGAAGGCGGCGGCTCGATCGAACCGCCCGGTCGCGGCCGCCTTCATCGTGTACATGCCGCCCATGCAGAAGCCGACGACGGCGACGGGCTCGACGTCGAGAACGCCCGCTGCAGCAGTGATGTCGCCCAACTGGGTCTCGTCCACGAGTGACGGCATCGCGGCCATGCGCTCCTCGAGCGTCATCTGCTCACGCCCGGGAAAAGGCTCGACCGCGACGACGGCCCAGTCGTTCTCGTTTGCGAGTCGCTCGACAAGGTCGTCGAACAGAGGACGCAAGCCGCCGATGTCCGGGATCACGACGACACCCCGTCTAGGCGCGCCCGTCGGACGAGCGATCTCGATCGGTGTTCCGTTGTAGAGAGTCGTACGCACCGCGTTGTTCTAACGGTCGAGGACGGGTGCGGCCACCAACTCGCCCACGTACGGATGGTCGATCACGCCGCCGGCCGCGTCGAGCGATGCCCGGATGGCGTCGAACAGTGCCGTCCGCTGTTCCTCGGGAAGCATGCGCTTGTCCGAGTGAGTGTTGAGGAACGCGATGTACTCGTCGGTGGTGTACCGCGCCGACCACGGCACGAGCCGTTGGACGGGCGGACCGAAGTAGCCGTCGCGCACGAGGTGGTCGACTGCTCGCGGCACGGTGTTCGAGAAGGACTTCCGCACGTTGTGCTCCATCCCCGGCGTGATCCGCTCGTAGATCGGCTGCAAGTCGTCGTGCCACGCGCAGGCGTCGAGGTCGGGACGGTTCCAGATCAGGGCGATCCACCCGCCGGGGCGGAGCGCGCCTGCGGCCTTGCGAGGACCGATCTCGTCGTCGACCCAATGCCACGATTGCGCGGCGACCACGACCGCGAAGTGGTCGGGCACGAGCGGCCAGTCCTCGAAGCCAGACACCACGAAGGTGGCTGCGGGCGCCTGCTGCCTCGCGACTGCGGCCATCGCCGGGTCGGGTTCGAGCGACGTGACGTCGAGTCCCCGGTCGAGCAGTCGACGCGTCGCCTTGCCGGTGCCGGCGCCGATCTCGAGCGCCGGATCTCCGGACTTGACACCCGCGATCGCGACGAGCTCGTCCATGAGAGCGTCGGGATAGTCGGGCCGATGACGCTCGTAGTCCTCGGCGACCTCGCCGAAGACCAGTCGTTGCACGCGCTCGCCGTGCTCGCTCATGTCGAGACGACCGCCCAGAACACCTTCGTGCAGGCGACGCCGAGGCCGGCCCGTTCGAGGTTGCGATGACTGGTCGTACGCGGCGTCGCGAGTGACGCGGTGAGTTCGCAGCCGGCGGCCGACGCGTCGCGCAGCCGGCGGCGGATGAGCGCTTGCTGGCAGCCCCGCCGCCGCCCGGCCGGCAGCGTCGACGCGCTGGCGAGATAACCGATGCCATCGTCGACCGCGAGCGCAGCGGCGCCCAGAGGCCGGCCGGCGTCCGAGGCTAGGTAGCAACGCCAGCCCGGCTCGCTGGCCCAGAGGGCGACCGCGGCAAAGTGCTCGGTTGACGCGTCGTCTGGCACGCCGTGCCCGCCGAGCAGCACCCGAGCGAACAGCGCGGCGTCATCCGAATCCGGCTCGGCGACTCGGATGTCGACATCGGTCGCGACGCGATCGGGTGGCGCCTCCGCTCGCGTCCACAGGGCGTCGATGAACCCGGTCTGACGCGCACCGACGCCGGCCAACGCACCGGCGAGCGCCGCGAAGTCAGCGGCTGGCGCGATCTCGAATCGTGGCCTGATGCCGTTCTGGCGGTACCACGCCGCGATCTCCGGGACGACCGGTTCGTCGCCTGGCTCGAGCCCCGCCACGTGCTGCATCCAATCGATGTCGGGCACACCGCTCGCCGCGGTCGCCACGACATGGTCGCCGAAGCACCGCACCTCGACGCCGCAATGGTTGCCAGGAAGGTCTCGGAGCAACTCGAGCCGGCGGACGTGAAAGTCCGTTGCGCATCGCTCGAGGCGATGGAGGATGCTGTCGGTCAGCGGTGGCGCGCGCAACTGCGGCGTCAGTTGTAGCGATCGAGGATGCTGGTCTCGGCGAGCCGAGCAAGACCTTCCTTGATGGCGCGAGCTCGCGCCTCGCCGACGCCTTCGACGTCGTCGAGATCGTCGATCGTGGCGCGCATGATCTTCTGCAGATTTTCGAATCGTTCGACGATCTTGTCGATGACGACGTCGGGCAGGCGCGGGATCTTGGACAGCAGCCGATGACCCCGCGGTTGCAGGCTGAGGTCGAGATCGACGCCTCCGGTCAGGTGCAGCATGCTCGCGACGATCTTGAGATCGAGGAGATCGTCGGTGTCGAGCTCGGCCAGTGCCTCGAGCGCGTCGCCCACGCGCCACGTCTCCTCCTCGTGGAAGTAGTCCTGGATCACGAGGCGGCGGTCGTCCTCGACGCCTCCCATGAGCTCTTCGAGCTGGAGACGCACGAGCCGGCCGTCGACGCCGAGCTCGACGATGTGGCCTTCGATCTCCTCCGCGATGCGGCGCACCATCTCCGTGCGCTGCAACACGGTGACCACATCGCGCACCGTCACGAGATCCTCGACCTCGAGCGCGGAGAGCGCGCCCGATACACCGTCGAGACGGCTCTTGTAGCGCTCGAGCGTGGAGAGCGCCTGGTTGGCCTTGTTGAGCAGTCGCGGGATCGGTTCGAGCGGATACTTCGCGTCGTCGACGTACACCGCGATGACCTGCATGTCTTCGGATACCGAGATCACCGGGACATCGATCGAGCGAGCCACGCGCTCGGCGGTGCGATGGCGCGTACCCGTTTCGGACGTGGGTACGTTCGGGTTCGGAACCAGATGGACGTTCGCACGCGCGATGCGGCTGGCATCGCCTGCGAGGATGATGGCGCCATCCATCTTCGCCAGCTCGGACAAGCGCTGTGGGCTGAACGCGGCATCGAGCAAGAAGCCACCCGAGCAGATGTTGAGCACTTCGGGTCCATCGCCGACCACGATCAGCGCGCCCATACCCGCTTGCAGGATGCGGTCGAGGCCCTCGCGGAGCGGCTGGCCAGGCGAGACGGCGGCGAGCGCGTCGAGCAGCGGGATGCTGCGGCGCGGGCCCGCCGCATGGTGGTACCCCCCGACCCCCAGAAGTGAGTCGGGCACCACGGACCGTCGGCTGCCTCCTGGCTTGGTCATGACCGGCGCCAGTGTATTTCGACCGGTTCATGACCCCGGGCCGACGAGACCGGCCAAGTCGAGAGCATCAGCGACCGTGCCCGCCCGCAGCGCGCGCAACCCTGGCGGCGGATCGGGCGCGGAGTGCGGGAGCAACGCGCTGCCGAACCCGAGCCGCGCCGCCTCGGCCAGTCGACGGGGCGTCTGACCCACCTGACGAAGCTCGCCACCGAGGCCGACCTCCGCGCAGGCGACGAGATCCGGCGGAATCGGCGTGTCGGAGAATGACGAGGCGACGGCGAGCGCGAGCGCGAGGTCGGCGCCGGGCTCGATCACGCGCACACCGCCGACGGCCAGGGCGAACACATCGGACCCGGTGAGCGCCAGCGACGCTCGACGTTCGAGCACGGCGAGCAGGAACGCGAGCCTGCCGCCGTCGACACCCTGCGCGGTACGTCGTGGCATCGGCAACTTCGTCGTCGCCACCAGGGCTTGCAACTCGACGAGCAGTGGACGATCGCCGTCGAGTGCCGCCACCACTGCAGAGCCCGCCACCCCGGGTCGCCGGTCGGCGAGGAACAACGCACTCGCATCCGGCACGGGCTCGAGCCCGGCGTCGGTCATCTCGAACAGCCCGAGCTCCGCGGTGGACCCGAACCGATGCTTCGCGGCACGCAGCAACCGCAGCGCATGGTGACGGTCACCGTCGAAGCACAACACGGTGTCGACGACGTGCTCGAGGACGCGTGGGCCCGCGAGACCGCCGTCTTTCGTCACGTGGCCGACAAGGACGACGGCGAGATCACGTTGCTTCGCTTCGCGCACGAGACGGTGCGCGCACTCGCGAACCTGCACCGTCGATCCCGGCGCCGACCCGAGCACCGGATCGTGAACCGTCTGGATCGAGTCGATGACGACGAGGCTCGGTTGCAAACGGTCGAGGTGTGCGAGCACCTGCCCGAGCTCGGTCTCGGACGCCAGCCACAGCTTCGGCGCCAGTGCGCCGAGTCGTCCGGCGCGCAGGCGGACCTGTTGCCGCGACTCTTCGGCGGACACGTACAGCACGTCGACGCCTGCGAACGCCATCGATGCCGCGACTTGTGTGAGCAGCGTCGACTTGCCGACACCGGGCTCGCCGCCGATCAACGTGACGGACCCGGGTACGAAGCCCCCGCCCAGCACCCGGTCGAGCTCGGAGATGCCCGTCGGCATGGCGCGCACTGCGTCGAGCTCGACCTCCGCGATCGGTGTCGCCGGCTCGAACCCGACCGTGGCGGGGATCGATCGCGCCAGCGACAGCACCGGGGCCTCGGCCATCGTGTTCCACGCGTCGCACGCCGGACACCGCCCCGACCAACGCGGCGTGCTCGCCCCGCACTCGTCACATCTGAACTCCACCCGCTGCTTCGCCATGTCCCCATCATCCCGACGGGGTGTGACAATGACGTCGCAGCCTCCGACTTCGCATGCCCCGGGCGTCGCTTCGGTCCTGCCTCCGCATGCCGGCCGATGCCGGCCGGCCCGGCGCTGCGCTTCCCGGCCAGCGCTCAGTCGACCACGTGCCGGCGCCTGCGCAGCGCGAGCACGACGATCAGGGCGAGGGCGGCGAGCCCGGCTATCAGCGTCGGGATGATCGTCTGCCAGCGGGTGCTGGTCGAAGAGGCGATGAGTTGCTGCGGTCCCGACTGCGAGAGCCGCGGCGTCCACGCCGCGCTGCCCCCCAACTGCACCGGCGCGTTGGATTTCACGTCACCGGGCAGATGCACGGCGATCCGGAACTGGAAGACGTTGTCGAGTGGCTCGCCCACGCGCTGCTCGATCGCTTGCAGGTCGTCGCCCAACGGCTTGCCATCGAGCTGTGCCGCGAGGTCGTTGTCGCCGAACGACTCGAGTCCCGCAGTGAAGTCCACCGTGCCTTTGAACGTGAACTTCGTACGGGCGAACGAACGCGTTCGCGTGATGGCGAAGTTTCTGAACGGCCCGTTGCTGCCGGACAGCTCGCTGAAGACCTTCGTCGCCTCGTCGGGATCGGCGAAGTCCTTGCTCACCTCGACGTGCGTCTCATTGTCTGCCCCCTTGACCGGCCCGACCACCGTCCACCCAGCCTCCTTCAAGTCGTCGGTCTTCAACGACTGGAGCACGTTCGGCGCGCGACGGAGCGCGTCGTCGTCGAATCCGACGCGGACTGTCACCGTCCCGCTGCCGTTCTCCTTGACCGTGATGCCGATGTCGGTCTGCACGCGACACGCGCCCGCGCCGATGAGGGCGAGCAGGACCACCGCTACAAGCCGAAGCCGTTGTCTCAACGAGTCAGGTCGTCTTCACGATGAGCACGCTGCACGGCAGGTGATGGCTCACCTTGTTGGGCACCGATCCCAACCGGAGGAACCTCGCCACGCCGGTCATGCCGCGATTGCCGAGCACGAGCAGGTCGTATCCACCCACACGGCAGGCCTCGATCAGCGCACCGACGGGTTCCCCCTCCGCGACATCGGTTTCGATCGCGACGCCCGACGACTCGTGCCGAGCCGCCTCAGCAGCGACGATCTCAGACGCCTTCTCCCGGCGCGCCGCGCAGAAGATCGTGAGACCGGCACCGGCCGCGCGCGCGACCTCGACGGCGCGATCGACGGCGAGTGCAGCTGTGCCCGAACCGTCCGTGCCGACCAGGATCTTCTGGTACACGGCCGCGGAATGTACCGGGCTACTCCGTGGGGCCGGCCTCGGCGAGCTCGACGGGCGGCGGCTCGAAGCCCTCCACCGAGCGGAAAACGATCGTGTTCTCGCCCTTGTCGGACTCGGGATCGGGCTCGGCGTCGACGATGACGATCTCGCCGGCGCGGAACTCCTTGTAGAGCAGCCGCTCGGACAGGGGGTCCTCCACCAGACGCTGGATCGCACGCCGCAACGGCCGCGCACCGAGCGTCGGGTCATAGCCCCGCTCGGCGAGCAGCTGCTTCGCGGTCTGCGAGATCTCGATGCCGATGCCCTGGCTCTCGAGCTGCACCGCCACGCGCCGCATCATGAGGTCGACGATCTGGATGACCTCTTCTCGCGAGAGCTCGTGGAAGACGATGACCTCGTCGATGCGGTTGAGGAACTCCGGACGGAAGTGCTGCTTGAGCGCGTCAGTCACCTTCTCCTTCATGCGCTCATACGTGACCGCCTCGTCGGACTTGCCGAAGCCGACACTGGCCTTCCGCAAATCCGCGGTGCCGAGGTTCGACGTCATGATCAGCACGGTGTTGCGGAAGTCGACCGAACGACCCTGCGCGTCGGTCAGCCGACCCTCTTCGAGAATCTGCAGCAACGTGTTGAACACGTCCGGGTGGGCCTTTTCGATCTCGTCGAAGAGCACGACCGAGAACGGCTTGCGGCGCACGGCCTCGGTGAGCTGGCCGCCCTCCTCGTACCCGACGTAACCCGGGGGCGAACCGACAAGCCGCGACACCGTGTGCTTCTCCATGTACTCGGACATGTCGAGCGCGATGAGCGACTGCTCGTCACCGAACAGGAACTCCGCCAGCGTCTTCGCGAGCTCGGTCTTCCCGACGCCGGAGGGGCCGAGGAAGATGAACGAGCCCGAGGGCCGCTTCGGGTCCTTCAGGCCGGCACGTGTACGACGGATCGCCTGCGACACCGACTTGATCGACTGCTCCTGGCCGACGACCCGCTTGTGCAGCTCGTCTTCCATGCGGAGCAGCTTCTGTGTCTCCTCCTCGGTGAGCTTGTAGACGGGGATGCCCGTCCACACCGAGAGCACTTCGGCGATGGCTTCTTCGTCGACCTCGTCGAACAGGTCGACGCCGGATGCCTTGATCTCGGCTTCCTTCGCCTCCTTCTCGCCGAGCAACTCCTTCTCGCGGTCGCGCAGCTTGCCGGCCTCTTCGAAGCGCTGTGCCTCGACGGCCTCCTTCTTCTGCTGCTGCACCTGCGCGATCTGGTTCTCGAGCTCCTTGTAGTCCGGCGGCGTCTCCATGCGCTTGATGCGCAGACGCGAGCCGGCCTCGTCGATGAGGTCGATGGCCTTGTCAGGGAGGTGACGATCGGAGATGTAGCGATCGGCGAGATTCGCCGCCGCGACGAGCGCTTGATCGGTGATCGTCACACGGTGATGTGCCTCGTAGCGATCGCGCAGGCCCTTCAGGATCTCGATGGTGTGCGCGACCGTCGGCTCGTCGACGGTGATCTTCTGGAAGCGACGTTCGAGCGCGGCGTCCTTCTCGAGGTGCTTGCGGTACTCGTCGAGTGTGGTCGCGCCGATCGTCTGCAGCTCACCTCGGGCGAGCATCGGCTTGAGGATCGACGCGGCGTCGATGGCGCCTTCGGCGGCGCCCGCACCGACCAGCGTGTGCAACTCGTCGATGAACAGGATGATGTCGCCGCGGGTGCGGATCTCCTTGAGGACCTTCTTCAAACGCTCTTCGAAGTCACCGCGGTAGCGCGAGCCCGCCACCAGCGCGCCGAGATCGAGGGTGTACAGCTGCTTGCCGCGCAGCGTTTCCGGGACGTCGTTGGCGACGATCTTCTGCGCCAGTCCCTCGACGATGGCGGTCTTGCCGACGCCCGGCTCACCGACGAGCACCGGGTTGTTCTTGGTGCGCCGTGACAGCACCTGCATCACGCGCTCGATCTCGCGGTGGCGACCGATGACAGGGTCGAGCTTCTTCTCGCGCGCCTGTTGTGTGAGGTTGCGACCGAACTGGTCGAGCACGAGCGAGCCCGAAGGGGTCTGCTCGCCGCTGCCGCCGGTGGTCGCGCCGGCCTTCTCCTGCTGTCCGCCGGGGCCGCTGTAACCAGAGAGCAGTTGGATGACTTGCTGGCGCACGCGTGACAGATCGGCGCCGAGCTTCACCAGAACCTGCGCGGCAACGCCTTCGCCTTCACGGATCAACCCGAGCAGGATGTGCTCGGTGCCGATGTAGTTGTGTCCGAGTTGCAACGCCTCACGCAACGAGAGCTCGAGCACCTTCTTTGCGCGCGGCGTGAACGGGATGTGTCCGCTCGGCGACGACCCGCCCTGGCCGATGATCTCCTCGACCTGGCTGCGCACGGCCTCCAGCGAGATGCCGAGCGACTCGAGTGCTTTGGCCGCGACGCCTTCGCCCTCGTGGATCAGCCCGAGCAGGATGTGCTCGGTGCCGATGTAGTTGTGATTGAGCAGCCGTGCTTCTTCTTGCGCAAGAACAACAACGCGTCGAGCCCGGTCGGTGAACCGTTCGAACAAGATCGCCTCCCCTGGCGGGGTTCAGGTGGCGTGAGTCTACCCATCACCCTTCGGTTCGCACGATCGTCCCTTGAGCCTTCGACGGGCCTGTTGTCCGATTTTGATTGGGTTTTCGCTCGTTGCTGGCAACCCCGTAGCGTGTCCCGCGTGGGGTCGTCCTCGGCGCTCGCGGAGCCTGATTTCGTACGCACGTCCCGAGCGCGGGTCGAAGCCGACTTGCTCGCATCAGTACAGGTGGCTGACGCGTTCTTGACCGAGGTCTCCAGCCATCTCATGGCGGCCGGCGGCAAGCGCATCCGTCCTCTGTTCGCGGTCGCGTCCGCGGTCGCTGGATCCACAGAACCGCAGGTCAGCGACGATGCAGTGCGCGGCGGCGTCGCGGTCGAGCTCGTCCACCTCGGGTCGCTCTACCACG
The DNA here is from genome assembly GCA_036257895.1 of Acidimicrobiales bacterium. Classification (GTDB taxonomy): domain Bacteria; phylum Actinomycetota; class Acidimicrobiia; order Acidimicrobiales; family JACDCH01; genus DATAES01. The sequence continues at coordinate 12,257 of DATAES010000025.1, forward strand.
ACGACGTCATCGACGAGGCAGTGACCCGGCGAACGGTCGAGAGCGTGAACGCACGGTGGGGGAACCTCACCGCCATCCTGGCCGGCGACTTCTTGTTGGCCAAGGCCTCGGAGATCGCTGCTTCCCTCGGCACCGAGGTCGCTGCGCTGCTCGCGGCCACGATCGGGCGGCTGTGCGAGGGAGAGGTCGGAGAGCTCAGGTCGGCCTACGACGTCGCGCGCACGGAGGCCGCATACCTGCATTCCATCAAGGGCAAGACGGCTTCCTTGTTCGCGACGGCGTGCCGAATCGGCGCCCTCGTCGGTGGCCTGCCCCGCAGCGACGTGGACGCCCTCACGGAGTACGGCGAGGCCTACGGGATCGCATTCCAGATCGTGGACGACGTGCTCGACGTCGTCGCCTCCGAGGCGGAGCTCGGCAAGCCCGCAGGCCACGATCTCGTCGAAGGCGTCTACACCTTGCCGGTGCTGCGGGCTCTCGACACACCCGGCGGCCTCCGGGAGCGACTCGGACGTCCGCTCGACGACCGGCAGCTCCTCGAAGCGCTCTCGCTCGTGCGGGCGGACGGCGCCGTCGACGCCGCGCTCGACACCGCGCGCGGGTACGCACAGCACGCGCAGCAGGTGCTCGCACCGCTTGGCCACAATCCCGCCACCGCGTGGTTGGCAGATGCGACCGACGCGTTGTTCGCCCGCGTCGAGGCGATCAGGCCATCGGCGGGGACAACCGGCTGAATTTCGGCACGGTGCGCTCGCCGCCGAGGCCCTACGTGACGTAGGGTTCTCGCAGTACGACTGCCAAAGGGGGGCAGCAGTGGACACGCTCACTCGCGAACCAGAGGTTGGGGACGAGGTACGCGAACCCGATGTACTGGTTCCCTCTCGACCCCCGCGGACCCAGCCTGGTCCGGCACAGGTGCTGCTGGCAGCACTTTCGCTGTGCGCAGCGGTCATCCATGTTGGGTTCGCACCTTCTCACTTCAGCGAGGTGTGGAGCCACGGGGCGTTCTTCATCGCAATGGCGTGGTACCAGCTGCTCCTCGCGTTCTTGCTCGTCACGCGGCCCAAGCGCTGGGTCTACGTGTTCGGGCTGCTCAATCTGTTGTTGATCGGCGTGTGGGTGATGTCCCGGACGGTCGGCGCACCGTTCGGTGGCGACGCATGGACTCCCGAGGGTGTGGGCTTCCCGGACGTTCTCGCGACCGTGTTCGAGGGCCTCATCGTTGTCGGGTGTCTCGGGCTGCTTCTGACGAAGGCATGGCGCCGCGCCGCTCGGTGGACGGCACTCAGCACCGTCGGTGTCGCCAGTGTCAGCCTCATCGCCGCCGGCCTTACCACGGCCTCACTGACACCCCGCTTCGCCGGGGCGCACGATCACGGTGGTACCGCCGAAGCAGCTGACGGCCACTCACACGGGGGCGCTGCGGGTGCCGCGGCCACGGCAGGCTTCGTGCTCACGGGCACCACGCCGTGCGAGAAGTCGGGCCCGCCCGCCTCCGAAGGTTCGCTCATGGACGCCGAGGGGCACAACCACCGCGGCCCCGTGGAGCAGATCCCGCTCGACCGCCCCACGACAGAACTGCTGCAGCAGCAACAGGCGATTGCACGCGGCGTCGCAGACCGGCTCCCGACCGTTGCTGCGGCCGAGGCGGCCGGCTACCACAAGTCGACCCCGTTCGTCCCGTGCATCGGCGCCCACTACACCAACGTCAGCCTGGTGCCCGGATTCGACCCGGCCAAGCCGTCCGAGCTGCTTTTCGACGGCACGGCGCCTGATTCGAAGATCGTCGGTCTGAGCTACCTCACGCTGCATCCAGGTGGCGCGCCCGACGGGTTCGCCGGACCGAACGACCACTGGCATCAGCACAACGCCAACGGCGGCCTCTGCTTCTCGAAGAAGGACGGCATCGTCATCGGTGCCGAGGACATGACAGCGGAGCAGTGCGCTGCAGCGGGCGGCAGGAAGCAGGAGCTGACCGACATCTGGATGCTGCACGACTGGATCGTCCCGGGTTGGGAATGCAGCTGGGGCGTCTTCGCTCCTGAGTGTGCCGAGCTCGGCGGCCGAGTCGGCACCGACGCCTGGACTCAGTAACGGTTTCGTTCTGGCGTCAGCTAGTGCGGATATCCGCACTTCCTGACGCCAGAATCGATTGTTGAGCGCTGACTCGAGTCAAGAAATCGAGGACCAGGCGGTTGAACGTGCCAAAGTTCTCGACCAGGAAGCCGTGCGCGCCACCTTGGACGACGGCGAGCTCGGCATGAGGGATCAGCTCCACGAGTTCCTCGGCGTCCGCCTGAGGCGTCAGGATGTCCTGACTGCCGACGAGCACCAGCGTCGGTGCACTCACCGTCGGGAGCAGCACGCGTAGCCCGTCGTCCATGTCGAGGATGGCGTGCACCTGCGACACGAACGCGTGCGCCGGCGCGCTGATGGCGATCGGGGTGAGCACACCGAACGCCGGCCAGAAGCGCCGCAGCGATCGCGGGCCGACCAACCATCGAAGGTTGCGCGCCGCGAAGGCGCGCATGCCGTGCGCCTGCGCCGTTGCGGCCCAGTCCTCGAGCAACTCGCGCCGCCAAGGAAGATGCCGGCACGCGGTGCACGCGAGGATCAACGACCGAACGCGATGTGGATGGTTTACGGCGAGGATCTGGGCGATCACGCCTCCCATGGATGCGCCCATGACATGCGCAGTCTCGTAGCCCGCCGCGTCGAGCACTGCGAGTGCGTCTTCGGCCATCTGTCCGAGGTCGTAGTCACCCCAAGGCTTGTCGCTGCGTCCGACGCCTCGGTTGTCGAACACGATCCCGCGATAGCGGCGGCCGATGGCCCGGCGTTGCACGCCCCATCCCCGAGCATCTGCCCCGAGTCCCTGGATCATGAGCACCGGCTCGCCGTCACGGCGACCGAACATTTCGTAGCGGATGCGAACCCCGTCGGACGCGACGGCATACGGCACTAGGAGATCTCCGCGGGATTCGGTGAACGCGCGTCGTCGAGCAGGGACTGCACGCCTCCCCGGACTCGGTCCGCCAGTTCTGCTGCGGCCAGGGGCCCGCGGCTCGGCGGGCGCTCGATGGCCGGACCGACGATCAGCTTCCAACGGCGTCCCAGCTCGCGGCCGAGCAACGCCACTGGGACGATGTCGGCTCGGGTGTCCAGCGCTGCTGCGACCAGGTCCGCACGGACCGCGCCGGCCCGGTCACGGCGGACGGACGGGCTGAGCGTCAGACCGACGATCTGGCCCGCGCGCAACAGCCCTGCGACTTCGTCTGGCCGCGCCAGCGCACCGCCGAGGCGGCGCATCGTCGGACCGACCGGGGCGATGTCTGGCACTCCCGCCATCCGCAGGAAGCGACCGGTTGCGAGTTGGATCCCCCGCGCGAACACGAACGGCTCGGACAGCCCGAACCTGCTGTTGGCCACGAGCAGCACGGGGCCCCGAGTGGGCAGGACGTCAGCACCGGTCGTCTCGATGTCCCACCGAAGCGCGAACAGCCGCGACATGGCCGCGACGAAGTCGACGTCGAGCCCCCACTCGTCGACCCGGTACGTGCCCTCCCTTCGCCGCCGGAGGGCCGACCCTTCGACCGCGCTTCGCTCGCTCATGCCGCGTCTCCGTGGGGGCTCCGCCCCCACACCCCAACCCAGCCGGCTCGCTGGCGCTCGCACGGCTGCTGCGTCACTCGCTCGCTTCGCTCGCTCATGCCGCGTCCGCGGTGCGTAGGTAGGTCACCGAGGCCCAGTCGTAGAGGTCGCGGACGATCTCAGGCGTGCTGCGAAGCTCGCCGAGTCCGAGGACGTCGGCGCCGAGTCCGCCGTCGGCGGTGCGTCCCCGAGTGAGCAACTCCCGCACGTGCGGCGGCAGCGGCGCGCCCACGAGCTCGGCCGCGGCTCGTGCGCCCCACCACCCAGGGCCGATGATCGGCAATGCCACGCGCCCACCAAGGCGGGCAGCCTGCGCTCCTGTGACGGCACCAGGCCCGACCACGTTGAGCGGGCCGTCGTAACAGGTGTCCAGCGCCCGGGTGAACGCATGTGCCGCATCGTCCTGATGCAGGAGCGAGAACGGGAGACCGCACAGTCCGCCCGTCGGCACCAGCGGCAACCGCAGCAATCGTCCGAGTGGACTCGACATGTGCGGCCCGACGATCGGTGCGCACCGCACGAGCGTGAGCGACGCGCCGACGTTCATCGCAGAGTCACGCGCAGAGAGCTCGGCTTCGAGCAGGGATCGCCCGAAGGGTGAGGTCGGCGCGGGAGGAACTGACTCGTCGGGTCGGATGGCAACGCCGCGTCCTCGCCCATAGACCTCGATGCCGGAGCGAACCACGACACGATCGAGGTTCGGATTCTCCGCTGCCGCACCGAGGGCGGTGACGGTGAACTCCCGCGTGAGTGAACGCGCCAGTGCGGGCCCGGCGCGCGCGTTCGGTTCATAGACGCCGAGATGGACGACAGCCGTCGGCGCGAAGTCGCGAACGATGCGCACGAGCTTGCGGCGATCGCGCGGATCCACACGACGGAACTCGGCCCGATGCATCCGACGCCGGGGCGGATCGATGTCGACACCGAGAACGGCCTCGACCTTGGGATCGCGCTCCAACAGGTTCGTGACCCGGATTCCGATGTCACCGCCCATACCTGTGACGAGAACACGCACTTCGACTAACTCCCCTGTTCCGGCCTCAACGTCGGAAAGAGGATCACGTCGCGGATCGTGGGCACGTCGGCGAGGATCATCGTCACGCGGTCGATGCCGATGCCGAGGCCGCCGGTGGGCGGCAAGCCGTACTCGAGCGCACGCACATAATCCTCATCGAGGGTCATCGCGTCTTCATCGCCGGCGGCACGCTGGCGCGCCTGTTCTTCGAGCCGCAGTCGCTGTTCGACGGGATCGTTGAGCTCGCTGAACGCGTTGCCGATCTCGCGGCCCGCGATGATCGGCTCGAAGCGCTCGACGTAACCCGGTCGAGTGCGGTGATCCCGCGCCAGCGGCGAAACCTCCTTCGGATAGTCACACACGAACACAGGACCCCAGATCTCGGCTTCCGTCGTCTTCTCGTACAGCTCGAGCACGAGCTTGCCGGGGCCATCGTCCTCGCGCCACGGGATCTCGCGCTGGTCGCACAGCAACCGCAGTTGGTCGATGGGCGTGTCGAGATCCACGTCGATGCCGGCGTGCTCCTTGACGAGCTCAGTCATGGTCGCTCGTCTCCACGGAGGAGTGAGGTCCAGATCCCGGTCGAGATACCGCAACTTGGTCCCTCCGCACAGTTCGCTGGCCGCGTCGGCGATCAATTGTTCGGTGAGCCGCATGATGTCGCCGTAGTCGGTATAGGCCTCGTACAGCTCGAGCATGGTGAACTCCGGGTTCCAGCGATAGCCGAGGCCCTCGTTGCGGAAGACACGGCCGATCTCGAACACCTTCTCGAAGCCACCGGCGATCAACCGCTTGAGATAGAGCTCGGGCGCCACTCGCAAGTACACGTCCATGTCGAGTGCGTTGTGGTGGGTGACGAAGGGCTTCGCGTACGCGCCTCCCGGCAACGGTTGCAGGATCGGTGTTTCGACTTCGATGAAACCACGCGCTTCGAGCCAGCGGCGCATGAACGACACGAGCCTGCTTCGAAGCTCGAATGTCCGGCGGACGTCGTCGCTCACCCAGAGGTCGACGTAGCGCTGACGGTATCTCGTGTCGGTGTCGGTGATGCCGTGCCACTTGTCGGGGAACGACCGCTGCGCTTCGGCGAGCAACGTCCACTCGTCGACCCGCACCGAGAGCTCGCCTCGCTTCGTGGTCATCACGATCCCGCGCACACCGATCCAGTCGCCGAGCGACAGCGCACAGAAGCGGTCGAACTCCGGCGTGGCTTGTGCAGTGGCGAACAACTGGATGCGCCCCGTCGAGTCTTGCAACGTTCCGAACGCGAGCTTGCCTTGCACCCGACGCAACATCAGACGTCCCGCGACTGTCGCGACCCGGTCTGTTTCAGTGCCGGGCGCGAGGCCGTCGAAGTCATCGCGCAGCGCAGCGGCGGAGGTGTCGCGTTCGTAGCGGTAGGGAATGTCGCTCACGGGCGGTTCTTCTCGAAGATCAACCGCAGACCATGCAACGTGAGCCAAGGCTCGTGGTAGTGGATCGCTTCGCTGAACGGAGAGATCAGCCCCGCGAGCCCGCCTGTCGCGACCACAGTCGCCTCGCCCAATTCCTTCACCATCCGCGCGCAGATCCCGTCGACCTGCGCGGCGAACCCATAGACGGCGCCCGACTGGATCGACTCGGTCGTGTTCTTGCCGATCACGCTGCGGGGCTCGACCAGCTCGACACGGAAGAGCGCGGCGGCTCGCGCGTACAGCGCGTCGAGGCTGACCTCGATGCCGGGAAGGATCGAACCACCGAGATATTCACCCTTGCCCGAGATCGCTTCGAGCGTCGTCGCAGTACCGAAGTCGACGACGATCGTGGGACCGCCGTAGAGATCGAAGGCGGCGACTGCGTCCGCGATGCGATCGGGTCCGACTTGCTTCGGGTTGTCGTAGAGGATCGGCATCCCGGTCTTCACGCCCGGTTCGACGACGATCGCGTTGAACCCGAAGTAGCGCTCACACATCTCGCGCACGGCTGCGGTGATGCTCGGCACCGACGAGCACAGCGCCACACCGTCCACATCCTCGTCGAAGCTGAAGCCGTGGAAGCCGAGGAACTCCTGCACGAGCAGCGCCAGCTCGTCGGACGTGCGCTCCGCGGACGTCGCGATGCGCCAGTGGTCGAGCAGGTCACGCTCGGCCCCCGTGCCGTGCGGTTCGCGACCGTCGTCGAGTCCGTACAACCCGATGACCGTCTGTGTGTTGCCGACGTCGATGGCGAGCAGCACTACGCAGCGACCTCGATGTCCAACCCGATGTCGAGTGCAGGCGCGCTCTGTGTGAGAGCGCTCGACGAGATGCAGTCGACGCCGGTCGTGGCGTAGCCACCGACTGTCTCGAGCGTCACGTTGCCGCTCACTTCGAGGAGTGGACGGCGACCGCCGTGCGATTCCGCATGTCGTTCGGCCGCGTCAACACACCGCCGAACCTCATCGGGGGTCATGTTGTCGAGCAACAGCGCGTCTGCTCCAGCGGCGAGCGCGCGTTCGACTTGTGCGAGGTGATCGCACTCCACGTGCACCGTGCGCGCCGGCCAGGTCCGTCTCGACTTCACGACGGCGTCTTCGATGCTCAGATGCACGAGGTGGTTGTCCTTCAGCAGCACCCAGTCGGACAAGTTGCCGCGATGATTCGAGCCTCCGCCGGATCGCACCGCCGCCTTCTCGAGCGACCGCAGGCCGGGTGTCGTCTTGCGCGTGTCCCAGATGCGGGCTTGCCCGCCAGACGCGCGAGCGGCGTCGACGAACCTCCGTGTTTGCGTCGCGACGCCCGAGAGATGGCACAGGAAGTTCAGCGCGGTTCGCTCGGCGGTGAGGATCGACGGCAGCGGGCCGTGCACCCGGCCGAGCACCTGCTTCGAATCGACGTCGTCGCCGTCGCCCGCGAACCACGTGACGACGACCGAAGGGTCGATCTGTGCGAATGCCTCCGCTGCGCACGCAACGCCGGCGAGGACGCCGGGCGACCGGGCAACGAAGTCGCCCGAGGCGTGCAGGTCAGGCGGAAGCAACGCGGAGGTGATGTCGCCCAGCGGCGTGAGATCCTCGTCGAGAGCGCGGGCTACCGCAGCACGGACGGACGCGACCGGTGGACCGAGCGGATCGTGCATGACCGCTCCAGCCTGCCAAACGGCAGAGTCGCGCTCCTAGCCTGATGCGATGGAGCGGGCTCCGGTTCGCACGATCGTCGGGCGGGGCCTGCGGCGACGATGCGGGCGATGCGGTGCCAAGCGCATCTTCCGGAGCTTCTTCCAACTGCACGAACGTTGCCCCCGGTGCGGCTACAAGTTCGAGCGCGAGGAGGGCTTCTTCACCGGCGTCTACTTGGTGAACTACTGCGTGACCGGGCTCCTGCTCGTCGTGGAGATCTTTGCGTTCCTGTTGTTCGCGGTGGCCAACGACGGCGACGTGTCGCTCGTTCCGTGGCTCGTGGGAGGAGCAGCCATCGCCATCCTCTGTCCCCTGCTGCTGTACCCGTATGCCAAGTCGACGTGGGCGGCCATCGACCTTGCGGCCCGGCCCCTCGACCCGGTCGAAGAAGCCGAAGCCGCGCAACACGATCGGCGCTGAGGCGAATGTTGGTGCGCCCGGATTTCGGGCGATCAGGACACCAACCGCAGCCTGAAACGGTCACTCGTGGCGGGAAAGTCGGTACGGGTGTGCGCGCCTCGGCTCTCCTCGCGGGCGATTGCTGCGGCGATCAGGGCTTGCGCGACCGTCGCCAGATTGCGCAGCTCGTTCCCGTCCACCCCATCGCCTCCGACAGCCCGTCGTGCGAGCGCAGCCGCCTCCGCCAGCGACGAGGCAGACCGCAAGACGCCGGCAGACCGCGTCATCGCGCTCTGCAACTCGGGACGTGTGAGCGGCGCGCGGTCGTCCCAATCGATCGCGACGGGCAGGCGTCGGCCGGGGAGACCCGTTCCTCCCTCGATGTCACCGAGCACGGCGCGCATCGCGCCTGTCGGCTCCGGTGCTTCCTTTCCCTTCTCGATGGCTTCGACGACCCGTGGGGCGAACACCATGCCGTCGAGCAGTGAGTTCGACGCGAGGCGATTGGCGCCGTGGACGCCGTTGCACGCCGCCTCGCCTGCGACCCACAGGCCGGGTAAGGACGAGGCGCCGTCGAGGTCGGCGACGACGCCGCCGCACGAGTAGTGCGCGGCGGGCGCGATCGGGAGCCAGTCGTGGGATGGATCCAGGCCGACGTCGCGCAGCGCGGCTGCGATCGTCGGGAAGCGCTCGTCGAACCGCTCGAGCTGCGTGGCGTCGAGCCAGAGATGATCGACGCCTTGATCGAGCATCTGTGCCGTCATCGCACGCGACACCTTGTCGCGCGGCAACAGCTCGTCGACGAACTGTTCGCCATGCGCGTCGCGCAACAACGCACCGTGTCCACGAAGGGCCTCTGAGAGCAATGGCCGGGGCATGGCGGGGTGGTGCAACGCCGTCGGGTGGAACTGGACGAACTCCAGATCGGCGATGGCCACGCCGGCGCGTAGTGCCATGGCGATGCCGTCGCCCGTGGCCTCCGCTGGGTTGGTCGTGACGGCGAAGAGCTGTCCCGCGCCACCGGTTGCGATGAGCACGTTGGACGACCGAACCTCCACCCGCGTGCCCGAGTCGTCGACTGCGACCACACCGCGACAGCGGCCGTCCTCCACGATGAGGTCCAGGGCGAACCACGACTCGTAGGTCGCGGCCGCCGTGCTGCGCACTGCTTCCACCAGCGCCCGCTCGATCTCCGCGCCGGTTGCCGCGCCGCCGGCGTGCACCACCCGAGCCTTCGAGTGCCCGCCCTCGCGGGCGAGCGCGAGTCGGCCGTGCTCGTCGACATCGAAGGTGGCACCGAGCGAGATCAGCTCGTTGACCCGACTCGGGCCTTCGTCGACCAGGACGCGTACCGCGTCCGCATCGCACAGCCCCGCTCCTGCCGCAAGCGTGTCTGCGAGATGGAGGTCCGTCGAGTCAGGGTCGCCGCCACCCAGCACCGCGGCCACGCCGCCTTGTGCCCATCGGGTCGTCGCCTGATGCAACTCCGCCTTCGTCAACACACCGACGCGCATGCCGTGCGTCTCCGCCGCACGCACCGCCGCGGACAACCCGGCCACGCCGGAACCGAGCACGAGCAGATCGAGCGGCAGCGAAGCCACGGCTTGAACCTACGCCGCGAGCATGAGTCTCGTGGCGGGCGATTGTGCCGTCGACGCCTCGGTGGCCGAACGTCGCCGACGCGGCGATCGAGCGGGCCTACCCGACGAGCGCGTCGATCTCGGTGTAGACGCGGTCGCCTGCGAGACGGCGGGCGAGCGCTTCGGAGATGGGTCGGTTGGCGGTGTCGACGTGCACGATCGTCGGCTCGTGTCCCGCGGCCAACTCCGCGTCGTCGTAGTCCCCGTAGCTGATGATGATCACCCTGTGGCCACGATGGATCAGATGAGCGGCGGCACCGTTGAGACAGATCTCACCGGAGCCCGGCGCGCCTTCGATGACGTAGGTCTCGAGACGAGCACCGTTGTCGATGTCGACGACGGCGACCTGCTCGAACTCGAGCAGATCGGCCTGCCTCATCAGGTCTCGGTCGATGGTGATCGAGCCGATGTAGTCCAGGTTCGCGTCGGTGACGGTGGCGCGGTGGATCTTCGACTTCATCATGCGACGACGCACGATGTCCTCCTAGGAGCTAGGTGGGCGCCGGGATGGTCGCCCCCTCGTTGTCTATGAGTCTGGCACGTCCGAACCGGGTTGCAGCAAGCAGCCGGACCTCGCCTGCTAGCGGGTCGACCCCGCGAAGGGTCCGGGCGTCCACCACTTCGGCGTAGTCGAGCTCGGCCAGTGGTTCTGCCTCGATCAGTTCGGTCACGAGCGCTCGGACCCGGGTGGGGTCGCGTTCGCCGGCTGCGATGGCGGCGGCGCCGGCCACCAGGGCCCAATGGAGCACGGGCGCCGCGGCCCGCTCGTCGGGCGCGAGGTAAGCGTTGCGACTCGACATGGCGAGGCCGTCGACCTCGCGCACCGTGGGACATCCCACAACTTCGACAGGAAACGACAGGTCCGCAGCCATGCGCCGAATCACCGCAAGCTGCTGCCAGTCCTTCTCACCGAAATAGGCGCGGCACATGCCGGCGATGTTGAACAGCTTGGCGACGACCGTGGCGACGCCCGCGAAGTGGGTCGGGCGCGACGCGCCTTCCATCGCCGCGGAGATCTCGTCCACGGTGATCGTCGTGAGCAACGGCAGGCCCGCGGGGTACATCTCGTCCACGGACGGGTGCACGACGATGTCGACACCGGCGTTGTCGCACATCGCCGCATCCCGTTCGAAGTCGCGCGGATAGGACGCGAGATCCTCGTTTGCTCCGAACTGCAACGGATTGACGAAGACGGTGACGACCGTGACGTCGCGCTCAGCCGCCGACCGATGCATCAGCGAGAGGTGGCCCGCGTGGAGGTACCCCATCGTCGGAACGAGCCCTATCGACTTGCCGTCGCGACGCGCGGCGTCGAGCGCGGCCCGCGTCTCGGCAATCGTCTCTAGGACTCGCACGCCGCCAGTCTCCGGCAGGCCTCCGAAAGCATCTCGTAGAGCGCGCGATCCTCGTTCGAAAGTGCCTCGAGGTGACGGGCGATCGTCGCGGCATCGCCGCGAGCGGCCGGTCCGGTCAACGCGGCACGAGACCCGAGTTCCGCAACGTTCTCGATCGTTGCGCGCACGAGATCCAGGTATGCCTCGAGCGGCACACCGGCGCTGGCCGCAACCCGCTCGGTTTGCGCGAGCAACGCGACGACGTGGTTCGACGCGATGACCGCGGCGGCGTGGTATGCAGCCCGGTCGTCGTCGTCGACGGTCAGAGCCCGACCGCCGAGCGCGAGCACGACCTCTGTCGCGATCGGGTCGCCCGCGACCGCGAACCATGCGCCACCGGCGATACGTCGCGCGCCGAGCTCCGCGTTCGGTAGGGCGACAAGCGGGTGAATGGATGCGCGCCGGGCATGCGGCGCCAAGACGTCGAGCCCGAACGACCCCGCCATGTGCGCGACGACAGTCGAGTCGACGGGCTCGACTGCTCTCGACACGCCGGCCACGACCGCATCCGGTACTGCGAGCACGAGCAGGTCGACGCCTTGCGCCGCGGTCGCAGTCCCATCGTGCCCGACGAGCTCGACGTGCCATCCGATCGAGCGGAGCGCACCTGCTAGCGCGCCACCCGCTCGGCCTCGGCCGACGATTCGTGTCGTCGCCATCGATCTACAACGGTTCGACGGGGTTCACCCACCCGTCGACGTCCTCCCAGTCCGGCGGCAACAGATCAGGGGCCACGTCGTGCAACGGCACGACCACGAACCTGCGCTGGAACATCCGCGGATGGGGAACCGACAGGTCCGGTTCGTCGATGGTCTCGCCGTCGATCCAGAGAATGTCGATGTCGAGGGTGCGTGGTCCCCAGCGCTCGACCCGCACGCGCCCCGCCGCTGACTCGATGCGATGGCACATGCCCAGCAACTGACGAGGCGACGCATCGGACTCGATCGCGACCACGAGGTTCAGGTACGGCCCCTGTCCCGACGGACCGCCTACGGGATCGGTCTCGTACAGACCGGAGACCGCGACGACGCCCGGCAACGACTCGATCGCTTCCCTCAGCGTCCGACGGCGATCGCCCAGGTTCGACCCGAGCCCGAGCAGCACTCGTCGAGGCCCGGGCGCGGCCTGCATCCCCGCGGTCACCGCGACCGCTCGAGATGGACGCCGGCAGTCGAGAGTTGCTGTGACACCGGAGGACGCAACTTGCGCACCGTGACCGACACCGCAGTCGCGCGATCGTCCGCCAGCGAGACCTCCGCGACCCGCTCCGCCAGCCGCTCGAGCAGCGTGAACCGTTCGGTCACGATCACGCGCTCGACCATGGCGCACAGCGCTCCGTAGTCGACGGTGTCGGTCAGCGCGTCACTCTGAGTCGCGGCGGCGAGATCGAGATGGAGATCGATGTCGACTTCGAGTGGCTGCGGACGCTGCTGCTCTTCCGGCAGCGCCCCGCAGTACCCCGACGCGACGAGCCCACGGAGTTCGATCCGGTCGGTCACTCTGGCTTCGGAAGCTCCTGCGCGATCGTCACGAGCTGGCGGCCCTGCGGACCGAGCTGACGATGCACGAGTTGCTCGGTGATCGAGATCGCATGCGGACCGTGGTCGACCATGCCCGACCAGAGGAGGAACCCGGCGATGAGGCCGGACACGCGGTCGCCGAGCTCGTCTTGGTGCATCAGCACCTTCTGGCCTTCGGCGAGCATGCCTCGAAGCTCGGGGAAGAAACCGGCCACGAATTTCTGCTCGTCGTCGTGTGCGGCGAACGGTCGGTGGCGCCACGTGACGCCGAGCTCGTCGTAGTTGTGGAGGTTGTGCGGCGACGGGATCAGCGAGATCACGCACGTGAAACCCTGCTCGCGGATCCAGATGATCTCCTCCTGACGGCGGACGCGCCGGTGGTTGGCGCCGTAACCGCCCGGACGCTCGCACACCGCCAGCTTGTCTTTGACCACCCACGCAAAGTTGCGGGGTTCGATGCCCTGGGCCCACTTGCCCTTCATCCCCGGCACGAGGCCCTCCTCTTCGTCACCCGGCGACCACCGTGGCGGCGTGCACCGTCGCCCGCACATCATGCACCCGCACCATGCGCGCGCCTTGCACCATCGCCCAGACTGCGGTCGCGACCGACGCTTCGAGCCGGTCTTCGACCGGCGACAGATCGCCCTCGCGACCACGATCGGCGGTCGCCGTGATCAAACCGAGGAACCGCTTGCGGCTGGTTCCGACGACGACGGGATAGCCCGTCGCCACGAGCGCGTCGAGATGCCGCAGAAGGGACCAATTGTGCGACGGCGTCTTCCCGAAACCGATGCCGGGGTCGATCCAAACCTCTTGCACGCCGGCCGCCGAGGCGGCGTCGGCGCGGTCCACCAGGAACCCGCGCACGTCCGCGACGACGTCGTCATAGACCGGGTTCGCTTGCATCGTGCGCGGGTCGCCGAGCATGTGCATGGCGACCCACCCCACCGACCCTCCCGCCGCGGCAGCGACCTCGTGGAGCGATGCGGACACATCGTTGACCAGGGTCGCGCCCGCCGCTATCGCCGCTTCGGCCACCTCCGGCTTGCGGGTGTCGATGGAGACTCGTACGCGTGAGGCCAGCGCTTCGACCACGGGCACGACGCGCCGCAATTCCTCTTCGACCGGCACGGGCGCGGCGCCGGGACGGGTGGACTCGCCGCCGACATCCACCACGTCCGCGCCCTCGGCGACGATCTCGAGACCATGCGCGATCGCGGCGTCGTGATCGAGATACAAGCCGCCGTCGGAGAACGAGTCGGGCGTCACATTGACGACACCCATGACCATCGGTCGTGCAGTCGTCGCGCTCATCCTCACTCATTCTGGCGTGGATCACCCACACCCGATGTGGGTGATGAACGCCGAAACGACGGGTCAGCGCCCCGTGAGGAACCTCATGGCTTCCTCACGGGTGGCGACGCTGCGGCGGAACAGGCCGCGCACGGCCGACGTGACCGTGGTCGAGCCGGGCTTGCGGATGCCCCGCATCGTCATGCAGAGGTGTTCGGCTTCGATCACGACCATCACGCCCTGCGGCTCGAGGCTGCGATCGAGCTCGTCCGCGATCTGGGACGTGAGACGTTCCTGCACCTGGGGGCGCTTGGCGTAGGCGTCCACGAGCCGGGCCAGCTTGGACAACCCGGTGATGCGGCCGTCGTCGTTCGGGATGTACGCGACGTGCGCCTTGCCGATCCACGGCAGCAGGTGGTGCTCGCAAGCCGAGTACATCGGGATGTCCCGCACCATCACCATCTCGTCGTGGTCGGCCTCGAAGGTCGTCTTCAGATACGACGAGGGATCATCGTGCAGACCGGCGAAGATCTCGCCGTACATCCGCGCGACACGCGACGGCGTGTCGAGCAGTCCGTCGCGATCCGGATCTTCGCCGATCGCGATGAGGATCTCGCGGACTGCGCGTTCGATGCGGACATGGTCGATGCTGCCGTCATCGGTGAGCCCGTCGCCGTCGGTCACGTCGTCGTTCCCGGCCGCGGCGCCCGCCGCCAGGCGCGTCCGATCCGCGTCCACGGTTTCGGGTGCACCGTCTCAGCTGGCGCAACCGCCACCGGGCGCGGCACGGGGATCACGAGCGGGATCGTCGACGAGGGCTCGTCGACCGGTTGCGGCGTGGGGTCGAGATCGTCCATGCCCGGCCAGGTGCCGATGTCCTTGAACAGCTCGGCCAACTCGACGTCCTCGACGGTCTCACGATCGATGAGCGCGTTCGCGAGCGCATTGAGTGTGTCGCGATGGGCGACGAGGATGGCGAGCGCCTCGTCGTGGGCCCGATCGATGAGCGCGTTGACCTCGGCATCGATCTGCGCCGCGATGTCATCCGAGTAGTCGCGCTGATGGGCGGCATCGCGGCCGAGGAAGACCTCACCTTGCTCGTGGCCGAACTTCCGCGGCCCGAGTGCGGAGCTCATGCCGTACTGCGTGACCATCGCCTTGGCGATCTCCGTGCACTTCTCGATGTCGTTCGCCGCGCCCGTCGTCACCTCGCCGAACACGAGTTCCTCTGATGATCGCCCGCCGAGGGCGGACGCCATCTGGGCGCGGAGCTGCGCCTTGTTGTGCGTGTATCGATCTTCAGGCAGGAACCAGGTGAGACCGAGCGCGCGGCCGCGAGCGACGATCGAGACCTTGTGGACGTCGTCGCCTTCGGGAAGAACATGCGCCACGAGTGCATGACCGGCCTCGTGGAACGCGATGACGCGCTTTTCCTCTTCACTCATCACCCGGCTGCGACGCTCCGGACCGGCGAGCACGCGGTCGATGGCCTCGTCGAGCTGCATCATCCCGATGCGCTCGAGATCGCGGCGGGCCGACAGCAACGCCGCCTCGTTCATGAGGTTGGCAAGGTCGGCCCCTGTGAATCCCGGCGTGCGCTTCGCCAGCAGCTCGAGGTTGACACCCTCCGCCAGCGGCTTTCCCTTCGCATGGACTTCGAGGATCTCCTTGCGGCCGGCGATGTCCGGACGGTCGACGACGATCTGCCGGTCGAAGCGGCCGGGACGGAGCAACGCGGGATCGAGGATGTCGGGACGGTTGGTTGCTGCGATCAGGATCACGCCGCTTCGAGGATCGAACCCGTCCATCTCGACGAGCAACTGGTTGAGCGTCTGCTCGCGTTCGTCGTGTCCGCCTCCCAGGCCAGCGCCTCGGTGACGGCCGACCGCGTCGATCTCGTCGACGAAGACGATCGCCGGAGCCGTTGCCTTTGCCTGGTCGAACAGATCGCGCACGCGACTGGCCCCGACACCGACGAACATCTCGACGAAGTCCGAACCGGAGATGGAGAAGAACGGAACGCCTGCCTCACCGGCGACGGCGCGAGCGAGCAACGTCTTGCCGGTACCGGGTGGTCCGTACAGCAGCACGCCCTTGGGGATCTTCGCTCCCATCGACTGGAACCGAGTCGGGTTCTCGAGGAACTCCTTGATCTCCTGGAGCTCCTCGACCGCCTCATCACAACCGGCGACGTCCGCGAAGGTGACCTTCACGTTGGTGTCCCCGTGCTGTTTGGCTTTGGCCTTGCCGAAGTTCAAGACGCGATTGCCGCCCTGCATCGAGTTCATCAGCAGCAGGAAGAGCCCGAACAACAGCAGCACCGGCAACAACGTGAACAGCAGCGAGACCCAGAGCGACTCCTTCTGCTGGTCGACGTTCAGCTTCACGTTGGCGTCGGTGAGCTGCTTGGTCAGCTCGTCTCCGTACTCCTGCGGGAAGCTGACCGTGTACGACGTGCCGTCCGTCAACTTGCCGTTGATGACGTGATCGTGATCCTTCAGCGTCGCTTCGGCGACGTTGCCGGACGCGATTTGGCGCTGGAACTCGTCGAGGGAGATCTTCTTCGGGCTGCTCCCGCTCCGCAGCCACACAGCGCCGATGACCAGCACCACGATCGCAAGCGCGAGGTACAGAACGAGGGGACGGCCGAGACGCTTCTTCACGCTCGAAAGAGGCTACCGGTCGGGGGTGGCACCGTTCCCGTTCACGGGAGCCAGAGCCTGACCTCGGGCAGGTTGCGATGCCGTTGGCCCACATCGAGGCCGTAACCGACGACGAAGTCGGGCGGGATGTGGAAGCCCACGTACTTGAGGTCGGGGTCCTCCCGTTGCAAACCGGTCTTCACCAGCAGCGCGCACACTTCCAGGCTGGCCGGCGAACGCGTCAGAAGGTTGCGTCGCAGCCATCGCAAGGTGAGCCCGGAATCGACGATGTCCTCGACGAGCAGCACGTCGCGGCCGGTCAGGTCGATGTCGAGATCCTTGACGATACGGACGATGCCGCTCGTCTTCGTCGAGCTTCCGTACGACGCGACCGCCATGAAGTCGACTTCGACCGGCAAGTCGATCTGCCGCGCAAGGTCGCTCATGAACACGAATGCGCCCTTCAACACACCCACGAGCAGCGGGGCGCGGTCCTCGTAGTCCTCAGTGATCTGCTTGCCGAGCTCACCGATGCGGGACCGCAGCTCGTCCTCCGTGACGACGACCTCGCCCACGCGCCCGCTCTGCTCGCTCATGCTTCCTCGAGGGCTGCGCTCGCTCTGCTCGCTCATGCTCTCGCAGACCGTACCGTGAGCAGCAGCCGGCCCTGTGAGCGGGTGACACGTCGGCCGCCTCCGACGTCGGTTCCCTTTGCTTCGCCTCTCGCGACCGCCAGCACACGTTCCACGGTGGCAGCGTCAGGAGGGTGGTGCTCGGCATCGGTCTCGCACCGCAACCATGCGCGCACTGCGCGCCGCGCCAGCGCGGCCGGGGCGACTGCAAGCAGGCGCGCGTCGGACGGATCGAGCGCGCTCGCGAGCTCGTCGAGCACGACCGCCTCGTCGCCGAGCAACCGTGCCTGGCGAGTGAGAACAGGCACGACATCACGCTCGGCGATTGCATCGAGCAACGGCAGCAACTCGTGACGTACGCGGTTGCGCCGAATCGACGGGTCACGGTTCGAGGGGTCGTCGACGACGGTGAGGTCGAGCGCGGCGCAGAGCGCGCGCGTCTCTGTCCGACGCAACGCGAGGAGAGGCCGGTTCGCGACTCCCATTCCTCGGAGACCGTCGAGACCTGCACCGCGTAGCAAGTTGAGCAGGACGGTCTCGGCCTGGTCGTCCGCCGTGTGTCCGGTCAACGTGTCGAACGGCAGCACCGCGTAGCGGGCCGCGCGGGCACGAGCCTCGAGATCGGATCCGGCCTCGACCACGGCGACGCGGCTCTCGAATGCGGCACCCAAGCGAGCTGCTGCCCCGGCGACGACATCCGCCTCGGCGGCGGATCCTGGGCGAAGACCGTGGTCGACATGGATCGCCGTCGCCGCGCAGCCGGCCGCCGTCGCGAGCGCGAGCAACGCCATCGAGTCGGGGCCGCCGGAGACCGCGCACGTCACCGGCGTACCTGGTGCGGGAAACGTGCAGCGGCCCAGCAGCTCCTGTGGCAGTCGTCGTCCGGTCAGATCTTCACGTCTCCCGAGCGGACGATGTCGAGTAGCTCGCGCACCGATCGCGTGCCCAGCTTTCGATTGATTCGACGCAGGCTCGCATAGACGTTGGATCGGCTCACGCTCAGCTCACCCGCCGCCTCCATGACGGTCGGCGCAACCGACACAACTCGAAGTAGGTGTCGCTGCTTGTCGGTGAGTGAGCCGATGCGGTCTTCGCTGATCGTTGCCGTGTCCTGCTGGTCGGATCGCGCTACTTCACGTTCGTGTTCGAGCGCGCTCAACCGCGGTCGGGGCGCAGCGCTGACTTCCAAGGGAGCCGCGTTGCGCTCGATGCGAGCAAGCATCTCGAGCGCGTGGTGCTGGGCCTTGCGTCGCTGTGGTGGCTCCGGCTTTGCGAGCGCTTCGGCCACCGCAGAACGCAGGGCTTCGAGGTCCATCGGCTTCGTCAGGTACCGCACCGCACCCTCGATGCCACCCTTCACGCGGTCCATCGGCGCGCCGAGCGCGGTCACGAGGATGACGGGTATCTCGGTGACCGGCTTGTCGAGCGCGCTCTTCAGCTGCTCGAGCACCGCCCAGCCGTCGACTCCCGGCATCATCACGTCGAGCACGATCAGGTCCGGCGGTGCCACTCGCACCGCGTCGAGTGCTTCCTCGCCGTTCGATGCGGTCACGACGGTGTAGCCGTCGCGCTCGAGGTTCAACTTCGTCAGCAGCCGGATGTCGGGCTCGTCGTCGACGACCAGGACGGTGGCCATCGTCGTCACACCTTTACGGCCGCCCCGGCCCCGACCCGGCGAATCCACGCGTCCGGGTCGCGAATCTCGTCGAGATCCGGAAGGTTCTCCGGTGCCTCGAACGCGCGGTTCAGCAACTCGGAACCACCGACGGTCTCGACCGCGTGGATGAAGCGCTCACCTTGCTCGTATTGGTTGAACTTGGCCTCGAGGCCGAGCAGACGCTGCAGGAACTTGATGCCGGGACTGCCCGTGCGACGCCGTTGGTGCAAGACGCGGCTGAAGCGCTCGGCACTCGGGATGCGGCCCTGGCCGGCGCGATCCATCGTGACGTCGCCGTGTCCTTCGAGCAGGCTCATCATCCCGCTGATCGAGCGGAGAACCTCACCCTGTTCCGGGCTGGCGAGCAGAGCGACGAGGCCACCGTCCTCGAGCGGATTCTTGCCCTCGCGTGAACTTTCCACCCAACGACGCAACGCGTTCACGAAACGCTTTGGATCGGGATCGACCGCGTCCAGGCTGCGCTCGACCAGCGAGAGGAAGTGCGGACGCAGCCACGGCACACCCGTGAACTGCGCGCGATGCGTCACCTCGTGCAGTGCGAGCCACAACCGGAACTCACGAGGGGGGAAGGCGAAGCGTTTCTCGAGCGCGATCACGTTCGGGCCGACGTAGTAGACGACGTCCTGGTCGTCGGGGTTCTCCTCCTCGATGACGAGTAAGTCGTACTGGCCGAGCACCCGCGTGCTCATCCAGCCGAGGATCAAACCGAGCTCGGCGCCCGTCGCGCGCCGCGCCAGAGGCGCCAGCGCGCCCTCGCCGACCCGTTCGCCGAGCCGTTCGGTGAGCGGACGCAGCAGCCGGGAGAACGATGCGACGTTCGCGCCGATCCAGCCGGCGCGGTCGGTGACACGCGCCCGAGCGGGACCGACGAGCGAACGCAGACCGGTCGCTTCGTAGACGAGGTCCTCGGCTTCGGCGGTGAGCTCGATGAAGTCGGGCTCGAGGGAGGAGTAGTGATACGACTCCGCGAACGGCTCGCGGCCACTGACGCGTACGGCGATGCGCTGTGCGAGGGCCCAGTCGACGGGATCGGTCACCCGATGAGACTACCGGCGGGGGCTCTTCGGATACTTCAAGGACTCCACCTTGACGAGGTACCCAACGACCGTGCCGACGACGACGAGAATGGCCAGGAAGAAGAAGACCAGACCGATCCAGTAGTGCCAGATGACCGCCAGGGACATGGGTGGGATCGTAAGGGACTGCAGCGGAGCGGTGGAACTCAGCCGCTGCCCGGATGCAGTGTCTCGTGCTCGATGGCGTCTGCGATCCGCTGTTTCAGGTGCTCGGGCACGGTCTCGTGGCACTTCCTCGCGATGACGACTCGCAACTCGACCTCGAAGTCGAAGGCCTCGTAGCACGGGGGACAGTCGTCCAAGTGGTGCTGGATCGCCCGCCGGCGCGCGTCATCGAGTTGACCGTCGAGGAAGTGGTAGAGCTCGTGCAGCGCGTCGTCGCAGTTGCCTTCAGCCATGCCAGGTGTCCTCGATCGAGCTCGAGATGCTCACGCTACGAGCCCTCGTTCTACAGCGAACTCCCACAACTTCTTCTGAAGACCTTTTCTTCCCCGATGGAGCCGGCTCATGACGGTACCGATCGGGATGTCGAGAATTTCGGCGATCTCCTTGTAGCTGAATCCCTCGACGTCGGCCAGCAACACCGCCATCCGGAACTGCTCCGGAAGCGACTCGACCGCCGCCTTGACCTCCTCGTCGGTGTAGGTGTCGAGCAGGTCCTCCTCGGCGCTGCGACCGAGTGATGCGATCTCGAGGCCGCCCAGACGGCGGTAGAGGTAAAGGTCTTCGACGTCTTCGAGGTCTGACTCCTCGGGCCGGCGCTTCTTGGCCCGGTACGTGTTGATGTACGTATTGGTCAGGATCCGGTACAGCCAGGCCTTGAGGTTCGTGCCTGCCTCGAAGCCGCCGAACCCGCGGTACGCCTTGAGATAGGTCTCCTGGACGAGATCCTCGGCGTCCGCGGCGTTGCGGGTCATCCGCAGCGCGGCCGCGTAGAGCGAACTCATGAACGGCATCGCCTGTTCCGCGAACGTCGCCGGATCAGCCACTTGGCCCCGACCCTACCAACGGGTGGTCACCGTGGGACAGGGGGCTACGTTGGGCCCGTGGCTGAGTTCCTGACTGACATCCAGACGTTGCGAGACCGGGCGAGGGCGAAGATCGAGGAGGGCCCGATCACCGAGGCGTACGGCGCAGACCGCGTGCGGGTGGTCGAGGTGCTGAACGAGGCACTCGCCACGGAGATCGTGTGCTACCTGCGCTACAAGCGCCATTACTTCATGGCCCGAGGAATCATCGCCGAAGCTGCGGCCGCCGAGTTCCTTCAGCACGCCACGGAAGAGCAAGGCCATGCCGACCAGATCGCGTTGCGGATCACGCAGTTGCAGGGGGCGCCAAACTTCAATCCGGACGGCATCACCTCACGAAGCCACGCAGAGTACGTGGAAGGCGACTCGCTGACGGACATGATCCGGGAGGACCTCGTCGCCGAACGCGTCGCCATCGAGTCGTACAGCGAAATCATCCACTGGCTCGACGACAACGACCCCACCACCCGCAATCTCATGGAGACCATCCTCGCCGTCGAGGAAGAGCACGCCAACGACATGCTCGGCCTCCTCGAGGATCTCGGCCACCGGGCCTAAGGGCACCTTCCGGCGTGTTCGGCGCTTCGGAGTTCAGCTGCCGCCGGCGATCATGATCTGCGTCGTGATCTGGTCGATCGAGCCGGCGAGCTCGGCCAGGTCGCGGTGGCTGGCGAGCAGCGATTGGCGCAGCCCGGGCCAGATGCCCTGGAACTCCTTGGCCTTCGGGCCGTCCCAGTAGCACGGCTGCGCGAGGTCGTCGCCGCTGGCCAGCAGCCGCTGGATGGCCTCGATGAACCCGCTGTCGAGCACGGACCGAAACTGGAGGATCCGCTCCTTGGCTACCGGATCTGCCAGCACGCGCATGGACATCGACGAACACTCCTGTTGTTTCGATGATTTTCAGTCATCTTCACTGACCACCACAGTCGAGGTCAAGGCAGAATCGATCCGTGGAAATCGTCGAAGTGTCTCCCCGTGACGGACTGCAATCCGAGGACGTCATCCTCGACGCGGACACGAAGATCGAACTGATCAACCGGGCGGTCGAGGCGGGCGTCCGACGTATCGAGGTGTGCAGTTTTGTGAATCCGGCGCGCGTGCCGCAGATGGCCGACGCGGAGGTGGTGCTCACGGGCTTGCCGTCACGTGACGATGTCACGTACATCGGTCTGGTCCTCAACCGCCGTGGCTTCGAGCGCGCTGCGGCCGCGGGGGTGCGCGAGATCAACGTCGTGGCGGTCGCCACGGACACGTTCGGGATCCGCAACCAAGGTGCGACGAGTGACGAGACCGTTGCTGTCTTCGAGGAGATCGCGCCGTTGGCGATCGACGCCGACATCCGCCCGACCTTGACGATCTCGACCGCGTTCGGTTGTCCGTACGAGGGAGAGGTGCCGGTCGAGCGCGTGACGGCGATGGCGCGGCGCGGCGCGGCTGCGGGCGCAGCCGAGATCGCGCTCGCGGACACGATCGGCGTCGCGGTACCGACCGACGTGACGCACCGTCTCGGCGCCGCGCGTGAGGTGATGAACGGTGTCGCGCTGCGCGCCCACTTCCACAACACCCGGAACACCGGCATCGCCAATGCGTATGCAGCGGTCGAAGCGGGCGTCGATGCGCTCGACGCCAGCCTCGGTGGCATCGGTGGTTGTCCGTTCGCGCCGAACGCAACCGGCAACATCCCGACCGAAGATCTCGCCTTCATGCTCGAACGCATGGGCATCGACACCGGGCTCGACCTCGAGCGTCTCGCCGCCATCGTCCCGTGGATCGAGGCCAGGCTCGACAAGCGCGTGCCGGGACTCTTGAGCAAGGCCGGCCTCTTCCCGGCCGCACGATGACGAACTCCCGGTCGACAGTTCGCTCGGTCAGAGGGTCGTGGCGATGGCGTGGAGGGCGAGTCCCGCAAGGCCGCCGACCACGGTGCCGTTGATGCGGATGTACTGGAGGTCGGGTCCGAGGAGCAGTTCGAGCCGGCGGGATGTCTCCTCTGCGTCCCATCGGTCGACGGTGCCGCTCACCAGGGTCGCGATCTCGCCGTTGAAGTGCTCCGCGACGTAGCCGACCGCCGTTTCGAGGCCTTCTTGCACCTTGGTCGACAGGACCGGGTCGTCCTGCAGTCGCGTACCCGCGCCGCGGAACGCGTCGGCCAACCGCCGCCGTAGCTCCGAATCCGGATCGGCGGCTTGGACGCGCAGGACCGCCTTCACGTCGCCCCACAGGGACGACGTCCACGCTCGCAGTTCGGGCTGGTCGAGCAGCTCGCGCTTGATCTGCTCGCCGCGGGCTCGGAGCGCCGGGGACGTCTCGAGATCGAACGCGAGCTGCGCGAGTCGGCCGTCGAGTTGGCGCCGCAGGTCATGGTTCGGGTCCTCGACCATCGCGTCGACGACAGACCTGACACCCTCGAGCAGCCGATCGAAGAGGCGATCCTCGACGGCGCCTGGCAACCACCACGGCGCCTGTTGCGCGAGTCGCGCGCGGAATTCCTCGCGGTGTTCGTCCAAGTACTTGTCGAGTCCGCGCAACGCGGCGTCGACTACCTCTTCGTGGCGGCCATTCTCGGTTGCGAATCGCAACGAGCGCCCCGCGAGTGGCGCGAGCGGCGTCGCCTCGATCCGTGTGCGCACGACGCCGTCGATGGCTGCGTGTACGTCCTCGTCACGAACCAGGTCAGCGAGGGCGACCGCGCTGTCGAGCACATGACGCGCCAGCCGGTCGCTGTTGGCGGGCTGGCACACCCAGTCTGCGGCGCGCTTCACGACACCGGCGCTGCGCATC
This sequence comes from Acidimicrobiales bacterium, assembly GCA_036257895.1. GTDB lineage: Bacteria > Actinomycetota > Acidimicrobiia > Acidimicrobiales > JACDCH01 > DATAES01. Next base: position 36,142 of record DATAES010000025.1, read on the forward strand.
CGCTCGATCACCACGTCGCGTGTGAGGAACGTCTGTTGGATGAACTCTCCGAGCGTCTCGCCGAACTGCTGCTTGCGTTCGACGATGATCGCGGTGTGCGGAATCGGGATCCCGAGGGGATGGCGGAACAACGCGGTGACCGCGAACCAGTCTGCGAGTCCGCCGACCATCGACGCTTCGGCCGTTGCCTGCACGTAGCCAGTGAGTGTGCTGTCGCCTCCCCAAATGGTGACGATCAGGAACACCACGCTGACGGCGGCGAGCATGGCGGTCGCCCGCCGTTTGGTGATCGCGAGCTGACGCTGCTTGAGTTGCTCCGAACGCACCGCGGGCAAGGTTCCGGAAACAGCCATGCGGCCTTTGTACCCGTGGCCGCTCGACGCAACGCTGATTCAGAAGTGGCGGATCTGGGGCCAGAGTGTGTCCCAGTCGACGAGTTGATCGCGACACACCCAGATGTCGGTGCCGTCCTCTTCGTTGTGGATGCCATGCGGCGAGTGGAATGTCGTGGCGAGCTGCACGTCGCCGAACCACTGACGCAACCGCGACTCTCGGTAGCCGATGACGATCGTCTCATCGGACTTGCCGCTCGGATGTCCCCAGTACCAGTAGGTCATGTGGCCGCTGATCGGTTGCGGCATGCCCTTGTCGTCGCCGAGCAGTTCGATCATTCCGGCCTCGGAGTAGTTGCTGGCGAGGATCGTGGCGCCCGGGTGTTGCTCGTACACGCGGTCCACTGCGGCAACCATCTGCGGCCAGCCGGTCATCTCTGCGACTTCCTTGTTCACATGGCGAAGGCTCTCGACCGTACCGAGAGGCAACAACGGCATCGCCAGCGGCGCGCTCAGCACACCCCACGCGACCATTGCCGCAATCCAACCAGTCGACGTGGTCACTGCCGCCGTCGCGCCCGCTGCGAACAACACCGGCGTGAACGCACCCGCGTAATACGGCTTGCCTTGTGTGACTGTGACCGTCACGACGATTACGCCGAACGCAATCGCGAGCGAGCGGTAGTGGGAGGCATCCGGCGAACGGATCAGCCACCACAGCCCCGGCAGGGCGAGGATGATCGCCGCCCCGGAGAGGATCAGCGCGCCGGGCGCGGTGAACAGCGCCTCACCGGGATTGCGCAGCCCTTCGGCGACCTCGAACTGCGGCCATCCGTGTCGCGCTTGCCACAACAGGTTCGGCGCCCAGATGACGAGCGCGACAGCGATGCCGGCCAGCAACCACGGCGTCCGCAGCACCGTCCGCTCGGGCACGAGAAGCAATCCGACCGCGAGGCCGACGATCAGGAAGCCTGTCGTCCACTTGTCGAGCAACCCGACACCGATCAGTGCGCCGACGACGAGCCACAGCCTCGGGTCACCACCGTTGAGCAGACGGATGACGAACAGCGTGATCGCGCACCAGATGAGGACCTCCGGGGTGACCGTGCCGAGGAAGTGTCCGAGCGTGAGCAACATCGGCGCGACCGCCGCCGCGATCGCGGCAGCGACCTGGGCGCGGGTGTCACCGCCCAGTTCTCGCGCCAGCAGTGCGGTCATCACGACCAAGCCACCGTGCAGCAACGCTGGGACGACGCGGAGGCCGAGGAGCGACGATCCGAACAACGTGTCGCTGAGTCGATACAGGAAGGGCGTCAGCGGGGGATGGTCGACATAGCCCCACGCCAACCGACGACCGGACGCCAGGTAATAGAACTCGTCGCGGTGATAGCTGTAGATCGGCGCCGTCGCGAGATGGAACACGACGACGATCGCGCCAACGATCCACGTCGTTCGAGCGAACTCGACGCGCGTCATCTGTCGCCCACGAGTCCCGCGGTCACGAGCTGGACGACGGTGGCCTGCGCCACGTCGTCGGCGATCTGCGCGCCGTCGTAGTCGCCGTAGCGATGGTTCGCGAACCATGAGACGGTCTCGATCACGAAGCGCGCGGCGACCTCCGAATCGGGGACCGGCGCGAGATGACCTGTCGCGACGCGCGCGGAGATGTACGAGCCGAGCTTTCGCACATGGGGCTGCCTGCCCCGCTTGTAGTAGCGCTCGGACATCTCGGGCCAGTCGAGAGCCGATCGTTCGGTCAGTCGCACGAACCGGCGATACCGGTGCAGACCCTCGTAGTGCTCGCCGACGATCGCAGCCAGTTCGTGGTGGATGTCGGCCGGCGTGTCGGTCTTCAGGGCCGCCTCCAACGCGGGCATAGCCACGAGCTCTTTGAACGCGCGGCGTGCGACCGACTGCATCTCGTCCACGCTCGGCGCCGGCACGGGCAGCTTCGACTGCGAAATGTCGATGCCGAGCTCACGCAGCTGCGCCAGCTGGAACAGCGCTTCCTTGCCCTCGGCGTAGGAGTAGAGGAGCCCGGGCGACACACCGGCCCGGCGGGCGATTTCGTCCATGCGTGCCCGGCGATAGCCCTTCTCGAGGAACACCAGCGTCGCCGCTTCGACGATCTCCTCGAGCCGGCGCGGCGCTCGGGTCCGGACCATGGCTCGAACTATAAATGAATGACTCGTTCAGTCAAGAGGGAATGACCACGGCATGCACGGGCGGAGCTGCATCTCCCTCGCCCGCCATGGTGCGCACGAGGTCTTCGACGTCGTCGAGGCCGACGCAGCGCCGCGGCAGCTCGGCAAACGGCCACCGGCCGGACGCGAGCACATCGAGCGCCTCGGCGTACGCGCTCGCGTCCACGCCGAGCGCGCCGATGAGCTGCAGCTCCTTGTAGACGACGTGGTCCGGCGCGAAGCCGGGCGTCTCGTCGGAGCCGCGGGTTCCCGCGAGCACCACCGTGCCGCCGGTGCGAGCCAAGCCGACACCTTGGCCAAGTGCGGCCGGCGCCTTGGCGGTGACGTCGACCACGACATCGGCAAGACGTCCACCCGTTGCGGCGCGCAATGCCTTGACCGGGTTCTCGGTGGCGACATCCACCGTGATGTCCGCTCCGAAGCGGCGCGCCACTTCGAGCCGCTCCGCATCGCGCGGTCCGTACCCGGTCACGAGCACCAGGTCCGCGCCCGCATCCTTCGCCGCCGCGCAGGCCGAGAGTCCACGCACACCTGGACCGAGCACTGCGACGATGTCACCGGGCTTGGTGCCGGGCACGGTCACGCCCCACCGGATGCCCGCGCCGAGCGGATTGAACAGCGTCGCGTGTACAGGATCGAGTCCGGAAGGGACCGGCAGCAGCATCGCGTCGGGCGCGAGATACAGGTGGGTCGCGTACCCACCCCACAGTCCCGGCGTCTTGCCGACGTCGACGAATCCATACATGTCCGACAAGCCGTGATGGAGGCAGCGCCGGTAGCGCCCCGCGAGGCACTCCTCGCAAGTTCGGCACGACAGGAACACCTCGACCGCGACTCGATCACCGACATCCACGTGCCATCGCTCGGCCGCGCTCCGCCCGAGCTGTTCGATCACACCGACCACCTCGTGGCCCGGCACGAACGGGAACCCGGCGCGGATGTGACCGGTGTACTGCTCGTGGTCTGTGCCGCACAGGCCGCAGGCATCGACCCGCAACACGCCGTCGTTCTCGCCGGCTTCGGGAACAGGAAGATGCCTGGGAACGAGCGAACGCGGTTCCTCGAGGATCATCGCGTGAGCCAAGTGCTCGGTCACGCCGTCAGCCTTGCATGAGGCCGCGAGGCGCGCGCCCGTAGACTGCTCACCCGCATGACGAGCGCGGTGGCGTTGAGCAAGCTCGGGATCGACGACGTGCCGCAGCGCGCGTCCGACCCCGAGGTGACGAGCGCGGTGTTCGGCGATGCTGCGTCGCGGCGTGTGATCGCGGCGAGCGACGGCGTTCTCGTCGCGTTCTGCCTGTTGTCACTCGCCGTCGTCACGAGGGCGTATGTCAACGACGAGGCCAAAGGCGGCGGCGTGATCGCGATCGCCGTGCTGCTCGTCGGCAACGTCGCCATCAGCGTGCAGCCGATGCGTTGGCGGCGGCCGGTCCGGGTCGAGTTGGTGCGAGCCGCGTTCGGCGCTGTCATGGCACCGGTCGCGTACCTCACCACGACACAGCCGTTCGGGCACTGGTGGCCTGGATTCCTGCTCATGTGCATGACCAGCGCGGTGACGGTCGGCGTGCTCACGGCCTCGCCGCGCAGCGGACGCCTGATCGTGAGCTACTACGTCGCGCTGTTCGTTGTCTCCGCGTTCATCGCGGGCGACGTGACGCTCGCTCGTGGGCTCGTGGTCGGCGGTGGCATCGCCATCGCCGGTCTCGTGTTGGGCGAATGCGTTGCCGGACTAGGACAGAAGCTGGCGGTCGAACGCGCGCAACGAGCACAGATCCAGCAACTGATGCTGCGAGTTTTTCCCGAATCCGTGGCTGCCGCGCTCGAGCAGGATCTGACGATCGCGGACGAGTTCGACGAGGCATCGATCCTCTTTGCCGACATCCAAGGGTTCACTGTCTTGGCGGGGCAACTGAGTCCGCCCGAGGTCGTGAAGTTGCTGAACGAGGTGTTCTCCGTCTTCGACGACCTGGTCGACGAGTTCGGCCTCGAGAAGATCAAGACCGTCGGTGACTGCTACATGGTCGCGGCCGGTGTTCCCGATCCGCGGCCGGACCACGCCACCGCGATGTGCGCCTTCGCTCTGCGAGTGCAGGAGCTGATGCGACAGCGAGAGTTCAATGGCCGCCGGCTGCAGTTCCGTGTGGGCATCAACTCCGGACCGGTGACCGCCGGGATCGTCGGGCAGAAGCGCTTCCTCTACGACCTCTGGGGGGACGCCGTGAACCTGGCCAGCCGCATGGAGTCCCACGGCACCCCCGGCGCGGTGCAGATCACCCGGGCGACGTTCGCGCTCGTCGACGAGGCGTTTGTGTGTGAGCCGCAAGGTATGGCCGACATCAAGGGCAAGGGCCCGATGGAGATCTGGCACGTCGTCAGCCGCAAGCCGGCCACGTCTGGCCTGGCCACGGCCCCGTCCTCGCCCTGAGCATCCCGCCCGACGCCACTCGCCGACGTTTCAGGGGCAATCTGCGGGGCACACGAATCGGCACGTCCGGGGGACGGTCAAGGCTGGGAGGAGGGCACAGATGGAGCAGCACGGCGAGAATGGCGCGGTCGGCGTGACCTTCCGGCTGCCCTCTGAGTCGGGAGCGGAGCAGGCCTGGGTGGTCGGCGAGTTCAACCGCTGGTCGACGGACAGCCACCCGATGACCAGAGGCGCAGACGGCACATTCGAACTCGTCGTCGAGCTTGCGCCCGGCACGTACCGATTCAGGTACTACCTCGGCGATGGTCGTTGGGAGAACGCCTGGGACGCCGACGCGTACGAAGCGAACGAGTTCGGCGGATCTGACTCGGTCGTGGTGGTGAAGGGTGGTGCCAAGGGCACGCCCGCTCAGCGGCCGGTGTAGTTCGGCGCTCGCTTCTCGAGGAACGCCTTCACGCCTTCCCGGTGATCGTCGGTCTTGAACAGTTCGGCGAGCGACTCGCTCACCCATGTGCCGAGCGAGTTCCAGTCGGGATCGAGCGCACGTCGGAGACCGTGCTTGATCTTTTGCACCGCGAGCGGCGGATTCGCGGCGATGCGGCCAGCGATCTCGAGCGCGGTGGGAACGAGATCCTCGTGTGCCACGACGCGGCTGACGAGACCGATCTCTCCGGCGGACGCACCGTCGATGACATCCCCGGTGAACAGCAACTCGGCGGCACGCTCGCGTCCGACGAGGTTGGCGAGCCGGGCGATGCCGGCGACGTCCGTACACAACCCGCGCAGAACGAACAGTTCGCCGAACTTCGCCCGCTCGGACGCGACGCGGATGTCGGCCATCAGTGCGAGTTCCATGCCCCAGCCGACCGCGGCGCCGTTGACTGCCGCGACGACCGGCACGTCGGTGTTGAGCAGGGCATCGGCCGCCGGAGTGAGCCGCGGCACGACCTCGACGGTGTGGGTCGCCTCGCCGCCGCCCATCACCTGGCGGACGTCGTCGCCGGAACAAAAAGCTGGGTCGGCGCCCGTGATCACCAGACAGCGACTGGTCGTCGTGCGGACGGACCGTTCGAGTTCGTCGTAGGTCCGGAACCGCAACGCATTGCGCACGTCGGGCCGGTTGAGGGTGATCAGCTCGACGTCACCGTGTCGTGTCACCTCGATGTCTTCGTACGTCATCAGGGTGAAGCCTGGCACGCGCAGTAGCTTCCAGACATGCCCGACGCCATCGACCTGGTCCGAGACTTCTGCGCCGTGTGGAGCAACGGCGACCTCGACGCCATCCTGGAGTTCTTCGCGGAAGACGCCGTGTACCACAACATCCCCGTGGATCCGGTGACCGGTCGTGACGCGATCCGAGCGACGATCGAGGGGTTCACCGGCGGCGTCGAGTCGATCGAGTTCCACGTGCTCAACATCGTCGGTGCGGGATCGGTGGTCATGACCGAGCGGGTCGACGTGTTCACGTTCCCTTCGAAGTCGATCGAGCTTCCGGTGATGGGGACCTTCGAAGTGTCCGGCGACAAGATCACCGCGTGGCGCGACTACTTCGACCTGAACCAGTTCATGTCACAAATGCCGCAGGGCTGACCTCGTCCCCGCTCCCTCCTTTTCCGTTTGTGGGTAGCCGGCGAGGAGGACCGCGACGTTGGCGGCGGGCGTGATCACTGTCGCCACGCCGGACGCCGGCCGGACGATCGGCGGTCCGTAGCCGTCCCCGGGTGCCCATGGGCGCACGTGGCTTCCCGTCACGAGAGCCGGCGTGCCGTCGAGATCGACGAACGCTCCGTCGGGGAGGTCGTGCCACTGCATCGGGTGGAGCCGCTTCCTGCGTCCGTCGAGTCGGTCGCGGTGCAGGCGCGTGTCCATGTCGTCGGCCCCGAGTCGTTCGCCCAGCGCCGCTTCCCACGCGTCGCGGTAGCCCTCGTAGTCCGCACGGCGACACAGCGCGCACGGGCGGTGACCGGCGGCGAACGCCACAGCTTCGTCGTGGAAGAACAGTGCCGTGTACCTGCCCTCGTCCTCCCACGTGGGCGCTTTCCAGCCCCGATACTCGAGCACGCACGTGATCCACCGCTTGCCGTTCCACGCGCGGACGATCTCGTGGCCCTCGTGGAGACTGCCGCGGTTGCCCATGAAGCGACCACGCTCCGTGGCAGCGACGATGATCTCGCCGTACGGCGTGACACGATTGCGCTCTGGCATGGTTCTCCTGTGGAGGTGCGCCAGTGTTCGACCTGGACGAGTTCATCAAAGAGTGCGAGCAAGCCCTCCAGGAAAACGATTCGAGGCGCGCCGTTCGCGAGGCACTCGACCGGACTGTCGCCGAGCCCGCGGCTGTCGCCGATGCGCTCGAACACGACCGCGCCGGACTGAACTTGCTCCACCGCTCCGACACGCTCACGATCCTCAACGTCGTCTGGGCCCCCGGCATGGTGTTGCAGCCGCATGAGCATCGGATGTGGGCCGCGATCGGGATCTACGCGGGGCAGGAGGACAACGCCTTCTTCCGTCGTGATGGCGAGACGATCACGCCATCTGGAGGCAAAGAGTTGCGCGAAACCGACGTGCTGATGCTGGGCGACGACGCCATTCATTCCGTGACGAACCCGCGCCGGTCGCACACCGGCGCGATCCACGTCTACGGCGGTGACTTCGTGTCGACGCCTCGGAGCGAATGGGACTCGGTCACGATGACCGAGCGGCCCTACGACTACGAGCGGATCCTGAGACAGTTCGAGGAAGCGAATCGATCGCTCTGATCAGCACGTCGAGGCCGTGATCCCACTCGGTCGATGAGATGGTGAGTGCGGGCGCGAGTCGCAACGTGTCCTCCGCTGGGCCACACGTCAGCACCAGGACGCCGTCGTCGAAGCATCG